>CALKHU010000019.1 GCA_937991555.1 uncultured Caulobacter sp.
AGCGGGCGGCGTGGACCGGGTTCTCCTCGGGGGCCGGCGGCGGCGGACGGCGGGCGGCGGAGGCGGGCGGATCGAAGCGGACCGGCTCTCGACGCGGCGCCTCGAACCGGGCCGGCTCGGCCCGCGCGGGCTCCGGCCTCGCGAAGTCCTGGCGGGGCGCCTCATAGCGGGCGGCGGGTCGGTCGATCTCGAAGCGCTGGACCAGGTTCGTCAGATTGCCGGCCTCGCCGCGCAGCGAGCGGGCGGCGGCCGTGGTCTGCTCGACCATGGCCGCGTTCTGCTGGGTCATCTGGTCCATCTGGTTGACGGCGCTGTTGACGTCGCCGAGCGCCGTCGCCTGTTCCTGCGCCGAGGCGCTGATTTCCACGACCAGGTCGTTGATCTCGCCGACCTTGCCGACGATCGCCGCCAGCGCCTTGCCGGTTTCGCCGACCAGCTTGACCCCTTCACCCACCTGGGTGGTCGAGGCGCTGATCAGGGCCTTGATCTCCTTGGCGGCCTCGGCCGAGCGCTGGGCGAGGCCGCGGACTTCGGAGGCAACGACGGCGAAGCCCTTGCCGGCGTCGCCGGCCCGCGCCGCCTCGACCCCGGCGTTGAGCGCCAGCAGGTTGGTCTGGAAGGCGATCTCGTCGATCACCCCGATGATCTGGCCGATCTGTTGCGAGGACTTCTCGATCTCGCTCATGGCCTCGGTCGCCTGGCGGACCACCTGACCGGACCGCTCGGCGTCGCCGCGGGCGCCGGTGACGACGCTGGCCGCCTGCTGGGCGCCCTCGGCCGAGCGGCGGACCGTGGCCGTGATCTGGTCGAGCGCGGCGGCCGTCTCCTCGAGACGGGCGGCCTGCTGCTCGGTGCGCTTGGACAGGTCGTCGGCGGCGTTGGCGATCTCGTTCGAGCCGGCGTTGATCGCCGCGGTGGAGTCGTTGATCGAGCCCAGCGCGGTCTTCAGGCTGGTGACCGCCGCGTTGAAGTCTTCCTTCAGCTTCTGGTAGGCGCCCGGGAAGGCGGCGTCGATGCGCACCGTCATGTCGCCGCGCGCCATGCGGCCCAGCCCCTCGGCCAGGGTGGCGACGACGGCGTTCTGTTCCTCCTCGCCGGCCCGGCGGGCCTCGTCGGCGCGCATGCGCTCAAGCTCGTCCTCGGTGACGTCCTGCGCGAACTTGATCACCTTCAGGACACGGCCGTCAGGGCCGAAGACCGGGTTGTAGGTCGCGCGCAGCCAGATCTTGCGCCCGCCCCGGCCGATCCGTTCGAACTTGCCGACGCGGAACTCGCCGCGGGCGAGGTCGGTCCACAGCTGACGGTACTCGGCGCTGGCGGCATGCTCGGGCGAGCAGAACATCGCGTGTTTGCGGCCTTCGACCTCGCCGGCGCTGTAGCCGACGGTGGCGAGGAAGTTGGCGTTGGCGCGGATCACCGTGCCGTCCGGCTCGAACTCGATGATGGCCTGCGACCGGTCCATCGCCGTCGCCTGGGCTTCGAGTTCGCGGAGCCGCTCCGCGTCCCTGGCGGCCTTTTGGCGGTCGCCTCCCAGAAAGCCGAATGCCATCGAATCTTCCTCTCCGCAGCCTCGCGCCGAGTCGGCCGACGCGACATTCCCACGTCGCACCGAGTGGTTAACAAGTTCGAAAACCCGGGTCGCCGAGGCCTTCCGTAGGGCGGAATCCAGGCCGCTTTCAGCCCCCGATTGCAGACGGGAGGATAGGACCGCTCCGAGGGGTCAGGACCCTAGCGTGGCGATGCCGACTCGCGCTCCCGGACCATGGCCAGGAGCCGCTCCATCCCGGCGTCGCGCAGCTGGTCCTCATGCAGGTGCAACACCAGATCGGCGAGGTAGTCGACGTTGCGCCCCGACAGCCCGGCGGCGCCGGCGATCAGGTCCGCCTGCTGGTCCAGGCTCAAGGCGCCCGCCCATTGCGGATGGGCGGCGTCGGAAAGGAAGACGAGGCAGCCGACCGCGCCGGCGCCGTCGACGCGCACCGGCCGCCAGGCCTCAAAGTAGGTCTCCGTCGGCTGCTCCCGCTCGCGCAGATAGGCGTAGACCTCGTCCCAGTCGCCGGCGGCGACCCGGTAGGCGACGCCGCGGGTCGAGCCGCCGGGCGCGAGGCCGAGCACGAGGCCCGGCCGCTCGTAGGTCCCCCGATGATGCACCGAATAGATGCAGAACGCCCTCCGGCGGCCGTGGAGAAGCGCGCGGCGGCGTTCTACATACGGGAACCCGGGCCGCCACATGAGCGATCCGTATCCGAACACCCAGCGGTCCCGCACCGCCTCGCCGCCGTCCATCCGTTCCGTCACTTCAAGAGCGCCTCTCAAGATGACCCTGCCCGACCGCGAGCGCAGCCGTAAACCCCGCCGGCGCGGACTTTTCCTGCCCTGGCTTCTAGCGCTGCTGCTGGTCGTCGGCTGGAGCGGCGGCTGGTTCTGGGCCAAGGGACAGGCCGTGGCGCGCATGGACGCGACGGTCGCGCAGCTGCGGTCGCAGGGTTATGAGGTCGCCTGGCGTCGCCGGGAGGTGAGCGGCTTCCCGTTCCGGCTGGACATCGTGCTGGACGGCCCGCGCATCGCCGAACCCTCGGGCTGGGCCCTGGCGGCGCCGACGCTGAAGGGCGAGGCTTACATCTACCGACTGGACCATTGGGTGCTCGTCGCGCCGAGCGGCGTCACCCTGACCCGGCCGGAAGGGGGCGCGGTGACCGTCCGGGCCGAGGCGCTGCGCGCCAGCCTCGCCGGCTTCGACCGCAGGCCGCCGCGGATCTCCGTCGAGGGCGTGGGACTCGCCTTCGAGCCGGCGCCGGGGGCGCGGGACTATCCGATAGAGGCGGCCGGCAAGCTGGCGCTGCATCTCCGCCCGGGCCCGCAGGACCAGGGCGCGGTGCTGTTCAGGGTCGAGGGCGCGAAGCTGCGGCTGAAGGGGCTTCCCGAACGCATCGTGCAGGGCAAGCCGGCGTCGATGATGTGGGACCTCAAACTCTCGAAGATGAGCGCCTTCCGGGGCGAGGACTGGCCGGACGCGGTCCGGTCCTGGCGCGACGCCGGCGGCGTGATCACCGTCAGCGCGGCCGAGGTCCGCGGCGGCGATGCGGTGCTGTCGGGCCGCGGCGGACCGCTGACCGTCGGGCTCGACGGCCGCCTGCAGGGGGTGCTGGAGGCGACGCTGAAGGGCGCCGCCGACGGCACGCCCGCCTTCAGCGGCGATGTCGATCTGAAGGACGGCGAGGCGACGATCGGCCCGCTTCAGCTCGGACCCTCGCCCCGGCTCTACTGACCGGCCGGCGGGGACAGTGCGGCAAGATTCTTCCAAGGCGACTGCGGTATTGCCCCGGACGCCGGGATGAAATACGCACCCGGTCTCACTTCGGGGATGAAAATGGGCAAGGACGCCCCCGCCGCACCGCCGAGCCTGGACGCCGTCCGCGCGCGCATCGACGCCGTCGACGCCGAACTGCTGCGGCTGATCGGCGAGCGCGCGTCCCTCGCCCGGGATGTGGCCGAGGCCAAGCGCGCGGCCGGCGAAGGGGGCAAGTTCGGCCTGCGCCCCGCCCGCGAGGCGCAGATCGTCCGCAAGATCCTGGCCAACAAGAACCCGGCCGCGTCGAACGCGCTCGTCGTCCGCATCTGGCGCGAGATCATGGCCGACAGCCTGAGCCAGCAGGGTCCGTTCCACCTGTCGGTCTGGGGCGGCAAGCTCGAGAGCCGCGCGGTCGAGCTGGCCCGCCTGCGCTTCGGCGCCGCGCCGAAACTGACCGTGGTCGGCAAGCCGGACGAGGCGCTGGCCGCGGCCCGCACCGCCGGCGGCGTCGGGGTTCTGGCGCTGACGCCCGACAGTTCATGGTGGGGCCGGCTGCTGGCCGAGCCGACGCTGAGGGTGTTCGCCACCCTGCCCTGCCTGACCGCCTGGGGACCGACCGCCGCGGTCGCCGTCGCCCAGGTCGAGGTCGGTCCGACCGGCGCCGACCAGACCCTGTGGGTCACCGATGCCGCCGATGTCCGCAAGACCGTCGAAACGCTCAGCCGCGACGGAGTCGCCGCCGCGCCGCTGGTCCAGCACGGCGGCCTGACCCTCTACGGCCTGGCCGGCTATTATCAGCACGACGACGCCAGGCTGGCCCGCGCGCCGGGGCGGCTGCATGGCGTCATCGGCGCGGCCCCCGAACCTTTCGACCTTTGAACCGGTAGCGTGTAGAAGCCCGGTTCGCCCAGAACCCCGGACTTCACGATGACCGACCAGACCCCCAGCCGCTTCGACGCCGACCGCCCGGTTCCCAAGCCCGGCATCATCGGGATCGAGCCGTACAAGCCCGGCAAGGCCAAGGCCGAGGGCGTCGAGAACCCGGTCAAGCTGTCGGCCAACGAGAACATCCTCGGCAGTTCGCCCAGGGCCCAGGAGGCGTACGCGGCGGCGGCCGGCAAGCTGGCTCTCTATCCCGACCCGCGCGCCACCATCGTCCGCGAGGCAATCGCCGCGAAGTACGGCCTGGAGCCGGAGCGGCTGCTGTTCGGCTGCGGCTCGGACGAGGTGTTCCAGCTGCTCTGCCAGACCTTCCTCGAGCCGGGCGACAACATGGTCCAGCCCGAGCACGGCTTCGCCGCCTGGGCGATCGGGGCCCGCGCCTGCGGCGCCGAGGTGCGCAACGCGGCGGAGAAGGACCTGCACGTCGACGTCGACGCCCTGCTCGCCCAGGTCGACGAGCGCACCCGCCTGGTCTTCGTGGCCAATCCGGCCAACCCGACCGGCACCTGGATCCCGTTCAGCGAGATCCGGCGCCTGCACGCGAACCTGCCGCCGTCGGTGGTGCTGGTGCTCGACGGCGCCTACGCCGAGTTCCAGGGCGACCGCGAGCACAGCGAGGACTTCGAGCTGGCCCGCCACGAACGCAACATCGCCGTCACCCGCACCTTCTCGAAGATCTACGGCCTCGCCGCGCTGCGGGTCGGCTGGGGCTACTTGCCCGCCGAGATGGTGGCGGCGGTCGACCGCATCCGCCTGCCGTTCAACGTCAACATCCCGGCCCAGCTGGCGGCGGTGGCGGCGCTCGGCGACGAGGACTTCAAGCAGCGCTCGATCGACCTGGTCGAGATCTGGCGGCCCTGGCTGACGCAGCAGCTGTCCGGGATCGGCCTGCAGGTGGCGCCGTCGGCGGCCAACTTCGTACTGGTCGGCTTCCCGCAGACCCCGGGCAGGACGGCGGTCGAGGCCGAGGCCTTCCTCGCCTCGCGCGGCTATCTGGTGCGCGGCGTCGGCAACTACGGCCTCCCCGACCACCTGCGGATCACCATCGGCCTGGAAGAGCACAACCGCGCCGTGGTCGACCTGCTGACCGAGTTCATGAGGAAATGATGCCGCCGGGTCCCTGCGTGGTTCGACACGCCGCTTCGCGGCTGCTCACCATGACGATTGGAGAAACGCCTTCTGGCTCAGTCATCCTGAGCAGCGCCGAAGGCGCGTGTCGAAGGATGCAGTGATGCCCGGCAAGCTCTACAACCGCCTGGCCATCGTCGGCTTCGGCCTGATCGGCAGTTCGATCGCCCGCATCGCCCGCGAGAAGGGCGTGGTCGGCGAGATCGTCGCCATCGACGCCTCCGGGAAGCACCGCGAGCGGATCGTGGCCCTCGACCTCGCCGACCGGGTGACCGGCGACATCGCCGACGGCGTGGCGGGCGCCGACCTGGTGATCTTCGCCGTGCCGGTGCTGGCGATGGGCGAGGCGATGGCCGCCGCCGCGCCGGCCCTCGCGCCCGGCGCCACGGTCACCGACGTGGGCTCGGTCAAGGGCAGCGTCGCCGAGGCCCTCAAGGCCCATGCGCCGGACCATGTCTTCGTCATCCCCGGCCACCCGATCGCCGGCACCGAACACTCCGGGCCCGACGCCGGCTTCGCCGAGCTGTTCGACGGCCGCTGGGTGATCCTGACCCCCGACGAGAGCCGCGAGGACGCCGCCTACGCCGAGGCGGTGGCGAAGCTTTCGGCCTTCTGGCGCGGCTGCGGCGCCCAGGTCGAGGTCATGGACCTGAAGCACCACGACCTGGTGCTGGCCATCACCAGCCACCTGCCCCACCTCATCGCCTACAACATCGTCGGCACGGCCTCGGACCTCGAGGGCGTCACCGAGGGCGAGGTGATGAAGTACTCGGCCGGCGGCTTCCGCGACTTCACGCGGATCGCGGCCAGCGACCCGACCATGTGGCGCGACATCTTCGTCGCCAACAAGGAGGCGGTGCTGGAGGTGCTGGGCCGCTTCACCGAGGACCTGCAGGCGCTGAGCCGCCACATCCGCTGGGGCGAGGCCGACAAGCTGCACGAGCTGTTCACCCGCACCCGCGCGATCCGCCGCGGCGTCATCGCGCTCGGACAGGAAAGCGCCGAGCCGAACTTCGGCCGGGATCGCGGGAAGCACTGACAGCGGGGACGGGATGAAGCGGCCCCCGCGTCCCGCTCCTATTCCCGCGCCACGTCCCGCAGGTTCACCAGCACCTTCGGCGTGTCCTTGCGCAGGCCGGCGCGGACGACGGCGGGCGGGGCGAGGATGCGGGCGGCGAGCCGATTTTCGTAGGTCACGCGGGTCCAGCCGGCGTTGTCGAGCGCGGTCAGGGTCCATTGCCCTTCCATGGCCTTCAGGTCGCCGTCGACGCGGTGGAAGCGGATGCGGCGGTAGGGCTCGTAGTCCGACCGGAACACGTTGCGCAGGGTGGGCAGCAGCAGGTTGCCCTTCGTCACATGCTCGCGGATGTCCCAGCCGGCGCCCTGTTGCAACACCCGGCAGCGGGTGACGCTGGCCACCAGCTTCGAGGCGAAGCGGCAGTCGGTCATCGCCTTCCAGATGCGCTCGGCCGGCGCCGGGATGTCGATCGCGGCGTGGATGCGCGCGCTTTCCCCATCCGGGTCCAGCGTCACCGAGATCCACGGCAGGCCGGCCCGCAGCGTGCGCGAGGCGTCGCCGGGCAACGGCGCGGCGAGCGCGGCGCTGGCGACCCCCATCGCCAGCGCCATCGACAGTGCGGCCCTCCGGATCATCGACCCGCCCTCCAAAGCCTGCCTCCGCGTCGATCGGGAGGCTACGCCGGAGCCCTGTCGCGTCCAGTCGACTCGGCCGGCGCGGGAGCCTCCCCGCCCGGCGCCGTCGCTAGCGGGAGCGTGCGACAGCTGCGCAACAGGTCTGCGACAGTGAAACAACGCCGACGTCGCAGGTCGACATCGTGCACACCCTCAAGCAGGTCGTCTGCGTGAAGGGCTAGGGAAACCCGTCTGCCGTCCGGCAGGCGGGTTTCTTTTCGAAACTTAACTTGCGCTGCGGGGCGGCGGCGGTACTGAGATCGTCCGCGACATGCCTGCCGGAGCGCCGATGACCGCCCTTCACCCCCTCGACCAGGCCACAGCCCTGACGCCCGCCGGCGACCGGCGCGCGACCGGCCACACCAGCCCGCACTACTGGAACATGGCCGGCCCGTTCGGCGGCGCCACGGCGGCGACGCTGCTGCGGGCGGTGCTGGACGACCCGGCCCGGATCGGCGACCCGCTGGCCCTGACCGTGAACTTCTGCGCCCCGATCGCCGAGGGCGGGTTCGAGGTCGTCTGGCGCGAGATGCGGGCCGGCAAGACCACCCAGCACTGGAACGTCGAGATGCGGCAGGGCGGCCAGGTCGTGTCGACAGCCTCGGTCGTCTGCGCCCGCCGTCGCGAGACCTGGACCCACCGTCCGGGCGTCATGCCCGCGGTTCCGCCGGCCGACGCGGTCCCCGCCCTGGACCTTCAGGGCCGCGGCGGCTGGCTGGAACGCTACGGCTTCCGCTTCGTCGAGGGCGCGCCGCGGTGGGGCGAGGAGCCGCCCGCCCAACCGCGCAGCGCCCGCTCCGTGCTCTGGCTGAACGACCTGCCGGACCGCCCGCTGGACTTCGTGTCGCTGGCCGCGCTCAGCGACGCCTTCTTCGTGCGCATCATCCAGGTGCGCGGCACGCGCCAGCCGATGGGCACGGTGACCCTGACCACCTACTTCCACGCCGCCCAGGCCGTGCTGGACGCCAACGGCGCCGCGCCGGTCCTCGGCGTGGCGGACGCCAGGATTTTTCATGACAACTTCCACGACCAGGACGTCAGCCTGTGGACCTCGGGCGGCGTGCTGCTGGCCACCGGGGTGCAGGTGGCGTGGTTCAAGGAGTAGCGCCCCCGGCCGCGCCTCAGAGGCCAGCCGAAACCACCGCCTGACGCACGCTGACCGGGTCGCGGGCGATGACCTTCAGATAGGCGCGAAACGCCGCGTTCGGCCGCGCCCGGCCGGCCTCGACGTCGCGCAGGGCGGCGGGATCGATGGCGAAGGAGCGGGCGAAGGCGTCCTGGCTCAGACCCGTCAGCCAGCGCACCCGTTGCACCTCGGCCCGGGCGCAGATGGCCTCGGCCGGCGAGGCGGCGTCATCGGCGGGAAGGTCGGGGCGGGGCTGCGGCAGGCTCATGGATCGACTCCGTCACTGAAGGCCCCCGCCGCCCGGAGCGTTTACGCCCCGCACATTGCATCAGTGCGACGGGAAGGAGTCGGTTTGGGGGCGGTCAGGAAGGCATCTGGTCCGGCCCGATCCATTTGGCTGTGCGGGCAGTTCGGTCGATGGCCTGTTCCAGCAGAGTGACCTCCCAAGGCATGCCGACCAGCGCGCCGTCGTAGTCCTCCACGGTCTTGCTCAGTCCTCCATGCGTGATGGTCACTGTGTAGGTTGCCCCGTCCGTGATGTCCGCGCGATAGACATCCTTCAAGTCAAAGAAGCCTGCAGCACGGGCGCGGTCGAGAAGGGCGGCGACAGCGCTTGGCTCGATGCTACCTCGCGCCGCGCCGCGCTGAGCGACATAGGCTTCTCCCTGCCAGGTAACTTCGCCCGAGCCTTCGATCGTGACCGTGTAGGCGGGGCAGGACCCGAAACACCCTGTTCGGGAGAGAACGAAGCGGGTGCCGGCGAGCGAGCCATCGGGAAACGTGCGCGATGGCGGTGGCGGCGTGCGGTTCTCGACCAGCGGAATGAACAACTCGACGTGCGCGGTGACCGGCCGACCCTCAACGGTAAATGGCGCGAAGCGGAGGCTCCGTACCTGAGCAAGGGCCTGGCCCGAGGTCTCGGCGGTCTGGGGCGCGCCAAGAACCCCTTCCCGGGCCGAAACGATCCGCGCCGACAGCACACGCCCGTTCGGCCCGACCGTTGCGGCAACACGGACCGAGGGAAACGGCAAGCCGATAGCTGCCGGGGACGGCTCGGCGAAGATCGGCTGCAGATCCGTCAGCCGATGCTCAACAGTTTCCGCGCGGCCGGGAGCGTAAGCCTCAGCGCGCCAAGCAGCCACCGCGTCGTAGGCTATCGCATCCTCCGGCGGCAGTTGTGTCATTGCCGGGCCGCAGCCGGCGATGAGCAGAAGGAGCGAAATGGCGGTCATGCGAGCGGTCTGCATGCGACGATCCTAGATTGAGATTTTCCAGGTCGCTACTATGCTTCGTGCGTCCCCAAAAACTCAGCCGTCGCCTCGATCGCCTCGACCAGGCCCACGCGCTGCAGTTCCACCCCCTCGGGCAGGCCGCTGAACAGCCGTGTCGGGGCGGCCGCGTCGAGCATCACGAAGACGCCCTTGTCGTCGGCGCGCCGGATCAGGCGCCCGAACGCCTGCGCCAGCCGCGCGCGGGCGATGCCGTCGTCGTAGCCCTTGCCGCCGAAGCGCTGGCGGCGGGCCTTGTGCAGGATGTCGGGGCGCGGCCAGGGCATGCGGTCGAAGACCAGCAGCCGCAGGGAGCGACCGGGCACGTCGACGCCGTCGCGCACGGCGTCGGTGCCCAGCAGGCAGGCGTCCTCCTCGGCGCGGAAGATGTCGACGAGGGCGCCGACCTCCAGCGGGTCGACGTGCTGGGCGTAGAGGGCCAGGCCCTTGTCGGCCAGCGGCGCGGCGATCCGTTCGTGCACCGCGCGCAGGCGGCGGATGGCGGTGAACAGGCCGAGGCCCCCGCCCCCGGCGGCGAGGAACAGCTCTCGCATGGCGGCGGCGACCTGGCGCGGGTCGTCCTTGCCGACGTCGGTGACCACGAAGGCGCGGGTGTTGGCGGCGTAGTCGAACGGCGAAGCCAGGCGCAGCGTCTGGGGCCGGTCGGGCAGGCGCGCGGCCCCCGTGCGCATCTCCGCCAGCGCGAACGGGTCGTCCAGCGTGCTGTCGGCCAGGGTGGCGCTGGTGACGAGCACGCCGTGCGCCGGCGCGATAACGGCGGCGGTCAGCGGCTCGCTGGGGTCGACCCAGTGGCGGCGGCAGGCGGCGTCGACCACCCGGCCGTACAGGAAGGTGGCGTCGAACCAGTCGACGAAGTCGGGGTCGTCCTCGGCGTCCTCCTCGATCGCCTTCAGCATCGAGCGCCAGCCGGGCAGGCTCATGCGGGCGCGTCGGTCGAGCCCCCGCAGGGCCCCTTCAATTCTCGCCCGTTCGGAGGGCGGCAGCTCGTCGGTCTCATCGTCGAGGATGTCGGCGAGGCAGCGGGTCAGCGCCAGCAGCGGGGCCTCGATCCGCGCCAGGGCGGCGGCGGCGAGGGCGGCGGTGTCGCGGACCAGGTCGGTGGCCGGACGGGCGGCGCATTCCATGCCCTGGTCGCCCTGCGCAGCGCGGGCGCGCAGCTGTTCGATCACCGCGACCAGGAAGGCCTCGACCGGGCCGATCGGATTGGCCTGGCCGTCGGGCGGCGCGATGCGGCCGGACCAGCCCTCGCCGGGCAGGGCGGCGGCGGCGTGGACGGCGTCCTGCAGCGCGGCGCGGGCGTCCTCGCGGTCGCCGAGGATATCGAGCAGCCGCACCTCCAGCCCCCGGCCGCGACGGCCGCGCCCCTCCGGCCCACGAATCCAGCGGCGCAGTTCGGCGGTCTCGGCGCCGGACAGGG
>CALKHU010000020.1 GCA_937991555.1 uncultured Caulobacter sp.
AGGCGGCGACAGCGAGCAGGGCCAGGGCGAGGACGCCCGGCAGGGCGGGGCTGTGGCGCATGGCGGCGCTCCTCAATGACCGGCGTGGTGGCCGTGTTCGGCGTTGCGCTTGCGGGTGGCGGCGGCCTTCTTCGCCGAGGCCGAACGCTCGGCCGCGCTGCGGCTCGCCGACGCCTTGCCGCCCTTCTCGCCGCCCCTGTGCGCGGCGGGATGGCCGGTGTCCTTGCCGCGGCCGGAGCCGCCCGGCTTCTTGCCGCCGCCGTCATCCTTGTTGACCGTGGCCCAGGCGCGGCGCTCGGCCTCGCCGGCCGACACGCCCTTGTCCTTGTAGCCCTCGGCGATGTGGTCGGCCTTGCGTTCCTGCTTGTCGGTGTACTTGCTCTTGTCGCCGCGGGGCATGCGGACCTCCCTGTCGCTGATGTGGCCGCCCCCGCCGGTGACGCCTTTCCAACTCGCCGCGCCGGGCGTCGTTCCCCTTCCGGCGGCGCGCCCTATCTGGAACTGCGGCGCGAAAGCCTTCAGGCTCGCGCCCGGAATCAGCCGGAGGCCCGACATGACCGACGACAGCCGTCCCGACCGCCAGCGCGGCCTGCTCGGCCTTGTGGAGCGGATCGGCAACCTGCTGCCCGATCCGACCATCATCTTCGTCTGGCTGATCGCCGCGCTCATGCTGCTGTCGGCGCTCGGCGCGGCGCTCGGCTGGGAGGCGTCGCTGCCGTTCCCGGGGGACAAGGCGCCGGCCCACGCCGAGCTCAAGGACGGGGTGCTGACCTACCGCGCCTCCAGCCTGTTCTCGGAAGAGAACATCGCCCAGCTGTTCACCCAGATGCCGAAGACCTTCGCCGGCTTCGCGCCGTTGGGGCTGGTGCTGACGATCATGATCGGGGCCGCGGTGGCCGAGCGCTCGGGCCTGTTCTCGGCCCTGATCCGGCGCTCGCTGCGCAACGCCCACAAGAGCCTGCTGACCCCGATCGTGGCGGTGATCGGCATGGTCTCGCACCACGCCTCGGACGCGGCCTATGTCGTCTTCATCCCGCTGGCGGCGATCATCTTCGCGGTCGCCGGCCGCCACCCGCTGGCCGGGCTGGCCGCCGCCTTCGCGGCCGTGTCGGGCGGCTATGCGGGCAACCTGATGCCCGGGCAGGCCGACGTGCTGCTGTTCGGCTTCACCCAGGAGGCGGCGCGCATCATCGCCCCGGACTGGACGATGAATCCGCTGGGCAACTGGTACTTCATCGCGGCCATCGTCGTGCTGTTCACCCCGATCATCTGGTTCGTCACCGACCGCGTGGTCGAACCCCGGCTGGGCCGCTGGGGCGGGGTGGTCGACGCCGAGCTGCAGGCCGACCTCGACAAGGCCGAGGTCACCGCCGACGAGCGACGCGGCCTGCGCCGGGCTGGCCTCGTCGCCCTGCTGATCGTCGCCGCCTTCGCCGCCCTTGCGCTGTGGCCGGGCTACACCCCCTTCATCGACGAGGAGGCCTCGGGCACGGCCCGGCTGCAGCCGCTCTACGGCGCGCTGATCGCCGGCTTCTTCCTGCTGTTCCTGGCCACCGGCGTCGCCTTCGGCCGGGCGACCGGCACGGTGAAGACCGCCCAGGACGTCGTCCAGATGATGCAGCACGGGGTGCGGACCATGGCGCCCTACCTGGTGTTCGTGTTCTTCGCGGCCCACTTCGTGGCCATGTTCAACTGGTCGGCGATCGGCCCGATCATCGCCATCAACGGCGCCGAGGCGCTGCAGGCCATGGCCCTGCCGCCGGCGCTGCTGCTGGTCTGCGTGCTGCTGCTGTCGTCGTTCCTCGACCTGTTCATCGGCTCGGCCAGCGCCAAGTGGAGCGCGCTGTCGCCGGTGGTGGTGCCGATGTTCATGCTGCTGGGGATCAGCCCCGAGATGACCACCGCCGCCTACCGGATGGGCGACAGCTACACCAACATCATGACCCCCCTGATGAGCTACTTCCCGCTGATCCTGGCCTTCGGCCGGCGCTGGGACGGGACGATGGGCGTCGGCTCGCTGCTGGCCCTGATGCTGCCCTACGCCCTGTGCTTCATGGCCGTGGGCATCGCCATGGTCGTCGGCTGGGTCATGCTCGACCTGCCGCTGGGCCCGGGGGCGCAGGTGCACTGGGAAAGGGGGTAGGGGGCGTCAGGCGGATCGGCCGCGCGGCGCTGCGGCATCCAGACCGGGTAGGCACCGGGGTTCTCGGCGAACCCTTTCGCTGCTCTGCTCCGTCACTGGGACAGGCAGGCCGAAGTCGCTCGGCCGGGTCGGGGTGCGTCCATTGCGGCGCAAGACCGGTCAGCGCGGGTGCGTATTGGCAGTGGTAGAGGCGTCGCCGCTCTTCTTTTTCGAAGGGGTCGCTGAGGATGAAACCGAAGGATGTCCGCACATCTCTGGCCATGTCTCGCGTGCCGCAGAAGCGGACGGCGCCGGAAGAGAAAGTCGCCCGCGTACTGCGTGCACTGGGTGTGTCGTACCGACGGAACGTCAGATCGCTTCCCGGCTCCCCTGACTTCGCCAATCGAGCCAAAGGATGGGCAATCCAGGTCCACGGTTGCTTCTGGCACCAACACGATTGTCCGCGGGGCACCGTGCCCGCTCACAACCGTGCAGACTGGGAGACCAAGTTTGAACGAAACAGGCAACGTGATTCAGAGAAGGAGGCGCTTCTCGTCGCGCAAGGGCTGCGAGTCTTGACGATCTGGGAGTGTGAACTCAAAGACGCCTCCCGCTTGAGAGAGATCGTCGCAGCCCACGTGAGATAGAATCAATCTAAGCGAAAGAGGCGGTTGACACATCTATTTTGTTCGCCTTTTGTCCCGGCGTGGGAGCCCCCAGGGGAAGCGCTATGACGCTCAAGATCATCGACCTCTTCAGCGGCGCCGGCGGAATGAGCCTAGGCTTCTGCGACAAGCGCTTCTGCGGCGGTTTTGAGCCGGTGCTGGCCATCGACAACGATAGGGCGGCCTCCAAGACGCACGAACTGAATTTCCCTGGTAGAGCCGTTTGCGCGAACATTGAGGAGTGGCTTCAGCACAACGAGGTTCCGCAAGCCGATGTAGTCATCGGCGGGCCGCCGTGCCAAGGTTTCAGCCTCCTGAACAAGAAGCGCGACGGCGATAGGCGGCGAGCCCTTTGGGAGCCGTTCATCGAGATCGCAGAAAAGTCGGGCGCTCGAGTCTTCGTCATGGAGAACGTCGCCGAACTGTTCCGCTCTCCTGAGCGTCAGCTGATTGAGGCCAAGGCGCGGCAACACGGATTTCTGACCCAAGCTGCGATCTTGAACGCCGCTGACTACGGTGCGCCGCAAACGCGAAAGCGCACGATCATCCTCGGTTGGCGCGACGCTTCCAACTTTCCCAGCTTTCCTCCGCTGCCTTCGCATGCCGACCCGAAGCTCAAGTCCAATCTGCCTCGCTGGCGCACCGTCCGCGATGTGATTGCGGATTTGCCTCTGCAGACCGTTGGGACGGAGATCGGATCGAGCCCGACCCTCGACCTGCACTTCGGTCGTACGCCGACCGAGAAGAGCTTACAGCGGTATCGGGCCGTCCCGCCCGGAGGAAATAGGTTCGATCTTCTGGCAAATCGACCGGATATAACCCCCGATTGCTGGGTTCGTAAGACAAGCGGAGGAACAGACCTCTTCGGCCGTCTGTGGTGGGATCGGCCTTCCGTCACGATCCGGACCGAATTCTACAAGCCGGAAAAGGGACGCTATCTTCATCCGGAGGCGGATCGTCCCATCAGTCACCGAGAAGCGGCGAGGCTTATGGGTTTTCCCGACGACTTCAGATTCTATGGGACGAAAATCGAAGTAGCCCGGCAGATTGGGAATGCGGTGCCGCCAGCACTAGCTGGCGCGCTCGGGAAAGTGGTGGCTGAGATCCTTTCGAACCGAGCGGCGGCGGCCTAAGTCGCGAGGTCAAAGGGCAAATCAGAGATGTCCCTGAGCCTTCGCCCTTCAATCATCACCTGAATGAGTTCGCGGGCATCTTCACTGCCCACTTCGTCGATGGCGTCGCGCAGCTCGGTCAATGCCACATGGTAAACACAGTCAATATCGCCAGTTCCTAGTGCGATAGACGCAAGTCTGCTCGCCATTGGTTCGGCCGTGACGACTGAGATGTGGGGGAGTTTACCCTTGCGATTTCTAATCAAGTTTAGCGCCTCACTTCTCGCATTCTGAACACGATCAGAGCGGATAGTCCACTTGCATGAAATGCTGGCGTGAAGTGTGGGGAGGGATCCATTTGTCGAGCGCAACGGCGTCAATCGTGCATGCTCATCATCTACAATCTTAAATAAAGCATTTATGTCTTCGTCACTTACAGGAGATCGGTATATTACCACATCGGGCTTAATAATGTAGTCTCGTCCCAGCGCGATCTTTAGCGCCGGGTCTCGTTGGACCGCCCTTTCTACCTCTGTAAGATGAGAATATTGATCATACTTAGAAATGTCTCCGCCGGCTGATACATGAAAATTCCCGCAACGTACAACTGAAAGACGAGGAAAGGGCTCTTCTAAGAAAATTCGGACAAAGTCCTCTAGGCTCCGTCCAGAGGTTTGCCCAGCCATTCTGGTGCCAGCCGTTTCACTTCCAATGTTTTGAAGAAATCGAGCCGCAATCTGCCTGCTCGCCTTAGATGAAGAATCGGCAATGCTCGCGACGCCTTGGGCGTCGATGGCGAGAAGGCCGCATTCGATCATTCTCGAAAGAAACTTCTTTCGTAGTTCGGTAATCATGGCGGTCGAGGATTCGGGCATTCATAAGTCATAGCCCGAATTTGGTGGCCTGATAGAGCCCTCAATCCGCATCCATCTTCAGCGCGGCGATGAAGGCTTCCTGGGGGATCTCGACCTTGCCGAACTGGCGCATGCGCTTCTTGCCCTCCTTCTGCTTGTCGAGGAGCTTGCGCTTTCGGGTGGCGTCGCCGCCGTAGCATTTGGCGGTCACGTCCTTGCGCAGGGCGCGGACGGTCTCGCGGGCGACGATGCGGCCGCCGATCGCCGCCTGGATCGGGATCTGGAACATGTGCGGCGGGATCAGTTCCTTCATCTTCTCGACCATGCCGCGGCCGCGCTGTTCGGCGCGCGAGCGGTGGACCAGCATCGAGAGGGCGTCGACCGGCTCGGCGTTGACCAGGATCGACATCTTCACCAGGTCGCCCTCGCGGTAGTCCTCGATCTGGTAGTCGAAGCTGGCGTAGCCCTTCGAGACGCTCTTGAGGCGGTCGTAGAAGTCGAACACCACCTCGTTCAGCGGCAGGTCGTAGACCACCATCGCCCGCGTGCCGACGTAGCTGAGCTCGCGCTGCGAGCCGCGGCGGTCCTGGCAGAGCTTGATGACCGAGCCAAGGTACTCGTCGGGGGTGAGGATGGTGGCCTTGATCCAGGGCTCGGCGATGCTTTCGATCTTCACCGGATCCGGCAGGTCGGCCGGGTTGTGCAGGTCGATGACGGCGCCGTCGGTCAGGGTGACCTTGTAGACGACGCTGGGCGCGGTCGCGATCAGGTCGAGGTCGAACTCGCGGCTCAGCCGCTCCTGGATGATCTCCAGGTGCAGCAGGCCCAGGAAGCCGCAGCGAAAGCCGAAGCCGAGCGCGGCGCTGGTCTCCATCTCGTAGGTGAAGCTGGCGTCGTTCAGGCGCAGCTTGCCGATGGCGGCGCGCAGGTCCTCGAAGTCGGCCGCGTCGACCGGGAAAAGGCCGCAGAACACCACCGGCTGCACCTCGCGGAAGCCGGCCAGCGGCTTGTCGGTCGGGCGCTTGAGGTCGGTGATGGTGTCGCCGACGGCGGCGTCGGCGACTTCCTTGATGCTCGCGGTGATGAAGCCGACCTCGCCCGGGCCGAGCTCGTCGACCGGGGTGTTCTTGGGCCGGAAGACGCCGAGCCGATCGACGGCGTACTCCGCCCCGGTCTGCATCATCTTCACCTTCTGGCCGACCTTCAGCGTGCCGTCGAAGACGCGGACCAGCACCACCACCCCGAGGTAGGCGTCGTACCAGGCGTCGACCAGCAGCGCCTTCAGCGGCGCGCCCGGGTCGCCCTTCGGCGGCGGCAGGCGGGTGACGATGGCCTCGAGCACGTCGTGGATGCCGAGGCCGGTCTTGGCCGAGCATTCCACCGCGTCGGAGGCGTCGATGCCGATGACGTCCTCGATCTGCTGGCGCACACGGTCGGGCTCGGCGGCGGGCAGGTCGATCTTGTTGAGGACCGGAACGATCTCGTGGTCGTTGTCGATCGCCTGGTAGACGTTGGCCAGGGTCTGGGCCTCGACCCCCTGGGAGGCGTCGACGACGAGGATCGAACCCTCGCAGGCGGCGAGACTGCGGCTGACCTCGTAGGCGAAGTCGACGTGGCCCGGCGTGTCCATCAGGTTCAGGACGTAGGTCTCGCCGTCGTCGGCCTTGTAGTGCAGGCGCACGGTCTGCGCCTTGATGGTGATGCCGCGCTCCTTCTCGATGTCCATGTTGTCCAGCACCTGGCTGGTCATCTCGCGCGCCGACAGGGCCCCCGTCTCCTGGATCAGGCGGTCGGAGAGGGTCGACTTGCCGTGGTCGATATGCGCCACGATGCTGAAATTGCGGATCTTCTCGAGCGGGGTCTTCATGGCCGCCCGTCTAGCACATCGGGGCGGGAAGGCGAGGGGCGCCGGGACCGTGGCTTTTTCGCACTTGCGAAAGCTTCTCGCCACCATAGATAGCGCGCGTAGACACGCTGTTGACCCCGCGCGCGGGCGCCGGGCGTTCTGGCGTGGACCGACAGGGGAGATCACCGTGCAAACAGCGACCGTCCGGCGGGCCGGGCCTCTGGCGGCCATCGCCATCACGCTGATCGCCCTCGCGGCCTGCGGCAAGGCGGACGACAAGAAGGCCGCCCCGACCCAGAGCGCGGCCAGCCAGACCGTGACCGTGCAGGCCGCAGCGATGGTCAACGTCCCGCGCCGGGTGACCGCCAGCGGCAACATCGCGGCCTGGAACGAGGTCGTCGTCGGCGCCGAGACCGGCGGCCTGACGGCGGTGCAGGTGCTGGTCGACGAAGGCGCCTGGGTGCGTCAGGGCCAGCCGCTGGTGGTGATGAACACCGAACTCCTCCGCGCCCAGATGCGGCAGCAGGAGGCGAACGTCGCCGCGGCCCGCGCGACCCTGGCCCAGGCCGACAACGCCCTGGCCCGGGCCCGCGAACTGAAGGACCGGGGCTTCCTGTCCCAGGCCGGGCTCGACAACGCCGTCGCCAACCAGGGCACAGCCGCCGCCCAGCTGGCCGCCGCCGAGGCCGGTCTGGCGGAAATGCGCACGCGGGTCGGCCAGGCCACGGTGCGGGCGCCGGTCTCCGGGCTCGTCACCTCGCGGGCGGTGGTCAAGGGCCAGATCGTCGGCGTCGGCGCCGAGCTGTTCCGCATCGTCCGCGACGGCCGGCTGGAGCTCAACGCCGAGGTGCCGGAGACGCAGCTGGCGATGGTGCGGGCGGGCATGCCGGCGACGGTGTCGTCCGACCAGCTCGGATCGGTCCCCGGCGCGGTCCGCATCGTCACGCCGCGCGTCGACGTCCAGAGCCGGGTCGGCATGGCCCGAATCGCGCTGAGCAGCGCCGGCGCGTTCCGGCCGGGCATGTACGCCAAGGCCGAGATCAACGTCGGCGAGCAGCCGGCGGTGACCGTGCCGTCGGTGGCCGTCGTCTATCGCGACAACAAGCCCGGCGTCTTCGTGCTGGGCGAGCAGTCGGTCGTCCGCTTCCGCCCGATCGTCATCGGGGCGCGGACGCCGGACAGCGTCGAGGCGTCCGGCGGCCTGAAGGCCGGCGAGCGGGTCGTGGTCCAGGGCGCGGGCTTCCTCGCCGACGGCGACCACGTCCGCGTCGTGGCGAAGTAGTCCGCCATGCGCAACATCTCGTCCTGGTCGATCCGGAACCCGATCCCGATCATCATGCTGTTCACGATGTTGATGCTCGGCGGGATCGCCGGCTTCAACGCGATGCGGATCAACAACAACCCGGACGTCGACTTCCCGCTGATCCAGGTCGTCGCGGCCCGCCCGGGCGCGGCCCCGAGCGAGATGGAGACCCAGGTCACCCGCCTCGTCGAGGACTCCATCTCCGGCCTGAGCGGCGTGCGCCACATGCGCTCGACGGTCACCGACGGCGTGTCCGTGACGATGATCGAGTTCGAGCTTTCGACCGACACCGAGAAAGCGACAAACGACGTCCGCAACGCCATGGGCATCCTGCGGGCGGACCTGCCGCAGGACATGCAGGAACCCACGGTCAAGCTGTGGGACATCACCGGCGACTCGCTCATCACCTACGTCGTACGCTCGAGCACGATGAGCCCCGAGCAGCTGTCGTGGTTCGTCGACAACGAGATCAGCCGCGCGCTGCTGGCCATCCCCGGCGTGGGCCAGGTCGACCGCAGGGGAGGCGTCGAACGCGAGATCAGCGTCGAGCTCGATCCCGACCGGCTGGCCTCGTTCGGGGTGACGGCGGCGCAGGTCAGTCAGGCGCTGGTCAATGTGAACAACGACCTGCCCGGCGGCCGGGTGACCGTCGGGGGCTCCGAACGGTCGATCCGGACCCTGGGCGCGGCGGGCTCCGTCGCCGAGCTGGCGGAAACGCGCGTGCCGGTCGCCGGCGGAAGCGTCCGGCTCGGCGACCTGGGGCGCGTCGAGGACAGCTGGACCGAGCCGCGCTCGATCGCGCGCTACGACGGCCAGGAAGCGGTGACGTTCGAGTTCTTCCGCTCGCGCGACGCCAGCGAGGTCAAGGTCGCCCAGGTCGTCCGCAAGAAGATCGCCGAGATCGACGAGGCGCACCCCGAGCTGCAGATCGAGCAGATCAGCGCCAACGTCGAGTTCGCCGAAGAAAGCTACATCGCCTCGCTCGAGGCCGTCGGCCTGGGCGCGCTGCTGGCAGTCGTCGTGGTCTGGATCTTCCTGCGCGACTGGCGCGCGACGCTGATCGCCGCGGTGGCCATGCCGCTGTCGCTGATCCCGACCTTCGCCGTGCTGGCGCCGCTCGGCCAGTCGCTCAACATGATCACCCTGCTGGCGCTGTCGCTGACCATCGGCATCCTTGTCGATGACGCGATCGTGGAGATCGAGAACATCGTCCGCCACATGCGGGGCGGCAAGGCGCCGTACCCGGCGGCCATGGAGGCGGCCGACGAGATCGGCCTGGCGGTCGTGGCCACCACCCTGACCATCGTCGCGGTCTTCGCCCCGGTCGGGTTCATGCCGGGCGTCATCGGCCAGTTCTTCAAGGCCTTCGCCCTGGCGGCCTGCATCTCGGTGCTGTTCTCGCTTGTCGTGGCGCGGATGCTGACGCCGCTGATGGGCGCCTATCTGCTCAAGCACAAGCCCCACGAGGACAAGGATCCGCCGTGGATGAGCTGGTACCTGCGCCAGCTGCACTGGGCGCTGAACAACCGCTGGAAGGTGTTCGGCGCCGGCATCGTGATCTTCATCGGCACCGGCGCCCTGACCCCGCTGGTGCCGTTCGAGGTGCAGCCGTCGGTCGACCAGGGCCGGGCGACCTTCTCGGTCGAGCTGCCGCCTGGATCGACGCTGCGCCAGACCGACGCCGTGGTGGACCGTGTGTCGCGCGAACTGCGCCAGCGGCCGGAGGTGACCAACGTCTACGCGGCCATCGGCGGCGGCGACGTCAACACCGCCACGGTCACGGCCCAGCTGGTGGACAAGGGCGAGCGCTCCATCACCCAAAAGCAGTTCACCCGGGAGATGGTGGACCATTTCAAGACCGTCCCGGGCGCCCGCATCGGCGTTCCGACGCAGCTCGGCGGGGGGCCGACCGACGGGACAGTGTTCTCCTACTCGATCCAGAGCGACGACGGCGACAAGCTGCTGGCGGCCGCCCGCAACATCGAGCGTGAGATGCGCGCCGTGCCGGGCCTGACCAATGTGATCAACACCGCCGCCATCGCGCGTCCAGAGCTGCTCATCACGCCGCGAACCGACGAGGCGGCCCGTCTCGGCGTGTCGACCGGAGCCCTGTCCCAGGCGATCCGCGTCGCGACGCTGGGCGATATCGACCAGCTGCTGCCCAAGTACAATCTGGGCGACCGCCAGGTGCCGATCCGGCTGCGCCTTACCGAGGACGCCCGCGAGGACATCACGGTGCTCCAGAACCTGCGCGTGCCGACGGCGAGCGGCGCTTCCGTGCCGCTCAGCGCCGTCGCGGACATCACCTACGGCGCCGGACCCTCGCAGGTCAGCAGGCTCGACCGGTCGCGCGTCGCGACCATCACCGCCGAACTGAACGGCATCACCAGCGGCGAGGCCTCGATCGCGGTCGGCAGGCTGCCGTCGGTGAAGAACCTGCCCGAAGGCGTGCGTCAGGGCATGACCGGCGACGTCGAGTTCCTGAAGGAGATGGTGGTGGGCTTCGCCGGCGCCTTCGCGACCGGCCTCATCCTGATGTACGCGGTGCTGGCGCTTCTGTTCAAAAGCTTCACCCATCCCATCACCATCATGGCGGCGCTGCCGCTGGCCATCGGCGGGGCGTTCGTGGGCCTGCTGATCATGCAGAGCAGCTTCTCGATCTCGACCCTCATCGGGATCCTGATGCTGATGGGCATCGCGGCGAAAAACTCGATCCTGCTGGTCGAGTACGCGCTCGAGGCCATGAAGAACGGCATGGACCGGTACGAGGCGCTGATGGACGCCGCCCACAAGCGGGCGAGGCCGATCCTGATGACCACGGTGGCCATGGGCGCCGGCATGGCGCCGGTGGCCGTGGGCCTCGGCGCCGACGTCGAGTTCCGGCAGCCGATGGCCGTGGCCGTGGTCGGCGGGCTCATCACCTCGACCCTGCTGTCGCTGCTCTACATCCCGGCGATCTTCACGATCATCGACGACATGCGCAGCTGGGGTCACCGCAGGCTCGACCGCATGTTCGCCAACCAGAAGACCCTGAAGCCGGCCATCGTCGAGCAGGGCGGCGGCGGCGGTCAGGGTTAATCCGGCGTTAGGAAACCCGCCCCAAACCGGTCCCATTGGAATGGGAGTCTGACGACTTCCCGACGCACTGGAGCCGTTCCATGGATCGCCGCACACTCCTCCTTTCCGGCCTCGCCGCCTCGACCGGCCTCGGCGGCTGCGCGACGACGGGCAGCGCCGGATACCAGGACGCGGGGGGCGAGCCTTCGCGCACCTACAGCTCGGACGAGATCGTCCGCGCCACGTCCGACTTCCTGGGCGTGACGGCCGAGGCGGCCGGCGCGGCGATCGAGAAGATCTTCAAGGAGAACGGCCAGCCCACCGCCTACATCGCCGGCGAGGAAGCGGCGGGCGCGGTCACCGTCGGCGCCCGCTACGGCCGCGGCCTGATGTACATGAAAGACCGGGAGACCCTGGAGGTCTTCTGGCAGGGGCCGTCGATCGGCTTCGACCTCGGCGGCAACGCCAGCCGGGTCTTCACCCTCTGCTACAACCTGCACTACCCGGACATGATCTTCCGGCGCTTCCCGGGCGTGGAGGGGTCGGCCTATGTCGTGGGCGGGCTGGGGGTGCAGTACCAGCGGGCCGACGGCATCACCCTGGCGCCGATCCGCGCCGGCGTCGGCCTGAGGCTCGGCGCCAACGTCGGCTACCTCGCCTACAGCCGCAAGCGGAACGTCATCCCCTTCTAGAGCGGGGCGCCGCGTCAGTGCTTGTCGGTGAGGCTGGCCAGCCAGTCCATCAGCGCCAGCAGCACGCCGGACAGCACGAACGTCAGGTGAATCACAACCAGCCAGAGCATCCGGGCCTGGTCGATGGGGCCGGCCTCGGTCGCCTGCAGGAAGGCCTTCAGCAGGGCGATGGCGGATATCGCCACGATCGAGGCGACCAGCTTCATCTTCAGGCCGGAGAAATCCACCGTGCCCATCCAGCTGGGCCGGTCCTCCGTCTCGCCGATGTCGAGCTTGGAGACGAAGTTCTCGTAGCCGGAGAAGATCACGATCAGGACCAGGTTGCCGGCCAGTGACAGGTCGATGAGCGACAGGGCGAGCAGGATGGCGTCGTCGGCGTGGGCGTCTCCGCTGAGGATCAGCGGGATCGCGTGGAACAGCTCCTGGAAGAAGATCGCGATCAGCGCGAGCAGGGCCACGACGAGACCGACGTACATCGGCGCCATCAGCCAGCGCGAGGCGAAAAGCCCCTGCTCGAGAACGCTCTCCAGAACGGGTTTCTTGCTCATCGACGCCTCCGGACCGGGCTTCTAGTGGCGCGGAACCGCCGCCGGAGCAAGGCCGCCGCGCCATCCGAAGGCGAGCCGCCGCACAACCGGGCAGGCCTCGAGCCGGCGGGCGAGCGCTTCGGCCCGGTGTTCGCCCGCGTCCTCGATCTCCAGGCGGATCGACAGGCCGTCGCCGACCGGCTCGGCCTCCAGCCGCGTGAGCCGCGCCTGCTGGAAGGTGACCACACCGAGCACGCGGGCCAGGGCGTCCGGCTCGTCGAGCGCGCGGACCAGGAACAGCCGCCGTTTGCCGTCGTCCGCGCTCATTTGAGCCCCCACTGGTGTTCGACCCGCGAGGAGAGGACGCCGGGCAGGCCGCTGAAGCGATGGCACAGGGCCACCGCGCCGTCCTCGTCGAGCTGTTGCAGGCGCAGGACGCCCTCGACAAGGTCGCCGACGGCTTTGAGCTGGAGGTTGCAGACCTCCGCCCGCGAGGGCGCGAGCCCGTGTCGGACCGCGTCCAGCGCCGTGAAGACGTCGCGCGCTGAGAACCGCAGCACGTGGCGGGCTTCGGGATCGGGGATTTCGAGAGCTGCACTGGGTAGGGGCATGATCGTGGTTCCTTCGTTGGATTGAGGGACCGACAGACCGCACACAGCAAAAACCCCGCGCCGTTTCCGGAGCGGGGCTTTGGTGATCTTGCGATCTGCCGGCGGGTCTTAAGACGCGCGCTGCCGCTCCGGTCCGGGGGGATCGGTGATAATCATCATGGCTTTGCGCATGCACGCGGCGGCGCCCACGCCCGAGGGCGCGGTGGTCATTCCAGCGATGTCGAAACGCGACAGCATTCCGGCGAGGCTCCGTGTGCAGGGAGAGGGATAGGCCAAGGCCAGCCTCGGCGCTACCCCCTTTTCAACCCCGTTCATCCCCTGAGACGGGCGCCCGCCTTGGCGGCGGCGGCCACCACCTGGGCCGACAGGGCCTCGATCTCCGCGTCGGTGAGGGTCTTCTCGCGCGGCTGCACGGTGACCTCGACGGCGACCGACTTCTGGCCTTCGGGCACACCCGGGCCCTGGTAGACGTCGAACACCCGGGCGCCGGCGATCAACGCCTTGTCGGCGCCGGCGACGGCCTTGACCAGGTCGCCTGCCGCCCTGTCGGCGTCGAGCAGGAAGGCGAAGTCGCGGGTCAGCGGCATCAGCGGCGACAGGACCAGGGCGCCCTTGGTCTTGGTCGGCTTCTTCTTCGGCTCGGGGATCGCCTCGATCCAGACCTCGAAGCCGTAGACCGGCCCGTCGACATCCATGGCCTTCAGGACAGCCGGGTGAAGCTCGCCGAACTCGGCCAGCACGGCCTTGGGCCCCAGCTGCAGGCGCGCCGAACGGCCGGGATGCCACCAGGACGAGGCCGAGCCCTGGGCGGTTTGCAGCGAGGCCACCGGAGCGCCGAGCTCCTCAAGGAGGCTCTGCAGGTCCGCCTTGACGGTGAACAGGTCCTCGGGCGGGCGCCGGTCCCAGCCGCGCGGGGCGTGCGGGGCCAGAATGGCGGCCACCGCCAGCCGCTGGTCCTGTGGCTCGTCGCCGGCGAACACCGGACCGACCTCGAACAGGGCGGCGTCCGGGAAGCCCCGGCGGGCGTTGCGGCCGGCCGCCTCGATCAGGTTGGGCAGGATCGAGGGCCGCATGGTGTCGATCTCGGCCGACATCGGGTTGGCCAGCACCAGGGCGTCGGCGCCGCCGCCGAAGAGCTTCGCGATCGCGTTGGCGGTGAACGACCAGGTGACGGTCTCACGATAGCCGGCGGCCGCGAGGGCCCGACGGGCGATCCGGGCCCGGTTCTGGCGCGCCGTCAGGACGCCGCCGGCCTGGCGCGGCGCTTCCGGCAGCGGGGTGGCGGGCAGGGCGTCGTAGCCGGCGATGCGGGCGACCTCCTCGACCAGGTCCGCCTTGCCCTCGACGTCGCGACGCCAGGTCGGCGGGGTGACGGTCAGGGCGACATGGCCGGTCTCGACCGCGAAGCCGAGACGGGTCAGGATCTCGATCACGCCCTCGCGCGGCACGTTCAGGCCGGCCAGCTGGTGGACGTAGGCCGGGTCGAACGGGAAGGAAGCAGGAGCGGGCAGGGGCTCGCCGGCGACGACGACCTCCGACGGCTCACCGCCGCATAGGTCGAGGATCAGCGCCGTGGCCAGCTCCAGACCCGGGACCATGAAGCCGGAGTCGACGCCGCGGGCGAAGCGGTACTGGGCGTCGGACGTAATGCCCGTCGCGCGTCCGGTCTGGGCGATGCGGATCGGGTCGAACCAGGCGCTTTCGACGAACACGTCGACTGTGTCGTCCGAGCAGCCGGTGCTCTCGCCGCCCATCACGCCGCCCAGTCCGATCGGCCGCTCGCCGTCGGCGTCGGAGATGACCGACATCTCCGGCGTGCATTCATAGGTCTTGCCGTCGAGCGCGATCAGGTGCTCGTCGCCGTTCATGCCGTGGCGGCCGAGGCGGGCCTCGATCGTGGTCCCGACCAGCTTGGCCATGTCGTAGACGTGCAGCGGGCGGGCGCGGTCGTAGGACAGCAGGTTGGTGACATCGACCAGGGCGTTGATCGGGCGCAGGCCGATGGCCTTCAGCCGATCCTGCAGCCACTGAGGCGAGGGGCCGTTCCTGACGCCGCGAATGACGCGGCCGGCGAAGGCGCGACAGGCGTCGCCGTCCACCTTGATCGTGATCGGGCACGGGAAGCGGCCGGGGACCGGCTGGACCGCCGGGGTCTTCAGCCGGCCGAGACCGACGGCCGACAGGTCGCGGGCGATGCCGGCGACGCCGAGCCAGTCGGGCCGGTTGGGCGTGACCTCGAAGTCGATCACGGCCTCCTGCGCCAGCGCCTCGGCGGCCGGCATGCCGACCGGGCAGGCGTCGGGCAGTTCGATGATCCCGTCTGACTCCTCGGCCGTCTCCAGCTCGGCGGCCGAGCACAGCATGCCGTTGGAGACCACGCCGCGGACCGGCTTCTCGACCAGGGTCACGCCCAGGCCCGGCACCCAGGCGCCGATCGGGGCGTAGATGGTGGTCAGGCCGGCGCGGGCGTTGGGCGCGCCGCAGACGATCTCCTTGCGGCCGTCGACGGTGTCGACCTGGCAGACGCGCAGGCGGTCGGCGTTGGGGTGCTGCACTGCCTCGACGATCTTCGCCACCGTGAAGGCTGCCAGCTTCGTAGCCGGGTCGGTGACATGCTCGACCTCAAGGCCGGCCATGGTCATGGCGTCCACGACCTGGGCGACAGTGCAGTCGGTTTCGAGGTGGTCCTTCAGCCAGGACAGGGTGAACTTCATGCTTTGTCGCCGAGCGCCAGGAGTTGGTCGAGGAAGGTTTGCGGGCCGGTGAAACCGACGCCGAAGAACTGCGCGCCCTCGAAGACGCAATCCCGGACGGGGATCGCGCCGATCACCGAGGTCGGCGATTCCGGCCGCAGGACCAGGTTGCGGATGTCGCCGCGGGAGTCGCCGAAGTTGACGCGGTCGAAGCTGTTCCCGCCCACAGGCAGCAGGACGGCGGGGCCTTCGATGCGACAGTCGCGGAAGGTCACCCGCTCGATCATCGGACGACCCATGCGGATGTGGGTCCGGTAGAGATCGAACAGGCTCAGGGCGACGCCTTCGCCGAACACCGGCGCGGTGAGGTCATCGGCGAGGCGCCAGCGGGGTTGGCCGGTCATCAGCTCAGCCCCGTCGCGGGGTTCGGGGCCTGGAAGGCCGAGAAGCCGTAGTGGCCGAGCCACCGGGTGTCGGCCTCGAACATGTCGCGCAGGTCCGGCATGCCGT
>CALKHU010000021.1 GCA_937991555.1 uncultured Caulobacter sp.
CCGTGCATTGCGATCGCGGCGGCGTCTTCGACCTGGTCGAGCTGTGGATCGACAACCGGGCCCTGGTCGAGTGCTGTCGCCCGAGGGGACCAGCCGCTACCTCGCCTTCTACAATCCGGAGACGGCGGCCAGGATGTTCCTCGCGCCGCCGCCGCAATGAGCGGCCTGGCGGAGGTCGCCGGGGCGATCGTCTTCCTGCTGATGGTCGCGGCCGGTTGCGGCGCACTTCTGGCGCTGGGCCGGCCCCGGCGGGCGCCCACAAATCATTGACATTCCGGCGGTCTCCCGCGACAACGCCAGGCCTTCCCGTCCCCGCGCGAACGCCGGGGACTTTCTCGCTTTTGGGAGGGTACCCTTGAGCACCACCGCGACCGCCACCCCGTCTCCCGACCACATCATGGGCGTCTACAACCGCGCCCCGCTGGCGGTTGAACGAGGCCGAGGCGCGCGACTCTGGGACACCAGCGGCCAGGACTACCTCGACTGCGTGGCGGGCATCGCCACCAACGGTCTGGGGCACTGCCACCCCCGGCTCGTCGAGGTGCTGAAGGAGCAGGCCGACAAGCTCTGGCACGTCTCCAACATCTTCCGCATCCCCGGGCAGGAAGAGCTGGCCACGCGCCTGACCGACGCGACCTTCGCCGACGTGGTGTTCTTCACCAACTCGGGCACCGAGGCGATCGAATGCGCGCTGAAGACGGCCCGCAAGTTCCACACCGCAAACGGCCAGCCCGAGCGCGTCGAAATCTACGGCTTTGACGGTTCGTTCCACGGCCGCAGCTACGCGGCCATCAACGCCGCCGGCAACCCGAACTACGTCGAGGGCTTCGGTCCGCGCCTGCCCAACTACAGCCAGCTGAAGTGGGGCGACCACGACGCCATCAAGGCGGCGATCGCCAACCCCGCCACGGCGGCGATCATCGTCGAGCCGGTCCAGGGCGAGGGCGGCGCGCGCGCCATGCCCGAGCATTGCCTGACCGGCCTGCGCGCGCTGACCCGCGAGCACGGCGTCGTGCTGATCTATGACGAGGTCCAGTGCGGCATGGGCCGGACCGGCAAGCTGTTCGCCCACGAGTGGGCGGAAGACGCCGCGCCGGACATCATGTGCGTGGCCAAGGCGCTGGGCGGCGGCTTCCCGGTCGGCGCCTGCCTGGCCACAGCCGAGGCCGCCAAGGGCATGACCGTCGGCGCCCACGGCTCGACCTTCGGCGGAAATCCGCTGGCCATGGCCGTCGGCCTCGCCGCGTTCGACGAGATCAACAGCGAGGCGATCCTCGGCAACGTCCGTGACGTGGCCGGCTACTTCAACCAGCAGCTGACCGGGCTGAAGGACCGCTATCCGGACATCATCGTCGACGTGCGCGGCAAGGGCTTCCTGATCGGGCTCAAGGTGACGCCGGTGAACCGCGAGTTCATGGCCATGGCCCGCGACCAGAAGCTGCTCGTGGCCGGCGGCGGCGACAACTGCGTGCGGCTGCTGCCGCCGCTGAACCTGACGCTCGATGAGGCCCGCGAGGCCGTCGAGAAGCTCGAGAAGACCTGCGAAGCGGCGCGGGCGAAGGCCGCCGCATGAAGCCGGTCCGGCACTTCCTCGACCTCTGGAAGCTCGACGCCCGCGACCTCCGGGCCATCCTCGACGACGCCCGCACCCGCAAGGCCAGCCGCCGCGGCTGGACCCAGGCGATGGTCGATCACGACCGCCCGGCCGACGGGCGGACGCTGGCGATGATCTTCGAGAAGAACTCGACCCGCACGCGCTTCTCGTTCGACGCGGCCATCCGCCAGCTCGGCGGGCACGGCATCATCTCGACCTCTGCCGACATGCAGCTCGGCCGCGGCGAGACGATCGAGGATACAGCGCGGGTGCTGTCGCGCATGGTCGACGCGGTAATGATCCGCGCCAACCGGCACGAGGACGTCGAGCTGTTCGCCCAGAACGCCACCATCCCTGTGATCAACGGCCTGACCGACAAGAGCCACCCCTGCCAGATCATGGCCGACCTGCTCACCTTCGAGGAGCATCGCGGCCCGGTCGCCGGCAAGACGATCGCCTGGGTCGGCGACGGCAACAACGTCTGCGCCAGCTTCATCCACGCGGCGCCGAAGTTCGGCTTCAAGCTGAACATCGCCTGCCCGGCCGCCTATCATCCGGACCTCTACGACCTGGCCCGTGCGGCCGAGCAGCAGGGCCGGGTCGAGATGACCGAGGACCCGCGCGCCGCGGTGGAGGGCGCCGACTGCGTCGTCACCGACACCTGGGTCTCGATGGGCGATGTCGACGGCGAGGCCCGGCTGGACGCCTTCGAGTCCTACCAGGTCGACGAAGGGCTGATGGCGCTGGCCGACCGCGACGCGGTGTTCCTGCACTGCCTGCCGGCGCACCGCGGCGAGGAGGTGACGGACGCCGTCATCGACGGTCCCCGCTCGCTGGTCTGGGATGAGGCCGAGAACCGGATCCACGCCCAGAAGTCGATCCTGGCCTGGTGCTTCGGCAAGATCGGCTGACCCGGACAGGAGACCCCGCGATGGCCGGCATCGAGTTTGACAAGGCCACGCGGGGCGATCTTGCGGACATGCTCCGGCACTACCTGAAGACCGAGCTGGACGCCGAGATCGGCAATCTGGATGCCGAGTTCCTGCTCGACTTCATCGTCGAGAAACTGGGGCCGCGGTTCTACAACCAGGGGCTCCGCGAGGCCGCCGCGGCGCTGACCAAGCGCATGGACGTGTTGACCGAAGCGCTCGAGGAGCTCGAGCGACCGGAACCTCGCAACTAGCGTTGGGCGCTGGACAAAACTAGAACACGCGTTATGGTTGCCTTCATGACGCCGTTCGTCTTCGACACGCTCAGCGCTTCCAAGCAGCTCCGCGAGGCGGGGATGGCGGAAGGCATGGCCGAGGCCGTGGTGTCGGTCTTCCAGCACGCGGCGACGATCCCGGACATCAGCCATCTGGCGACGAAGGCAGATCTGGACGCGTTGGGCGTAGCAACGAAAGCCGATCTGGACGCCCTGAGCGCAGCAACGAAAGCAGATCTGGACGCGCTGAGCGCAGCAACGAAGGCGGATCTTGAGGCGCTGCGGTTGGCGACGAAGGCCGAGTTCGAGTTCGTCAAAGCCGACATTGATGCCTTGCGGTCGGACATGGCGACCAAGGTGGAGCTCGAGGCTTTCAAGGTCGAGACGCAGGCCGAATTCAAGATGGTGCGTCTCGAGATCAAGGGGTCTGCCGACGCGATCAGCGCCGAGATGAACGAGAAGTTCCGTCAGCAGACCTTGGCCATCATCGGTGGGATGGCGGTCATGCTGACTATAGCCACCACCGCGGGCCGCCTGTTCGGCTGACCCGCGGCCGCTCAGAGGCTAGTTCCCCTCCGCCGCCTTGATGCGCCGTTCGAACTCGGCGGCGATGGAGGGGTGGTAGGTCGTCTTGCTCTGCTCGAAATACCTGCGGGCCAGCGGCACGCCCCACGCCTTGTCCTTCAGCAGGCCGACGTAGAGGGGCCGGATGAAAAGACCGCGGCCGACGCTGCCCAGGAACGTCTCCAGCGAGGCCAGGCCCGGCTCGTAGCGGTTAGCCACCACCAGCTCCAGCCAGGCCGAGCGGATGTAGGCGTTGGTCGAGGCCGACAGGCCGAAGGCGCCGTCGAGCTCGGCCATCTGGGCCGGCGTCAGCTTGCGCGGCATGCGGTCGAGGAAGCGCTTCCACTGCTGCGTGGTCCAGTCCTTCCCCGGCACGGCGGAGGCGGGGCCGCCGGCCAGGAAGGCCTCGCGCGCCGCGTCGACCTTCAGCAGGGCCGGCGAGGCCTTGTGCCAGGCGTTCGACGGGATGCCGGGCCTGTAGACCCACTCGTCAAGCTGCAGCTTTGCCTCCAGCGCGGCGTCGCCCTTCACCAGATGGGCGCGCAGGTCGGCCAGGAAGCCCGCCGTGGTCTGAGGCTGGAAGGCGAAGCGGTCGAAGTAGCCGCGCAGGTAGGTGTCCCACCGCTCGCGGCCGAAGGCGTGCTCCAGCGTGCGGAGGAAGGCCTCGCCCTTGATGTATTCCACCCCGGTGCCGGCGCCGAACAGGGTGATCGCCTCCGGCTTCTCGGCCTCGCGGATGGCTTCCTGCAGCTCGTCCCAGGCGAGGTCGGCCTCGATCCCGGCTCGTTCGGGGCCGTAGATTACCTCCATCATCCGGTTCTCGACGTAGCTGGTGAACCCCTCGTTCAGCCAGATGTCGTTCCAGGTCGCGTTGGTGACCAGGTTGCCGGACCAGCTGTGCGCCAGCTCGTGGGCCACCAGTCCGACGTTAGCCCTGTCGCCGGTGATGAAGGTCGGCGTCAGGAAGGTGAGGGTGGTGTTCTCCATGCCGCCATAGGGGAAGGCCGGCGGCAGGACGAGCACGTCGTAGCGGCCCCAGCGATAGGGGCCGTACAGGCTCTCGGCGGCGGTGACCATCTTCTGGGTGTCGGCCAGCTCGGCGGCGGCGCGGTCCATCATCGCCGGCTCGGTGTAGACGCCGGTGGTAGGGCCTAGCGCCCGGAAGGCGATGTCGCCGGCCGCGATGGCGATCAGGTAGGGCGCAGTGGGATGGGTCATGCGGAAGCGGAAGGCTCGCTTGCCGTCGCCGGCGGCCTCCCCGCCCGGAGTCAGGCGTTCGCCGCTCATGACCGCTGTCATGCCCTCGGGCACGACGATCCGCGCCGTCCAGGTCTGGCGCACGCCCGGGCTGTCCTGGGTCGGGATCCAGCTGCGGTTCAGGATCGCCTGGCCCTGGCTGTAGAGAAACGGCCTGGTCTTGCCCGCCGTCAGTTCAGCCGGCAGCCACTGCAGCGCCAGGGCGTCCTTGCCCGACTGGTAGTGGACGACGATCCGCCGGGCGCCGCTCAGGGTCACGGTCAGCGGCGCGCCCTTGTCGCCGTCGCCGGGGCCCATCGTCCACGGCAGGTCCCGCCCCTTGTCGTCGGTCACGCGTGAGACTGAGAGGTTCAGGGCGTCGAGCACCACAGTCGTCGCCGTCGGCTGGGCGAGGACGTCGAGGGTCGCCTTGCCCTTCATCGCCCGGGCAACAAAGTCGGCCTCAAGGTCGAGATCGACATGGGTCACGCGCGCCTCGCGCGGCCTGGCGTAGCTCTGGTCGTCGACGGAATCGGCTGTCGTCAGGATCGGCGCGACCTCGGCGGCCGCGAGCGCGGCGGACGGAACGGCGGCGACGAGAATCGAGGCGGCGAGCAGGGCTCGCATGAGGCTGGACATCTGGAGACGGCTCCCTGGCGCGGACGCGCGGTACTGCCCGCGTCCATGCGCGTTTCCGCGACGGCTCGCAACCGGGCGCGCGACTCCCTATATGGGCGCGCCATGACCGACACCGTGAACCTGCCCGCCGACGACCTCGTCGCCGCCTTCCAGATCGAGGGCTGGCCCGTGCGCGGGCGCATCGTGCGCCTCGGCGACGCCGTCCACGAGATCCTCACCCGCCACGACTACCCGCCGTCAGTGGCCAACCTGCTCGGCGAGGCCTGCGCGCTCGCCGGTCTGGTCGGCTCGAGCCTCAAGTTCGACGGCTGGCTCATCGTGCAGGCGCAGGGCGATGGCCCGGTGGCCTATGTGGTGGTCGACTACGACACCGAAGGCAGCCTGCGCGGCTACTGCCGTTTCGACGCCGCGCGCCTTGAGGCGCTGCTGACCGACACGCCGCGGCCGGGCGCCCGCGACCTGCTCGGCCAGGGCCTGTTCATCATGACCATCGACCAGGGCGCGGATATGGACCGCTACCAGGGCGTGACCTCGATCGAGGGCGACACCCTGGCCCTGTGCGCTGAGGAATACTTCGCGCGCTCCGAACAGACCCCCACCCGCATCCGCCTGGCGGTCGGCCAGGTCGACGCGGGCGACGGCGCGCGGTGGCGGGCGGGCGGCCTGCTGATCCAGAACATCGCCTCGGACGAGACCCGCGGCTCGACCGAGGACGCCTGGGTGCGCGCACAGGCGCTGTTCGAGACCACGCGCGAGCATGAGCTGCTCGACCCCACCCTGCCGTCCGACACCCTGCTCTGGCGCCTGTTCAACGAGGACGGCGTGCGGGTCTTCGAGCCCCGGCCGTTGCAGGCCTTCTGCCGCTGCTCGGAAGAACGGATCGTCACCGTGCTGGCAAGCTTCAGCGGCGAGGAGCGCGCCGAGATGATCGAACCGGACGGCAAGATCCGCGTCACCTGCGAATACTGCTCCCGCGTCTACGCGATGACGCCGCCGGCCGGCGCCTGATTCAGTTCGCGGCGCCGAGAAGGCTGGTCTCGAAGTCGGCGAGCAGATCCGCGAAGTCGGCGTGGCTGATGCCGTTCCTGAAGATTTCGGTCGAGCGATACTTCCAGTAGCTGACGAAGTGGTTCACGCCGCCGATCAGCTCGCCGCTGCGGTAGAACATGCCCGGCGCCGACAGAACGAAGTTCTTGAACGCGGCGGCGTCCTGTCCCTGGATGAACTGGTCGTAGTAGCTGTTGTAGAGCTCGAGAATGTCGTTCACCTCCCGGAACGCCAGCCCGACGCAACGGTCGATCGACTGGATCGCCGTTCGGATGCGCGCTTCCGCTTCGGCGGCGCGGGGCGGCTTGGCTGAGGTCCCGGTGATTTCGAGGTAGGTGCGGGACGCCTGCTTCATGGTCTCCCGCCATGTCCACTTGTAGTAGAGCAGGCCCCGCCAGGCGAACAGGCCTTCGGAATACTCCGCGTCGGACAGCTGGAGCGCCTCTCGCAGCGGCGCATAGCCCTCGCGCTCAATGAACAGCAGCTTGTCCGTCAGGATGCTTGCCGAGCCGGGGGCCGAGGCGAGCTCGGCCAGCCGCGCGATGTCGGCCTCCACCACCTCGCGCATGGCCCGGAGATCCGCTTCGCTGATGTCGAAGTACTCGATGTCCGCGGAGATGTCGTTGCGGCCCAGCGCCTCGCGCAGGAGGAACGGGTCGAGCGAGGGGAGGCCGTCGAGGATGTCCAGGATGGCCCGGTCGCGCGGCTCGACGGCTTCACTGGATCCGAACTGCGAGGCGAGCAGCGTCTCGTACTGCAGTTCGGACACGAAGAAGCTGCGTCCGCCCAGCCGCAGGTCCTGCCGGTCAATGGGCAGGATGACCTTTGTGGCCATGGACCGCGGATAGGCGAACAGCTCGCGCTCGTGCGGGCGGAGCTGATGTTTCAGGATGATCGCCCGGTCGAGTTTCGGGTTGGCGAACAGCGGCGGCGCGGGACGCCGCCCGGCCTCGGCGAGGCGCCGGTGCACGCGGTTCAGGTTGAGGACGCGATAGGTCGAACCGCCCCGGTCTAGATCGACCAGGCTCCGGTTCCGGGGCTGGGTCAGGAGCAAGCTTGCGTCCCGGCGGCGGCCCCCTCCGTGTCAGACGCGCCTTGGATGGCGGCCGCCCAGCGCGTGATGACCGGCGCCGCGCTGAGCGTGGCGCGGCGGATCTCGGGGCGGTTCAGCACCCGCGCGGGCACGATGAACCCCTGCGTGCCGACCCGGTCGCAGTATCCCCGCTCGACGAGGCGGAGGGTGTGGCGGCGCACGGTCTCGTAGGGCAGGCCGGTGCGCTGCGAGACCCCTCGCATCGAGACCGGACGGCGCAGTCCGTCCGGCAGCAGGCCCGACGTGGCCATCTCGTTGGGGCGCGCCGTGGCGTTCACATGCGAGACCGACGCCCGCAACAGGTCCAGGAAGACGAGCAGCGAGGTCTGGTCATGTTCGAACATCGGACCGAGCACGCGTGCGATGGTCAGGTGAAGGTCGATCGCCTTCGACAGGGCGAACCGTGCCGTCCCGAGATCGTCGATGGCCGGGTCGTGCTTGGGTGACGCGGCCCCCATGTCAGACCCGCAGGTCGACGAGGCGGGCGCCCGGTCGCTGGGGCGCAGGCGGCGCCTCCACCGGCGTCGGGATCCGCGTCAGGACCCGGCCGGACTCGAGATGCCGGACCACGAAACGGCTCGCCCCGCCGTCGGCCGCCGGTTCGACGGCGGTCTCGACCGCAGCCCCTGTTCGCAGGGCGCTCGCGTCAGCGGTCGCCGTCGGTCCTGCCTTCGTCGGCGCCTCGAAGGGCGGCCGGGCCAAGGGGGCATACAGGTTCATCAGCTTCCACCCGCACTTTCCCGCCATTAAAGGCGTGTGGCGGCGCAGCCGGAAGCCGAGAATCGCGAGGTCGCCCGTTATGAGGCTAGAAGCCACAAAACGGGTAACCTCCGGTCGCGGGATCAGCCGGCGTCGTCCGTCAGCTCGCGGTAGGCCCGCCAGCTGGCCAGGCCGAGCCACGGAAACACGAACATCAGCGCCAGGAAGCCTGTCGCCGCCGAGAGCAGCAGCAGCACGGTGATGATCAACGCCCACAGGACCAGCGGGAAGAAGTTGGCGTTCACCGCCCGCACGCTGGTCGCCACGGCCGCGAACACGCTGGCGGCCGGATTGAGCAGCATCGGCGCGGAGACCACGACCAGGGCGTAGGTCACGAAGGCCAGGGCGCCGCCGATGATCGTGCCGGTCAGCAGCATGCTGTGGCCCTCTGCGGTGCCGAGCGCGAAGGCGATCAGCTCGTCCGATCCCCGATGGCTGCGGAAGGTCGACAGGCCGTAGACGATCTGCGCCACCCGCCCCCAGAGGAAGTAGATCAGCACCAGCAGCAGGCTCAGGTAGGCGACGTCCTGCCGGAAGGCCGAGCGCACGAACAGCACCTGCCCGAGCGTCGGTCGTTCGCCGGCCTCCAGCCGCCGGCCGGCCTCGTAGGGGCCCATGGCCAGGATCGGCGCCACGAACACGAAGCCGGCGGTCAGCACCAGCACCCAGAAGGCGCCGTTGGTGGCGTAGACGCCGTAGCAGAGGGCGAAGCTCGCCGCCGCGGCCGCCAGCCCGTAGATCAGCATCGGCCCGGGCGCCCGCGTGAAGTCGCGCCAGCCCCCCGCCAGCCAGCGGAACGGCGCCGCCGGCGAGATCGCCCGGATGCCGGGCAGTCCCATTGTCGCTTCCATCGTTTCCCTTCCTCCGGCCGCGTCTGCGCACGGTCCGGAGGGAAGCTTGGCGTCGCCCGCCGGCGCCGACAAGCCGGCCGGATGCAGAATTGACCGGCGGCGCCGCGCCGAGCGTGCGGGGAGGGGAGGCTAGGCGGCGACCGGGCCGGCGGATCGGTTCGCCGCGGCCCGCAAGGCGTCGCGCATGATCTTTTCGACAACGGGGGCGGTCGGCCGACGCGGCCCGGCAGGCGTCACGCGCATCCCGCCCCCCGGGCGTCGTCCGATGGCGACCGGGTCCAGTCCGAGCAGCGGGGCGATGCTCCAGGCCGCCGGCGCGGCGAGCAGGGCCGACAGCAGGCCGAGTGTGATCATCAGGCCGCCGGACGCGGTATCGCGGTCGGCGACGAGCGCGATGACGAGCGCCGTTCCGAAGATCACACCCTGTGCGATCGGATAGACCAGCGCCGCTGTCATCAGCCGTGTCGTCATCGCCGCCTCCACGGTCGGCGGAAGAACGGACGGGCGCCGGGGGCGTTCCGGTCGCGCCGCCTGTCGCCCGGGGCTGATCTGTGCAGACCGTCGGCCCCGGACCGGACATCGGCTAGTTCACCCGCCGCGTGGCGCCGGGGAGATGGAGGGAGAACTCGGGGATCTGGACCGCGAAGCTTTCGCCGTCGGCGGTGACCATCTGGTAGGTCCCGCGCATGGCGCCCGACGGCGTCGCCAGCGGACAGCCGGACTCGTAGCGGAACGCCTCGCGCGGTCCGAGCGTCGGCTGCTCGCCGACCACGCCGGGGCCGCTGACCTCCTCGACCCGGTTCAGTCCGTCGGTGATGATCCAGTGCCGCGACAGCAGGGTCACCGTCTCGGTCCCGTGGTTCTCGATCTCGATACGGTAGGCCCAGATCCAGCGGCCGTCGGCCGGGTTCGACTCCTCGGGCAGATAGGTCGGCATCACCCGCACCACGATGTCGCGGGTGCGGGCCTCGTAGACCGGGCTGTCCGGAACGGGACGGCGCGGGATCCGGCGCATCAGGCCGCGTCCAGCGCCCGCGCGACGTCGCGCGAGAGGTCCTTGAGGTCCTCGAGCCCGACCGACATGCGGACGAAGCCCTCGGTCAGGCCGATCTCCAGCCGCTTCTCCTCGGGCATGGCGCGGTGCGTCGTGGTCGAGGGATGGGTCGCCATCGACTTGGCGTCGCCCAGGTTGTTGGAGATGTCGACGATCTCCAGCGCGTCCAGGAAGCGCCAGGCCGCCTCGCGCGATCCCAGGTCGAACGCCAGCAGGTTCGAGAAGCCGCTCATCTGGAGGCGGGCGACCTGCGCCTGCGGATGATCGCTGCGGCCCGGATAGCGGACGCCGCGGACCTTCGGGTGGGCGCCGATCAGGTCGGCGAGCGCCGCGGCCGTATCGGTCTGGCGGCGGACGCGCAGGTCGAGCGTCTCCAGCCCCTTCAGCAGCACCCAGGCGTTGAACGGCGAGATCGCCGGGCCGGTGTGGCGGATGATGTCGCGGTAGCTGTCCTCGAGCAGCTGCCGGCCGCCGAGGATCGCACCCCCCAGCACCCGGCCCTGGCCGTCGATGTGCTTGGTGGCCGAATAGACGACGATGTCCGCGCCCAGCTGCAACGGCTTCTGGAAGATCGGGGTGGCGAAGACGTTGTCGACGACGACCTTCGCCCCGGCGGCGTGGGCGATCTCCGACACCGCCTCGATGTCGGTGATCTCGAGCAGCGGGTTGGCCGGGCTCTCCAGCAGCACCGCCGCGGTGTTGGGCCGCATCGCCGCCCTCCAGGCGTCGAGGTCGGTGGCGTCGACGAAGGTGGTCTCCACCCCGAAGCGCGGCAGCAGGGTCGAGACGATCCAGTTGCAGGAACCGAACAGCGCCCGGCCCGCCACAAGGTGGTCGCCCGCCTTCAGCAGGCCGGTCAGGGCCACATGGACGGCGGCCATGCCCGAGGCCAGGGCGCGGCAGTATTCAGCGCCTTCGAGCAGCGCCAGCCGCTCCTCGAACATCTGCGTCGTGGGATTGGCGTAGCGCGAATAGACGAAACCCGGATCCTCGCCCGAGAAGCGGCGGTCGGCGGCGCCGGCGCTCTCGTAGGCGAAGCTCTGGGTCAGGTAGAGCGCCTCGGCCGTCTCGCCATGCTCGCTCCGCATCAGCCCGCCGCGGATCAGGCGCGTCGCGGGTTCCCAACGGTTCGGATCTTCGGCCATGGCTACGGCTTTCCTTCGAGAGTTGCGGCATCAACAGGAAAGCCGGGCGCCCGGTCAAGGCGCGCGGCGCGCCGGAGTGCCGAAAGCGGTTGCATCCCCGCCCGGGGCGGCCGGGGGGCCAGTGTCCCGCTCGCCGGTCCTCGCGGCGTCGGGGCCGGCCCGATGGGGGGATCGATCGGCCAACAGTCGCTTCCGCTGCGCCCGCAACCGCGCCATGTCGGCCAGCGCGTCCGCTTCCAGGGCAAGGAGTCTGGTGATCACGTCATCGCTCATGACCGGAGTCTAGCCCAGCCCGGCGGGACGGGGATCGATCCGCCGCCGGCGCGGCCGTGGAAAGGGGCCGGAAGGGGCGCAATGTCCCGCTTTGTCTCGGGAGTATATGTCCCGGGAGTCTCGTATTCGGGGCCCTGCGTGGTTCGACACGCGCTCTTCGAGCGCTGCTCACCATGACGTGGAGGGTAGCCCTCCAAACAGGTCATCCTGAGCAGCCCGCGCAGCGGGCGTGTCGAAGGACGCAGGGCGGCGGAGACTCTTCCACGCGGCGGACAGGCCTTGCGTGGTTCGACACGCGGCCTGCGGCCGCTGCTCACCATGACGTGGGAGGGGTTCTGACGACGTCATCCTGAGCAGCCGCGGAGCGGCGTGTCGAAGGACGCAGGTCGCCGGAAGCCGTCCCCGCGTCCGTCGGCGGGAACCCGAACGGTGTTTTGCGAATTGAGGGTTAACGACAGCACTTCGCCAGAGGGGGAGGCTTCCATGCCGCTTGCGCTCCTGTTCCGCGTCTTCGCCGCCATCCTGGGGATCCTAGGGGCGATCAATGTCCTGATCCTCGTGCTCGCCGATCCGATCGCGCGGTTCTCGCCGGTCGAGCTGCATGCGATGGGCAGCCTGACCGAGGCCCTCATCCTGTTCGGGGTCGGGGCGGGCATCTATCTGCTCGGCCTGGGGGCGGGGGTGAAGAAGCACGGGCATTGAGGGCTTCCACACGCCCCCGACCTCTCGTCATGGGCCGGGCTCGTCCGGGCCGCCCATGCGTGGTGAGGCGGACGGTTGGTTGCGTGCTTCGACACGCGCTCTTCGAACGCTGCCCAGCATGACGTGGGCGGGGATAGCCTACTGACTACGTCATCCCGAGCAGCCGCGCAGCGGCGTGTCGAAGGGCGCACCGCATCGACGGTGTTCATGGGCGGCCCGAACGCGTCGGGCCATGACGGTCGGCTTGGTGAGGGCGAGACGGTTCTTTGATCCGTCACTTGCAATCTGACGCAAGGGCCGTGAGTAATGGCCCGACGATGAACGATGCACATTCCGCGGGGATCCTCCCCTGCCAGGCCATCGAGGATCTGATCGCCCAGGAGGCGATCGGGTCGCTCACGCCCTTCGATCCGGACCAGGTCCAGCCGGCCAGCCTCGACCTGAGGCTGGGCGAGCGCGCCTGGCGCGTGCGGGCCTCCTTCCTGCCGCGCAACCGCCGGGTCAGCGAGCGGCTGCCCGACGTCGCCATGCACCAGCTCGACCTGACCAAAGGCGCGGTGCTGGAGCGCGGCTGCGTCTATATCGCCGAGGTGCAGGAGTGGCTGGCGCTTCCGCCCGGCGTGGCGGCGCGCGGCAATCCGAAGAGCTCGACCGGCCGTGTCGACGTCTTCGTCCGCCTGCTGACGGATCACGGGGCCGCCTTCGACGACGTCGCCGAGGGCTACACCGGCAAGCTCTACGTCGAGATCGCGCCGCAGACCTTCTCGGTCCTGGTGCGCACCGGCACGCGGCTGAACCAGCTGCGCCTGAAGCGCGGCCATCCGGCGGTGCTGCAGACCCGCAATGTCGGGGTCGACCTGTCGACCGGCCTGGTCGGCTTCCGCGGCCGCCGCCACGCCGGGGTCATCGATCTCGACCACGAGGACGGCCACGATCCGCGCGACTTCTGGGAGCTGCTGGAGGCGCCCCGGGGCGAACTGCTGCTCGACCCGAACGAATTCTACATCCTGGTGTCCAAGGACGACATCGAGATCCCGGCGCTGGAGGCGGCGGAGATGACGCCGATCGACCCTGCGGTGGGCGAGTTCCGCGTCCACTACGCCGGCTTCTTCGACCCCGGCTTCGGATCGGAGGACACCGGCTCGGTCGGCTCCAAGGGCGTTCTCGAGGTGCGCAGCCACGAGACGCCGTTCCTGCTCGAGGACGGGCAGACCGTGGCCCGGCTGGTCTACGAGCCGCTGACCGACCGGCCGACCCGGCTCTACGGCGAGGACGGCTCGCACTACCTGCGCCAGGGGCTCAAGCTGTCGAAGCACTTCCGACCCTGGTCGTGAGTCACGGCCGCGCGGCCGCAGGGGAGGGCGGTTCCCGCAGCGCCAGGCCCGTGAGCACCCAGGGGCCCTCGGTCTTCACATAGGTCACCGTCGCCCGCCCGCCGCGCAGATGCCGACCGGCGCGGACCTCGGCGACGCCGCCCGCCAGCGGTCCGATCAGCCGCCCGTCACGCCAGACCTTCAGGTCGTAGACCACGGTCTGCTCGAAGGCGCCCATGTCGCCGTCGCCGCGCTCCAGCGCCACCACCTCGACGGTCACCGCCTCCGGCGGCGCGCCGGCCTCCGCGATCGCCTGCAGGTCCGCCTGGATGCGGTCCCGGGACGGCAGGCCGCAGGCCCCGAGGGCGAGAGCGACGAGGAGCGAGGCGGCGACGCGCACGGCGAACCCTCCATTCGACGGCAGGGTGAGCCGAAGCTCCGGTCCGATCAACTGGACAAGGCTCATCGACAGAATGTCATGGATGCTTGACAAACGTCCGGGCCCGTGTGACAAGCGACCTTGTCAAAACGACAAGGAGAGACGACGTGACCGCCCCATCCCGCCCGCGCCGGCCGCAGAGCTTCCTCAGCCTGCTGCTCGTCTGCATGCTCATCGGAATGATTGTCGGCGCCTTCGGCGGCCTCGCCGAGGGGCTTGGCTTCTCGGCGCCTCCGATCGTCACCGGCGTCGTCGTGCTCGCCATCGGCGTCATCATCCTGTGGCTGAGCGCGCGCTGGTGGATCGTCGCCGACGAGGCGGTGCGCGAGGCGCACAAGTTCAGCTGGTTCTGGGGCGGGTCGGCCGGGATGGTCGTCGTCGGCGCCGTGGCCATCCCGCTGATCGGCGTCGCCCGGGGCTCGGTCGAAGCCTTCGGTCTCACGCCCGCCGAGGCCGGCCAGTTCGTCAACGGCGTCGGCTTCACCCTGGCCCTGATGCTGGTCGGTTACGGGGTCTGCTGGGCCGGCTGGTGGTTGGCCCGCAACCGCTGACATCCCTCTTCCGAAGGAAAGTTCCAATGGCCGGAACGCCGCGCAATCCCGCCCAGAAGCGCTACATCGCCCGCTTCATTCCCACGATGGCGGTCTACGTCACCTCCATCTTCACCGTCAGCTGGGTGTTCAACCGTTACGAACCGTCGGGCCCGCTCGCCTGGGGCCTGGCGCTGCTGCCGGCCCTGCCGCTGCTGGCGGTCATCGCCATCATGGGCCTGTACCTTCGCGAGGAGGGCGACGAGTTCGTCCGCAACGTCCTCGTCGAGTCCATGCTCTGGGGCGTCGGCCTGACCCTGGCCATCATGACCGTCTGGGGGTTTCTCGAGATCTACGCCGACGCGCCCAAACTGCCGGCCTTCTGGGCCTTCCCGATCTTCTGCATGGGCATGGGCCTGGCCCAGCCGCTTGTCCGCAGGCGGTTCCAGTGAGGAGGCGCGCATGAAGAACCGCCTCAAGGTCCTGCGGGCCGAGCGCGACTGGAGTCAGGCCGACCTGGCCGATCGGCTCGAAGTGTCCCGACAGACGATCAACGCCCTGGAGACCGGCAAGTACGACCCGTCGCTGCCGCTCGCCTTCCGCATCGCCCGCCTCTTCGGGCAGCCCATCGAATCCATCTTCGACGACGAGGCGGCCTGAGCCGCCCCCGGAGACCCCGACCATGAACGCGACTTCGACCCGCACTCCCCTGGGCCGCGCCAACCGGACCCGCCTCGCCATGATGGCCGCCGGCATGGTCGCCGGCGCTCTCGGCGCCGTCGTCGGCATCCGCGCCGCCGAGGGCGGTTTCATCAGCCTCGACGGCCTCGGCTGGTCCGGCCATCTCGGCCTCTGGCTGGCCATGGTGCTGTTCATCTCCGGCCTGTTCTGTGTGGCCGCCAGCTTCAGCAGCCGACTGACCGCCCGCAGCCTTGACCCGGAGAGCACCGGCGCGGCGCGCCCCGCCCAGATGACCTTCTACCGGCTGCAGGGCGCGGTCCTGGTCCTCGCCGGCCTCATGATGGGCGCGCCGGTGCTCGCCGCGCAGCTTGTCGACCCGATGCCCCCTGAGCTGGCGATGGCGGTGATGGCCGCGCTGGTGGCCGCCTCGATCAGCCAGACGGCGCTCAATCTCTCCCTGTGGACCCGCGCCGACGAGATGATGCGCCGGATGATCTCCGAGGTCGGCGCGATCTGCTTCTGGGTGCTGCAGGCGCTGTTCTTCCTGTGGGCGGCGGCCGAGGTCCTCGGCCTCGCGCCGGCGCTCTCGTCGTGGGACCTGATGACCGTCCTGATGACGGCCTACCTCTGCATCTCGGCCGGCGCCGCCTACGCGCGCGGCTATCACTGATCCTTCATCGAGCTCATCGCCATGCATCCGTTCTGGAAGATCGCCGCCGTCGTCGCCGGGCTGTTCTCGGCCTTCGCCATCGTCGCCGAGGCCATGCCCGCCCGGGCCTCGGACACGCCGCAGCAGCAGGCGCGCGACCGCTTCCTCGTCACGGTGAGGGGGACCGGTCCGGACGTCATCCTGATCCCCGGGCTGGCCTCCGACGCCCGCGTCTGGGCGCGCACCGTCGAGGGACTTGAGGGCGGCCATCGCGTCCACGTCGTGCAGGTGAAGGGGTTCGCCGGCGCCGCGCCGGGCGCCAACGGGGAGGGGGCCGTCGTCGCGCCCCTGGCCGAGGCCCTGGCCGCCTACATCGCGAGCGAGGGTCTGGAGCGTCCGGCGGTCATCGGCCATTCGATGGGCGGCGTGACCGCGCTGATGCTCGCCGACCGGCATCCCGACCGCGTCGGCCGGGTGATGGTGGTCGATGCGCTGCCGTTCTTCAGCGTGTTGCTCGACCCCGGGGCGACGGCCGAGGGCGTGGCGCCGCGCGCGGCCGGCCTGCGCGACATGATGATCGGCATGGACGCGGCCGCCTTCGCCGCCGGTCAGGAGCGCACCGCCGCGACCCTGGTCAAGGACGCCGCCGCCCGCAAGGAAGTGCTCGACTGGTCGCTGGCCAGCGACCGCGGGACGATGGCCCGGGCCATGTACGATGTGATGACCACCGACCTGCGGCCGCGCCTCGCCGGCATTCGCACACCGGTCACGGTGCTGTACGCCCGCGACGACGCCATGGGCCCGGGCGCGGCCTTCGTGGAGCCCCTGTACCAGGCGAACTACGCCGCCCTGCCGGACCGGCGGCTGGTGCGCGTCGACGGGGCCTTCCACTTCATCATGCTGGACCAGCCGGAGCGGTTCGCGGCGGAGGTCGAGGCCTTCCTGAAGTGACGCGCGGCGGGGCCTATTCCGCCGCCACCGCCGCCGGCCGCAGATAGATCGACCGTTTCGGGACGCTCATCACCCGGTGCAGCATCGGCACGAAGGCCTCCAGCGGCATGGACTCGTAGTCCGGATCGAACGCCGCCTGGTCGTACAGGTGGCAGAACTGGGCCGTGTATTCGAAGTGCGGATGGCCGCGGTACTGCTCGCGCATGTCCCGGTCCAGGCCGAGATGGTGGAAGAAGTAGTAGCCCTGGAAGATGCCGTGCTGCTGCACCATCCAGTGGTTGGCCTCGGACACGAACGGCCAGACCATGGCCGCGCCGATGTCCGGGTGGTTGCGCGGGCAGAGGACGTCGCCGATGTCGTGCAGCAGGGCGCAGACGACGTACTCCTCGTCGCGGCCGTCCCGGAAGGCGCGGGTGGCGGTCTGCAGGCTGTGCTCCAGGCGGTCGACGACGAAGCCGCCGCAGTCGCCCTTCAGCAGGTTCAGGTGGGTGACGATCCGCTCCGGCAGCTCGCGGCCGTACTGGGCCGAGGCCGAGGCGATGATCGCCCAGTCCTCCTGGGTGCCCTCGGTCATGGCGTGGAACTTCGCCCGCGCCCCTTCGTCGTGTCCGCCGTCCGCCATGGCCTCGTCCTCCCAACATTCGTTTGAACGGATGGTGCTTCGGGGTCCCTTGAGCGTCAATCCGCGCCCGCGAAACTGAAATCCCGACTTTAGCGAATTCTTGAACCCGTTTCGGGTAGGGTGACCGTCGTCATGGCCGGGAGGCGGCCGGAATACGGACGATGCCATGGGGCAAGGGCAACGAGGCGGAGCGGCGGCGACGCGGCCGGCTGACCTCCCGCAGGTCGCCGAAGGCGCGCCGGACGTGGCCATGGCGCTCGTGCGTCTGGCGCACGATCCGCAGGACGCCGCCGCCCGCGCGCTCAAGGCCGCCTTTCCAGCAACGCCGCTGGAGGTCCGCGGCAGCGGCGTGGACGCCGTCGCCCAGACAATCGCGGCTCGCCATCGCGGCCGCGACGTCGCGATCATCGCCTTCGACTTCACCGGCGCGCCGCTCACCGAGATGCGCCAGCACCTTCGCAACGCCGCCAAGGCCAGCCCGGACGCCGAGCTGATCGTGTTCGCCTACGCCGACGACTGCGGCGTGCTGCCCGCGGCGCTCGAGGCGGGTCCGCCGGACCGCCTGACCTTCCTGCTGGACGCGCACGACAACCCGCAGGCCGAGCGAGTGATCCGCGCCCTGGCCGACCGCGTCCGGGCGCGCCGCGCCGCCCGGGCCGCGGCCCGGGACCAGGACCATGTCATCCGCCGCCTGGAGGCGGAGGCGCTCGAGGTGCAGGCCCGTCTCGACGTGGCCATGCACGCGGCCCGGCACGACAGCCTTACCCGGCTGCCCAACCGCGCCGGATTCGCCGGCGAGCTGGCGAGCCGCCTGGCCAACGGCTTCCAGAGCCAGACCGTCTTCCTGATCAACATCGACCGCTTCAAGCTGGTCAACGAGACGCTGGGGCACGAGGCCGGCGACGACCTGATCCGCAAGATCGGCGTCGCCCTCCAGTCGGCGCTGCCGCCCGGCGGCCTGCTGGCCCGCCTCGGCGGCGACGAGTTCGGCATCGTGACCGAGTCGCTGACGGAACAGGGCGTCGACGCCTTCTGCCAGCGGCTGCTGCGGGTCTGCGCCCAGAGCCGGCGGGTCTATGGCCACGAGGTCCAGGTCAGCGTCTGCATCGGCGTCTGCGTCCAGAAGCCCGGCCAGGACAACGGCGATGTGCTGCGCCAGGCCGACCTCGCCCTGCGGGCCGCCAAGCGTGAGGGGCGCAACCGGTGGCGCGCCTGGGACGATGAGATCGCCAGCTCGTCCAGCCGGCGGCTGTCGCTCGAATCCGGGCTCGAACGCGCGCTGCGGGCCGGCGAGTTCCGCATGGTCTACCAGCCCATCGTCGGCGCGCGCTCGCTGGAGATCCTCGGCTACGAGGGGCTGGTCCGCTGGAACAGTCCCGAGTTCGGCGAGGTCTCGCCGGCCGATTTCATTCCCGTCGCCGAAGACACCGGCCTGATGCTGGAGCTCGGCGACTGGATCATGCGCCAGGCGCTGAAGGACTGCCGCCGCTGGGGCGGGCCCTATGTCTCGATCAACCTGTCGGCGCGGCAGTTCCTCTACCAGAAGATCGGCGAACGGGTGCTGCAGTACGCCAGCGACAGCGACCTGCCGGCGAGCCGGGTCCAGATCGAGCTGACCGAGACGGCGATCATCGACGACGTCCAGCGCGCCGCCGAGAACCTGCGGGTGCTGCGCGAGGCCGGGGTGCGGGTGGCGCTCGACGACTTCGGCACCGGCTATTCCAGCCTGACCTACCTTCACCGCTTCGCCATCGACTGCATCAAGATCGACCGCTCGTTCGTCGAGGCGGTGACGCGCGACCGCCAGGCCGCGATGATCGTCGCCTCGGTGACCAAGCTGGCCAAGACGCTGGGCATGACGGTCACCGCCGAGGGCGTCGAGACCGAGCCGCAGCGGCAGATCCTGCTCGCCGCAGGCTGCGACTACCTGCAGGGCTTCCACTTCGGCCGTCCGATCCCGCCGGGCGATGTCATCGCCGTCCGCCGCGATGAATCTTGAGGCCGCCCGCGCCACCGGCTATGACGCCCCTCGCGCGGGTGTAGTTCAGAGGTAGAACGTCAGCTTCCCAAGCTGAATGTC
>CALKHU010000022.1 GCA_937991555.1 uncultured Caulobacter sp.
AGGCGGAAGTGCGCGACACGCTGAAGCTGGTGCCCGAAGGCATCGAGGGCCAGGTTCCCTACAAGGGTTCGGCCGAGGCCGTGGTGCACCAGCTCATCGGCGGCCTGCGCGCCGCGATGGGCTATACCGGCTGCCGCACCATTCCCGAACTGCACGCCCGCGCCGAGTTCGTGCGCATCACCAATGCCGGCATGCGCGAGAGCCATCCGCACGGCGTGATGATCACCAGTGCCGCGCCGAACTACAATCCCGGCTCCGCCTGACGCAACGCCCATCTGTCATGGTCCGCGCAGGCGGACCATCCACGCCTTCCCCGCCGGACACCGCCCCACAACCCTCATGGCCGGGCCTGACCCGGCCATCCAGAACGGCGGCGGCAGGAAGCCAAGGGGCCGTGTCAAACACCGCCCCGGCCGCCACACCCCCTGTCATGGTCCGCGCCGGCGGACCATTCACGGCTTGCCTCCCCAAAAGAAACGGGGGCGCCGAAGCGCCCCCGCCGTAGCCGTCCTGCTGAGTCCGATCAGAACTCGTACGACACCGCGAGACCGTAGGTCCGCGGATCGCCGTAGAAGCCGTTGCGGAACAGGCCCGACGAGTCGTCCGTCAGGTAGGTGTCGTTCAACGCGATCTCGTCCGTCGCGTTCTTGACATAGGCGTCGATCGTGAAGCCGTTGTCGGCGTTCGCCAGCGTCAGCGTGATGTTGACGTTCTCCCAGCCCGGAATTTCGTCCGGGATGCTGTTGTAGATGCGCGAATACGTCGAGGTCTGCTTGTAGTAGTCGACGCGCGCCGTCATGTCCCAGCCGCCCGAGATCTCGAACGTGTACTGGGCGCCCAGCGAGATGGTCCACTGCGGGGCGTTCGGCAGCTGGTTGCCCGACAGCGTGACGGGGACGCCGTCGCTGACGAGCTGGCCGAAGGCGTTCGAGCCCGTCGCGGCGGGGCCGCCCGGGATCAGCGGCGTGCCGGCGGTGGCGAAATTCGTCACCGTGCAGACGCCGAGCAGGGCGAACGGGTTGCTCGCGCCGTTCGAGATCGCCAGCGCCGCCTGGGCCGAGGCCAGGGAGACGACGCAGTTCGACGCCGCGCTCGACTTCACCACCACCAGGTTGGGATTGCTCTGGGTGCGGTTGAACGTGTCGATCGAGTCGCCCGAGGTGATCTCGGTGTCGAGGTAGCCGATATTCGCGTTGAAGCGCAGGCCCTCGACCGGCGACCAGACCGACTCGAACTCGGCGCCGCGGATCTCGGCGTCGATGTTCTCGTTGGTCGAGGCGCGGTTGACGATCTTCGAGACCTGGTAGCCGTTGTAGTCGTACATGAAGACCGACAGGTTCAGCTGGATGCGGCCTTCGTCCAGCGTGTTCTTGGTGCCGATCTCGTAGGAGTTGATGAACTCCGGATCGAAGGCCGGCGGACCGCAGACGACGCCCGGTGCGGCCGAGCAGGGCGAGTTGAGACCGCCCGCCTTGTAGCCCCGCGAATAGAAGGCATAGATCAGCGTCGAGTCGGTGAACGAGACGTCGGGTTGCCAGTCGAAACCGACGCGACCGGTCAGCTCCTTGAACCGCACATTGGCGTAGACGGCCGGTGCGACGCCGCCGCCGGGCGTGCCCAGCGTGACGGCGTGGTTCTCAAGGGTCTTGTCGTCGTCCGTGTAGCGCAGGCCGGCGGTCACCTTGAACGTGTCGGAGAGATCGATGTAGATCTCGCCGAACACCGCGGCCGACGTCAGGTTATACGGCGAGTACGTGTCGTAGTAGTTGTGGCCGCTGCGGTCCGGATCCGCGTTCGGGTCGATGAAGACGCAGCCCGGCGTGGCGGCGGCGCAGTTGGCTGTGCCGGTGGCGAAGAAGTTGTTGACCTGGTACCAGGCGGTGCCCGTGTTGAACATCACGTAGTAGTCGCCGGTCGCATCGAGGTTCAGGTAGTTCGCCCCGAGGCTGAAGTTCACAGGCCCGTCGAAGCTGGTCGACACGCGGAACTCCTGCGTGAACTGCTCCGTCTTCGCCGACGAGATGTCGCTGGTCGTGAAGCGGTTCTGCGGCCCGTTCTGCGGGTCGTTGACCACGCCGCCGGGGAACAGCACCGCGTAGATCGCGCCGTAGGCGCCGATGGCGTTGACCGGGTTGGGCGCGACGTTGAACAGCGTGCTCGGCGTGTAGCGGTTGTAGTCCTGCCGCGTGAACAGGTCGAACTCGGTGTACGAGGTCAGCGACGACAGCCGCACGTTCTCCGACACGTCCCAGTCCATGGCGAGCTGGTAGATGTCGGTCTTCGAGCGGTAGATCGGATCGAACGACGACTCGATGTTGCGGACGTCCTGGTCCTGCATCTTGCCGACATAGGCATCGCCCGTCTGGAAGCCGCCGAGCGCGCCGAAGAGGCCGCCCAGCGTGGCGCGGCTGTCCACGGTGCCGAAGATGTCGGCGGCGCCGACCGGCGTCGCGCGGCAGCCCTGGCTGAAGAAGCCCTGCTGGATCTGCCCGATCAGGCCGCCGGCCGCCGCGGAATAGGCGACGCCGCCGACATCGGCCGGTCCGGTGTCCTTCGAGCAGAGCTGCTTGCCGATGCGCGAGCGGCTGTCGTCCTCGTCGAAATGATCCCAGATGAGGTAGGCGGTGAAGCTCTCGTCGGGCTTGAAGCCCAGCGTCGCGCGCGCCGCCCACAGATCGCGGTCGTCGGCGTCGTTGCCGGTCGTCAGGTTGTCGCCGAAGCCGTCGCGCTTGAAGTAGGTGCCGGCGACGCGCAGGGCGAACATGTCGTTGATCGGCGCGTTGATCATGCCGCGCAGCTTGATCGAGTTGTAGTTGCCGTATTCGGCGCGGAACTTGCCGCCGAAGGCGTCGAAGTCGGGCTTGGCGGTGATCAGGTTGACCACGCCGCCCGTCGCGTTACGGCCGTAGAGCGTGCCCTGCGGGCCGCGCAGGACCTCGACGCGCTCGACGTCGAAGAACTCGGCTTCGAACAGGTTGTTGGCGGTCAGCGGCGAGCCGTTGATGTGGACGCCGGTGGCCGAGTCGCCCGAGGCCGCGTCCAGCTTGGAGCCGATGCCGCGGATCGAGAAGTTCGAGCCGGTGAAGTTGCCCTTCGAGAAGTTCACGTTGGGCACGGCCAGAACGAGGTTCGGGCCGCCGTCGATCTTCTGCTTCTGGAGCTGGTCCTGTCCGAAGGCCGACACGGCGATCGGCACCTTCTGGATGTTTTCCGAGCGGCGCTGGGCCGTGACGGTGATTTCTTCCTCGCCGGCGGGCGGGGCGGGTTCGGGCGCCGGATCCTGGGCGAAGGCCGGTGCGATGAAGGCGGTCGAAAGCAGGACTGCCTTGAGCAGGGAGGACGACATGCCCCCCCGAACGATAGTGCCTGTCATGGTGCGTTTCCCTGGCGCCGTCTCGCTTTGTTGCTGCGGGATCGGCGTTTTTTGTTTGATTGTTGCCCGCAGCGCCGTGTGGCGTTGCGGTTTGGGTTACGGTGGCCGGGACTCTCCTCGCTTACGTTTCGGAATGAGATGAGGTTAGTGACGCATTGTCAGAGTGTAACGAGCGAAATGTCGCGCAGCGCGGGTGCAGCATCGTCTAATTCGCGCCGTGTTGCTTCTGGACAACATGATGCATTGCGGCATACCGCAGATGCACAATGAAATCGGGCCGAATTGACCGTGAAACTTGACGCGCGCGTCCAGGCAGCCATCGAGATCGTCGCCGAGGTGATGGCCGGGGCGGCGGCCGACCGCGCGCTGAAGGCGTGGGGACAGACTCACCGCTTCGCCGGATCGGGCGACCGCCGGGCGATCGGCGACCTCGTCTATGCCGCCCTGCGCACCGGCAGCGGCGCGGCGACCCCGCGCGCCGCGATCCTCGCCGGGCTGGCGGGGCAGGGCCTCTCCCCGGACGGGATCGCCGCCCTGTTCAGCGGCGCCCGCCACGCCCCCGCACCGCTGAGCGAGGCCGAGCGTGCGGCGCTGGGCGAAGCCGCGCCCGCCTTGCCGGACTGGCTCGCCGCGTCGCTCGCCCGCGCCTGGGGCGGGAACGCCGGGGCGGAACTCGCGGCCCTGCTCGCCCGCGCCCCGATGGATCTGCGCGTCAACACGCTCAAAGCCACCCGCGAGACGGCGCTGGAGAAGCTCGCCGAGGACGGCATCGCCGCCGAGCCGCTCGACCGCCCGGCGACGGCGCTGCGCGTGCTGGCGGGCGGCGTCGATGTCGAGTCCAGCGCCGCCCACGCCCTCGGCCTGGTCGAGGTCCAGGACGCCGGCTCGCAGATCGTCGCGGAGCTGGCCGACGCCCGCCCCGGATCGAGCGTGCTCGATCTCTGCGCCGGGGCAGGGGGCAAGACCCTCGCCCTCGCCGCGTCGATGCACAACAACGGCCGCCTCCTCGCCTGCGACACCGGCCCGGTGCGGCTGAAGCGCCTCGCCCCGCGCGCCGCCCGGGCCGGCGCGACCATCGTCGAGACCCGCCTCCTGCCGGAAGACTGGCTGGGCGGCCCCGCGCCCTTCGCGGAGACCTTCGACCGCGTGCTGGTCGACGCGCCCTGCACCGGCTCCGGCACCTGGCGGCGCAACCCGGAGACGCGCCTGCGCCTGACGCCGGAGGGCCTCGCCCGCCTGACCGCGCTCCAGGCCCGGCTGCTCGACGCCGCCGCGGCCCTCGTGAAGCCGGGCGGCCGCCTCGTCTATGTCACCTGTTCGGTGCTCTGCGAGGAGAACGAGGACCAGGCGGCGTCCTTCCTCGCCCGCCACCCCGCGTTCTCGCGCGCCGCCCCGGACACCCGCCTCGGCCCGCGCGCCACCGGCACCGACGGCTTCTTCTGCGCCGTCTTCGCCCGGTAGAAATCTCCGCCGACTCCCGCTATCTCACGCCATGTCCTCCACCGTCCTCATCATCGATTTCGGCAGCCAGGTGACGCAGCTGATCGCGCGCCGGGTGCGCGAGATCGGCGTCTATTGCGAGATCCACCCCTTCCAGTCCGCCGAGGCGGCCTTCGCGAAACTGAAGCCGCAGGCGGTGATCCTGTCCGGCGGCCCGGCCTCGGTCGTCATGGACGGCAGCCCGCGCGCGCCGGATGCCGTCTTCGCCGCCGGCATCCCGGTGCTCGGCATCTGCTACGGCCAGCAGACCATGGCGACGCAGCTCGGCGGCACGGTCGAGGGCGGCCACGCGGCGGAGTTCGGCCGCGCCGACGTGGAGATCCTGGAAGCGAGCCCGCTCTTCGAGGGCGTCTGGCAGGTCGGCGCCCGCTATCCCGTCTGGATGAGCCATGGCGACCGCGTGACGCGGCTCCCCGAAGGCTTCGTCGTCAAGGCGACGTCCGAGAACGCCCCCTTCGCCGTCGCCGCCGACGAGTCCCGCCATTTCTACTCGATGATGTTCCACCCCGAGGTCGTCCACACGCCGGACGGCGGCAAGCTGCTCTCCAACTTCGTCCTGAACATCGCCGGCCTCACCCCCGACTGGACCATGTCGGCCTACCGCGACCAGATGATCGCCAAGATCCGCGCCCAGGTGGGCGGCGAGCGCGTCATCTGCGGCCTCACCGGCGGCGTCGACAGCGCCGTCACCGCCGTCCTCATCCACGAGGCGATCGGCGACCAGCTCACCTGCGTCTTCGTCGACCACGGCCT
>CALKHU010000023.1 GCA_937991555.1 uncultured Caulobacter sp.
TTCGACGAATCCCGTCGGCGCGGCCGGCGCGCGGGGGGCGACCGCGCCGCCCGACCCGGTTGTGCGGGTCAGGTTGGCGTAGACTTCCGCGACCGTCAGCGCGCGGCCGCCGCCGTAGAAGATCGAGCGATTGGCCCCGGCCGCATCCGGGAAATAGGCGGCGGCGGACCCGTTGGGGTTGGTCTTCACCGCCTCGATCAGCCGTGCCGCGCCCTGGGGGCCCAGGAAATGGGCCGCGTAGAGCTCGCCCGCGGTCGGCTGGCGACCGATGCGGCCCGACAGATAGGCGGCGTTGTCCGAGGTCATTTCGCCGACCATCAGCGAGGCGGCATGAGGGTCGAAGCGCAGGTTCATCACCGCCTCGCGCGCCTCGGACCCGCTGACGCGATAGCGGCCGTCGGCCCCGCGGACGATCAGGTCCGCGTAGCGGGCGTAGCCGTACTTGGCGCCGTGCTTCTTGAGCGTGGAGAGCCAGGTCTGCTCGACGAACTGGAACAGGCCGGCGGCCGATGAGGTCTGCGCCTTGGCGCGCGGATTGTAGCCGCTCTCCCGTTTGGCGGTGCGCATCAGGAACGAGAAATCCACGCCCGTCGCCTGCGACGCGCGCTGGATGGCCGTCTCGACGACCCCACGGATTCCTTCAACCGCCATGGTTCCGGAATCGCCGATCATGGTTAAGCCGCGATTAACCACGTTCCGGGGCGGACAACCGTCGGAAACGAACGTTTGATGTAAGTGCCTCGCAACAACAATTTCCAGTTGCTGAAGCGCCGTTTCGGCGAGACGCTCGTTCCAACCACAACAGAGACCCAAGGGAGGGTCGCCATGGTTGCTCGCGCTGTCGCTTCGCCATTTGACGGAGGGGGGCGCCGCAAGCGCCTCTCCCCCGCCACGCTGGTCGCCCTGACCGCCTCGATCGCGGTCCATGTCGCTCTCGGCGGCTACCTCGCCTACAAGCAGTTCGCCGTGCCTGAGGGCGAGGAATACGTCGGTCCCGAAGATGTGCCGCCGATCGTCATCGAACAGAAGCGCAAGACCGTCGTCACACCCGACAGCAAGCCGACGCCGGTCCCGCCGATCCACAAGTCAACGCCCGTAGCCACCGCCGAGGTCGACACCCTGCCGATCGCGCCCCCTGACGAGGTTCTCAAAGGCGAACCGCCGATCGGCCCCATCGCGTCGCTGGACCCGGTGATCGGCCCGTCCCTGGGCGACGGCCTCGAACCGGTCCCGGCGCCGGTGGTGACCCGGCCCGACTGGATCCGGATGCCCGGTCCGAAGGAGTTCGCCCGCTACTTCCCCGAACGGGCGGCGCGGCTCGAAGTCAGCGGCTCGGCCACCCTCGCCTGCCTGGTGGCCGCCAACGGGACCGTCGGCAGCTGCCAGGTCGTGAAAGAGGCCCCCGACGACATGGGCTTCGGCAAGGCGGCTCTGAAGCTGGCGCCCTATTTCCGGATGAAGCCGCAGCTGGTCGACGGCAAGCCGGTCGATGGCGCGATGGTCAAGATTCCGATCCGCTTCGACATCGCCGACAGCGCCGGATGACGGTATCGGGGACACGCCTTCAAAGGCGTGTCCCCTGGCCGGCCTAGTAGCTCTTCGGCAGCCCGAGAACCTTCTCGCCGATGAAGTTGAGGATCATCTCGCGGCTGACAGGGGCGATGCGGGCGATCATCGCCTCGCGCAGGTAGCGCTCGACGTCATACTCCTTCGCGTAGCCCATGCCGCCGTGCGCCAGCACGGCCGCCTCGCAGGCCCGGAACCCGGCCTCGCCGCCCAGGTACTTGGCGGCGTTGGCCTCGGCCCCGCATTCACGCCCCGCGTCGAACAGGGCGGCGGCCTTGAAGCCGAGCAGATTGGCGGCCTCCAGCTCCGCCCAGGCCCGGGCGAGCGGGTGCTGGACGCCCTGGTTCTGGCCGATGGGCCGACCGAACACCACGCGTTCGTTGGCGTAGCCGGCGGCCTTGCGCAGCGCGGCGCGGCCAAGGCCGACGGCCTCAATGGCGAACAGGGTGCGCTCGGGGTTGAGGCCGCTGAGCAGGTACTGGAAGCCCTTGCCCTCCTCGCCGACCAGGTCTTCGGCCGGGACGTGCAGGTCCTCGATGAAGAGCATGTTACATTCGACCGCCTTGCGGCCCATCTTCGGGATCGGCTTGGCCTCGATCCTGGCGCGGTCGAAGTCCGTGTAGAACAGCGACAGCCCCTGCATCGGCTTGGCCACCTGGTCCTTCGGGGTGGTCCGCGCGATGATCAGGATCTTGTTGGCCCGCTGGGCCATGGTGGTCCAGATCTTCCGGCCGGTGATCCGGTAGCCGTTGCCGCTCTTCTCGGCGCGCGTCTCCAGGCTGGAGGTGTCGAGCCCGCTGTTCGGCTCGGTGACCGCGAAACAGGCCTTGTCCTCGCCGGCGATGATCCGCGGCAGATGCCGCTGCTTCTGCTCGGCCGTGCCGAACTTCACCACGGGCATCAGGCCAAAGATGTTCAGGTGGATGGCGCTGGCTCCCGAGAAGCCCGCGCCCGACTCGGCCACCGTCTGCATCACGTGGCAGGCCTCGGTCAGGCCGAGGCCCGCGCCGCCGTATTCCTCAGGCATGGCGACGCCCAGCCAGCCGCCCTCCGCCATGGCGGCGGCGAAGGCTTCGGGGAAATCGCCGGTCTCGTCGGTGCGGCGCCAGTAGTCGTCGTCGAACTGGGCGCAGACGCGGCCCACGGCCTCCCGGATCGCCTCCTGTTCTTCGGTCGGCCAGAAGCTGCTCATGCGCGTCCCCTTGTCTGGTTGTCGAACCGGCGCGGGTCGAGCCGCGCGGCGTATGGTCCCGGATCGTCGCCAGCGAGATAGGCCGCGACCACCTGGCCGACAAGCGGAGCCAGGAGCCAGCCGTTGCGGCGTGCGCCGGCGGCGACGATCACGCCGGGCGCGGTGCTCGGACCGACCATCGGCAGGCCGTCCGGCGTGGCGGCGCGGACGCCGGTCTCGGCCCGGAAATCCAGGCCGGAAAGCTCGGGCAGCAGGTCGGAAGCGGCCCTACGCAGCCGCTCGACCATGGCCGGGTCAATGGATCGGTCGGCGAGACCGCGCTCCATCGTGGCTCCGACCGCGGCGCCCTGCGCGTCCGGACAGATGTAGACCCCGTCGCCACGCAGCACCGGACCGGTGTCCGGCCCGCCTGACAGGCGCAGGATGTGGCCCTTGATCGGTTCGATATGGGCGAGCTCCGGCGCGAGCCCGGCTCCGCCGGCGCCGGTGGCCACGACCAGCGGACCGCCGGGCGGGGCCTCGGCCGTCTCGAACGCCACGCCCTCGGCCGTCGCCGCCGCGCGCAGCGCCGCCAGGGCCGGCCGGGGCGACAGACGCCAGTCGTCGGGCGTCAGGAGGCGGTCTCCGTAGAGGGAGACCCTGGCGCCGATCGACCGCATCCGCGCGGCGACCTCGCCCAGGCGCTCGCCCATGTAGGCCGCGCCGGAGCGGTCGATCGCGAGGCCGATGCCGTCCGCCAGGTCGCCCCACAGGTCCCGGCCGTGGCGCAGAAGCTCGAAATGACCGGCCGACGCCGGATCGAGAGCAGCCTCGGAGGCCGGGGCCAGCATGCCCGCGGCGACGCCCGAGGCGTTGTCTCCGGATTCGGCCGGGTCGAAGACGGTCACGGCCGCTCCCCGGCGCGCCAGCTCCAGCGCCGTGGCCAGGCCAAGCACGCCCGCGCCGGCCACCGTCACCTTCACGCCGCTCAGGTTCGCCATGGCCCCGCAATCGGCGACCCGGCGTCCCGGGTCAAGCGTGCGGACGGAACTTGAGGCCTCGCCGGACGATTTCCGACACGATGGCCGCCACCGAAGCCCTTGCCCCCGCGCTGCCCGACCGCATCGACCGGCTGGCCCGGGCGGTGCTCGCGTCCGCCTGCGATCACAACCTGACCCTCGCCACGGCCGAGAGCTGCACAGGCGGACTGCTGGCGTCGCTGCTGACGGACATCCCGGGCTGCTCGCACGCGTTCGAGCGCGGCTTCGTGGTCTATACCGACGAGGCCAAGCGCGAATTGCTGGGCGTTTCCGACAGGCTCCTCGAACAGGAAGGCGCGGTGTCGGAGGCGGTGGCGCGGGCGATGGCGGAAGGGGCGCTGGCCCGGTCCAGGGCCGCCGTGGCGGTGTCGGTCACCGGCTACGCGGAAAGTCCCGAGGGCTGCGAAGGCGAGCCGGGCCTGGTGCACTTCGCCTGCGCCCGCCACGGCGCCGCCACCCTCCACCGCCGGGATCGGTTCGGCGAGATCGGCCGGGCCGGCGTGAGACTGGCCTGCCTCGAGACCGCCCTGCGCCTGATCCAGCGGCAGATCGGCTGAACGGTCGTTACGGCCGCCAGATCAGGCCCAGCCGCACCGTACGGGGCTGGTCGAAGCTTTCGATCCCGTCCGCCGTCTGGGCGGTCTCGACCGCGGCGTCGGCGAGATTCTCGGCGGCGAAGTAGAGCACGGCGGACGGGCTGACCGTCCAGTCGACGCGCGCGTCCAGCGTCGTGGCGGCTGACAGGCGGCGGGTGTTGAGGTCGTCGTCCCAGCGGTCGCCTTCGTGGCGAAGCGTCACCCGCAGCCGCAGGGCGTCGGTCGGTCTCCACAGCAGGTCGGCGCTGGCCGTGACTTCCGGCGTCTGCGCGGGACGCAGGCCGGTCAGCTGCGGGGCTGCCGTTCCGCCATCGACCTCGGCCGTCGTCCAGGCGCCGGCGAGGCGGAGGTCCATGGCGTCCGACAGCGGCCAGGTCAGCTCGGCCTCGACGCCCCGGGCGTCGACGTCGCCGGCGTTCTGGCGCTGGCGCAGCACGCCGCCGGCCGGGATGAAGCCTGCGACCGGGAAGACGCCGGGCCCGAAGCCGATGGTGACGTTGGTCACCGCCCCTTCGAGGCGATTGGCGAAGAGGGTCACGGACCAGTCCACGGCCTGTTCGCCGCCGATCCCGAACTCGGCGCCGTAGAGGACTTCCGGCTCCAGCGCGGCGTTGGCCTCGGTGACGTCGTTGCCGACCCGGAACGGACGATGCAGTTCGTTCAGCGTCGGGGCGCGGAAGCCGGCGTAGCCCGCGGCGCGGAGATGGAAGTCGCCGAAGTCTCGCCGCACGCCCGCCCGCGCCGTGGGTTGCCAGCCCTCGGCGTCGCGCGGCCGGAAGTCCAGCGTCGTGGCCCCCGTCGCAAGGTCGCGTTCGACCCGCTCGCCGTCGTAGCTGGCCCACCGGTCGAGACGGATCCCGCCGGTGACGAGCCAGTCCGCCCCGCTCCACCAGGCTTCGCCGTAGACGCCCGCGACCGACTGACCGCCGCCGGCGATCCGGCCGCGGGTGAAGGCGCCGCCGAGGTAGCGGAAGTGCTCGCGCGTCTCACCGTCGAACCAGCGCGCGTCGGCGCCGATCTCCCAGCCGCCGTCCCCGGTGTCATGGCGCAGGGCAGCGTTGAACCCCAGCCCCGTCGCCGGCGTCGCGTACTGGCGGCTGGCGGGGGTGGTGAAGGCGCGGCCGGCGCCGACGGCGGCCGAACTGTTCTCGAAATCCGACGCCCTGGCCCAAGCCTGCAGGCGCCAGGCGTTGCCGATGCCGGGGGACCGGCCGACGAACGTCGCGGACGCCGAGAGGCCGGTCGCGCTCGAGGCCGCGCCGTCGAGGCCGCTGTCGCGCGCTTCGCGATACCCGGCCACGCGCAGGGACAGGTCAGCGGCGTCCCAGCGCGGCGACCAGCGGACCGCGAGGCTCGCGGCTTCGAAGGCCAGCGGCCGGTCGGCGGCGCCCCGTCCGGCCCCAACCGGAATCCAGCCGTCCGTCGCCTGCGCGGAACCGAAGACGGCGATGTCGCCGGCGGCGGCCGCGAACTGGCCGCCGCGCAGGCCGCGCTCTCCGGCGAAGAGCTCGTATTCGCCGGCCTCGGGCAGGCGCGAGCGCTCGAGCAGCTGCACCGTCCCGGTCAGGGCGCCCGCGCCGTAGGGGCCGGCCCCGGCGCCGCGGATGACCAGAGCGCCCTCGAGGGACGCCGGCGGCAGGCCCGACCAGAGCACCCAGCCGCCGAACGGGTCGTTCTGGGGCACGCCGTCCAGCGTCACCAGGGCCCGGCCGGCGCCGGAACCGGCGACGCCGCGCACGGTCAGCCCCTGGGTGGTCGGGTTGGAGGCGACGCTCGACGTCCGCCGGAACAGCTGGACCCCGGGAACCAGCGTCAGCGCCTCGTCCACGCGGGGGGCCGTCGCCATCGCCGCGGGCTCCACGGCGACGACGCCGAACGCCGCGTCCGTCGGCGAGGCCGCGAGCCGGGCGGCCGTCACCGTGACCGCCTCGACCTCGTCCGGCGGGGCGCAGACGATCCGGCCGCCGGCCGTGAACGACGGCCGGCCGCCGCACGGCACGTTGGCGAGGATCGTGTCGGCCGCCGGCGCGGGGGCCGGCGGGGCGTCGGCGAAGAAGAGGACCATGCCCTCTTCTACTTGGCGGGCCTCGCCGCCGCCATCCTGGCCTTCTGGGCCGTGGCGAGGGACAGAACGTACTGCCGCACCTCCTCGGCCTGGGCCGGGGTGATGTAGCGGCCGAACGAGACCATGCCGTTCTCCACCCGATCGCCGTCGATGACCACGCCGCGCCAGGCGTCGGCGTTGCCGGCCACCGGCGAGTAGCGCAGGTCCGGGATCGAGAACTCGGACACCGCGCTCGCCCCGTGGCAGACCGAGCAGTAGTTGGCGAAGGTCAGATTGCCGGCGGCGATCTGCTGCGGCGTCCCGGTCACCGGCGGGAGCTCGGGCATCTCGCGCGTCGACACCGGCCGCGGCGGCAGCGTCCGCTTGCCGCCGAGCTTGAACACCAGCAGACGGCGCGGGCCCTCCGACCGCGGGTCGACGCCCGCGCCGGCCGAAACGGCGAAGCCGCCGCCCCAGCCGGCCATCAGGGCGACGTACTGCTCGCCGTCGATCTCGTAGGTCATCGGCGGCGCGACCACGCCCGTCTGCACGTCATAGGACCAGAGCTTGGCGCCGCTGCCGGCGTCGTAGGCCGCGAATTCGCCGGTGGCCGAGCCCTGGAAGACCAGGCCGCCGGCCGTGGCGAGCACGCCGCCGTTCCACGGGCCGGAATGCGGCACGCTCCACTTCTCGCTCTGGGTGACCGGGTCCCAGGCGATGAGACGGCCCTTGAGACTCGCCCGGATCGCCTTCAGCGCCGCCTCGTTGTCGGGCAGGCCCGCGACCAGCACGTCGACGCCGACGTTCCACACCCCCGGCTGGTAGCGGAAGTTGGCGTTGGCGCCGCCGGGCTGCATGTAGGGGAACGGGATCTCCTGGGCCGGGATGTAGACCAGGTTCGTCTTCGGGCTGTAGGCCATCGGCATCCAGTTGTGGCCGCCCAGCGGACCCGGCATGCCGAGATTCATGCCGGCCGTGTAACGCGCGTTGGGCGTCTCGATGGGCCGCCCGGTCTTCATGTCGACGCCGGTCGCCCAGGACTGGGGCACGTAGGCCTTGGCCGAGATCAGCTTCCCGTTGGTGCGGTCGATCACATAGAAGAAGCCGTTCTTCGGCGCCTGCAGCAGCACCTTCCGCGGCTTGCCTTCGAGGGTCATGTCGGCCAGCACGATGTGCTGGGTGGCCGTGTAGTCCCAGCTCTCGCCCGGGGTGGTCTGGTAGTGCCAGACGTATTCGCCGGTGTCCGGCTTCAGCGCCACGATCGACGACAGGAACAGGTTGTCGCCGCCGCCCGGGGAGCGGATGTCGCGGTTCCACGGCGAGCCGTTGCCGACCCCGATGTAGAGCAGGTCGAGGTCGGGGTCGTAGGCCATCGAGTCCCAGACCGTGCCGCCGCCGCCCATCTTCCAGAACTCGCCGTTCCAGGTCGGGCGGGCGATCTTCATCGCGGCATCAGAGGCGGCGCCGTCGGTCGGCTTCTCGCCGGGCACCGTGTAGAAGCGCCACAGCATCTTCCCGGTCCTGGCGTCGTAGGCCGACAGGTAGCCCCGCACGCCCAGTTCGGCCCCGCCGTTGCCGATCATCACCTTGCCCTTGATGATCCTGGGGGCCCCGGTGATCGTGTAGGGCTTGGACTGGTCGACGGTGATGACCTCCCACATCTTCTTGCCGGTCTTGGCGTCGAGTGAGATCAGGCGACCGTCCAGCGCGCCGAAGTAGACGCGGCCGCCCCAAAGGGCGACGCCCCGGTTGACGCTGTCGCAGCAGGCCTTCACGCCCGTCTTGCGGGGAACCTTGGGGTCGTATTCCCACAGCAGCTCGCCGGTCTTCGCGTCAAAGGCGCGCACGATCGACCAGGACGAGGTCGTGTACATCACCCCGTCGGCGACCAGCGGCGTCGCCTCGATGCCGCGGTTCTCCGGCAGGTCGAAGCTCCAGGCCAGACCGAGGTCCTTGACGGTGGAGGTGCTGATCTTCTCGAGCGGGCTGAACCGCTGCTCGCCGTAGGTGCGTCCGTGGGTGAGCCATTCGCCGGGATTGTCATCGGCCGCGATGATGCGCTTGCCGTCAACACCTTCGCCGCCACACGCCGCAAGCAGAGTCGCGGCCGCCATCGCAGCCGCCAGAGCGATCCGCTTCATCCCGATGTCTCCTCACCCGCCGCCTCTGTCGGGCGGTCCCGGGACGAGTATGCGAACGCTCCGCGACGTCACGCAAGGCGCTGACGCAACGTCATCAGCATGGGTTTCTCGACCAGGAGGTAGCAGGCGATCCCGGCCGGCACCGCCACCGCCACGGCGGCCGGAATGAACAGCCACGGGTTCCAGGCCCCCATGGTGACGGCGAGCGCGCCGATGGCCAGGGTGTGCGTCAGGTACAGCGAATAGGACGCGTCGCCGAGCAGGCCGAGCCAGCGCCAGCGCGGCCAGCCGCCGTCAGCCTCCACCGTGACCACCCCCGCCACCACCAGCACGGCGGGCAGCCCCCAGATCATCGGCCGCCAGAGGTCGGGGTCTATGCGCGACAGCCAGAGCAGGAGCAACAGCGCCTGCCCGAGACCGAGCATCAGCCAGCCGAACGGCCGGTCGGGCAGAAGGCCCTCCTGCGCCAGCCGGCCCAGCCAGGCGCCGGCGAGGAACTGCAGGAACAGCGGGTTGAGCAGCATCACATAGCCCCGCGGCCACAGGAATCCCGACAGCGACAGGGTCGCCAGCGCCAGCGACAGGCCGATCAGCCTGAGCCGCGTCGGCAGCAGGAGACAGGCGGCGAAGACCAGGTAGAAGACCGCCTCGTAGTTCAGCGACCAGCCGGGCGTCAGGACCGGAAACGGCTGGCCGTCGGGGTTCAGGTGCTGGATGAAGGCCAGGGACAGCAGGATGTGCAGCGGATCGGCGTCGACCTCCGGAAACCTGTCCGGAAAGGCCATCGCGCCGGCGACCAGCGACAGGGTGACCAGCCAGTAGAGCGGCGCCACGCGGATGACGCGTCGCTTGACGAAATCGAGCGGCGCCGGCGCGCGGTCGCCGGTGACCGTCCACATCACGAAGCCGCTGATCACGAAGAAGACGTCCACCCCGGCCGCGCCGATGCCGAAGTCGACCCGCGACCACTGGGCCGCGTGGAACAGCACGACCGACAGGGCGGCCATCGCCCGCATGTGCTGGATCGAGACCCAGGTCCGATCCGCCGGGGTCATCAGCCGCACCCCCCGGGCATGGCGGCGATCCAGCGGCGCAGAAGGCCGAGGGCTTCGTCATGGGCGAGCGCCCGGCCGAGCTCGGGCATCATGGCCCCGGGGTCGGTCGAGGCGGTCCGGAAGACCAGGATCGACTCGTCCGGCCTGCCGGGATGGATGCCGTACCGGAAGCCGCCGGTTCCCTGCCCCGCCGCGATCGGCGGCTTGCAGAGGCCCAGGTGGGCCCCGGCGGCGTCGCGGGTCAGGTAGAGGCCGGAGGTGTCCGCCGGGCCGGTGGCGCTGTGGCAGTGCGCGCAGTTTATGTCGAGCCAGGCCCGGGCGCGGTCGTCCAGCGGCGCGGCCTCGTCGAGCCAGTCGGCGGCCGGCGCCGGCCGGTCCCTTGGCAGGCCGCGCAGGTACCCGACCGCTTCCAGTCGCGCGAGCTGGTTATAGCCGGCGCCGCCGACAGAGACCTCGCGGTCGAGATGGCGTGATTTGAGACCGATCGGGTGCAGCTGCTTCGTCGCGTGGTTGGTCCCGTGGCAGCCGGCGCACTGGTTCACGTTCGGCACCTGGTAGGTGAAGCTGTCGGTGCGGCCGGCGCGCGCGAGCGTCAGGGGGATGGGCTTGCCCGTGCGCTGCAGCCTGGCCTCGGTCTGACCGGCGTTCCAGACGTAGGGAAAGGCGACCCAGCCGGTCGGCCGGCGCACCAGGACCCGGGTCTCGATCAGTCGGACCTTCGTCAGATCGAGCCCGCCGCCGGTGTCCGACAGCGTCATCCCGTCGCCCGGGGCCAGCCGGTCGCCGTCCGCCCTGGGATAGAAGAAGGTCTTGGTGATCACGGTCCCGACCGGAAAGTCGAAGGCCTCGTCGGCGGACCAGGACGCGGCCTGGCCCTTCGGCATCCAGACGGTGCGCAGCTTGCCGGCGTAGTCGGTGAACAGCGGCGTATTCAGCTCGTAGGGCTCGACGCCTTCCGCGAGCAAGAGCCGTCCGTCGCGCACGCCGACGACGCCCCAGTCCGCAAGGGCTTCCGGCATGCCCTCGGCGATGTAGCGCGGCTCGAGCGCCCGCGGCGCGCAGGCCGCGAGCGCCAGGGCCAGCAGGCCGGCGACGACGCGTCTCACCTGGACTTGCCGGGGGCCGGGATCCTCGACTCGGCCGGCACAGGGCCCGCGAACGCGACCGTCGCCGGCGGCAGCGGATCGAGGCGGCAGCGCAGTTCGACGACCTTGGGCGACTTGTACCGGTTGGGGCCGTCGGCATTGAGGACGCGCGCGTCGCCGTTGTCGACGCAGATCGCGAGGCTCGGGTCCGGCTTGCCGCCGACCCGCTTCTTCGCGTCGACGTAGCCGTCCCAGAGAACGTCGGGGAGCGCGCCCGCAAGACCGAACATCGCCACCCGCAGCGCCTGCAGGTCGACCCCGTCCGGTTTGCCGCCGCCGGGGGCGAAGCGGTTGCCGTGGATGTAGATGCTCTCCGGCCACGGATCGAAGGTCTCGGCGGTCCCCTCGCCGGCCTTGTATCCGGCCGAGAAGAAGCTCGAGACGATGACGTTGGCGGTGTTGTTGCCGCCGATGTCATTGTCGAAGATCTCGACCTTGTCGTTTGAATTGATGATGATTCCCGTACCGGCGGGCACCGAGGCCACAGCCGTGCCCTTGCGGCCGAAGTTGGCTGTGTTGTTGTCCACGGACCGGTTGCGGAAGATCCGCGTGCCGAAGCCCGGCACCTTCAGGTTGGGCATGTTGAACACCAGGATGCCGCCGGTGTTGTGGGTCGCCAGGTTGTCGTAGACGTCGGCGTTCTGGGTGTTCTCGATCTCGATGCCGGCGACGTTGAACTCGGCGCGATTGCGCCGGACCACCACGTTCTGCGATTGGCCGACGTAGATGCCGGCGTCGGACGCGCCGATAGCGACGCTGTCCTCGATGAGCAGGTTCTTCACCTGGACCGGATAGAGGCCGTAGGCGCCGTTGCTGGTCTTCGGCCCGCCGGTCCATTCGGCGCGCACGCGCCGGATGACGATGTTCTCGCCCTCGTTGACCTTAAGCGCGTCGCCCTTGGCGTCCTCAAGCGCCAGATCCTCGATGGTGAAGTCGGAGGCGTTGACCAGCAGCCCCTCGGCCCCCGCCGTCTGGCCCTTGAAGGTCAGGATGGTCTTGTCCATGCCGGCGCCGCGGATGGTGACCCCGTCGACCTCCAGGCTCAGCCCCCGGTCGATCGCATAGACGCCGGCCGGGATGACGATCACGTCGCCGGGCCTGGCGTCGATCAGCTGCTGGATCAGCTTTTCCTGGTATTCGGTATCCGGTTTCGCCGCCGTCCCGCCGCCGCCGCACGCCGCAAGCGCCAACGCGGCCGCCGCCGTCAGGCCGCTGACGATGCGGCGCATGCCCTGCCCCATGGGCGTCCTCCCGTTTCCTCACGCCGGGACTCTGCCGGCCCCGGTCGTGAGCATTGGTGGCATGCGTCGCGATGGGCGGCAACGGGCTCGTCGGGGGCCAGGATGAAGAGGCCCGCAGGGACGCGCTTCCTGTCCCTGCAACAGCTTCAACC
>CALKHU010000024.1 GCA_937991555.1 uncultured Caulobacter sp.
CGGCCGCGACCGCTGCGGAAGCGCCCGCGCCGGCGCCGGAAGCGGCCGCGCCGGCCGAGGCCGCCGCGCCGACCATCACGCCGACCGTGGACAAGGGCGACAACGCCTGGATGCTGCTGTCCTCGCTGCTGGTCCTGCTTATGATCGTGCCGGGCCTGGCGTTGTTCTACGGCGGCCTGGTCCGGCAGAAGAACATGCTGTCCATGCTGATGCAGGTCTCGACCGTCACGGTCGTGGGCATGATCACCTGGGCTCTGTGGGGCTACAGCCTGGCCTTCACGGACGGCGGCGCCCTCGACAGCTATGTCGGCGGCCTGAGCAAGCTGGGCCTGAAGGGCGTCGACACCACTACCCTGGTGGGCACCTTCTCGACCGGCGTGTCGATCCCCGAACTGACCTTCGTGGCCTTCCAGATGACCTTCGCCTGCATCACCGCGGCGCTGGTGCTGGGCGGCCTCGCGGAGCGGATCAAGTTCTCGGCCACCGTCCTGTTCGCGGTCCTCTGGCCGCTGGTCGTCTACTACCCGATGGCCCACATGGTCTGGTGGTGGGCGGGTCCCGACACCGTGGCCCTCAACCCGACCGCCCCCATCCAGGCGGGCCTGCTGTGGAGCTGGGGCGCGCTCGACTTCGCCGGCGGCACCGTGGTCCACATCAACGCCGGCATCGCGGCCCTGGTCGGCGCGATCATCCTGGGCAAGCGCACGGGCTTCCAGAAGGAGCCGATGCCGCCGCACAGCCTGACCCTGACCCTGGTCGGCGCCGGCCTGCTGTGGGTGGGCTGGTTCGGCTTCAACGCCGGCTCGAACCTCGAAGCCAACAGCTACGCCTCGCTGGCCATGCTCAACACCTTCCTCGCCACCGCGGCCGCCGGCTTCAGCTGGACCGTGACCGAGTGGGTCACGCGCAAGAAGGCCTCGATGCTCGGCATGGCCTCGGGCCTGATCGCCGGCCTGGTGGCCGTGACCCCGGCCGCCGGTTTCGCCGGACCGATGGGCTCGATCGTGCTGGGTCTGATCGTCAGCCCGATCTGCGTGATCTTCTGCTCGGCCATCAAGAACGCCCTGAAGTACGACGACAGCCTGGACGCCTTCGGCATCCACGCCATCGGCGGCATCGTCGGCGCCATCGCCACCGGCATCCTGGTCAGCCCCGACCTCGGCGGCGCCGGCATCGTCGACTACACGACCTGCGCGGCCGACGGCGACATCTCGACCTGCGACGCGGCCGCCTACGCGATGGGCACCCAGGTCGCCAACCAGGTGAAGGCGGTCCTGTTCACCGTCGCCTGGTCGGGCATCCTGTCGGCGGTCGTCTTCTTCGTGATCAAGATGGTCACCGGCCTTCGCGTCAGCCCGGAAGTCGAAGAGGAAGGCCTGGACATCTCCGAACACGGCGAGCGCGCCTACCACTCGTAGGCCGTCTCACCGGACAGGGAACGGGGCGCGGATCGAAAGGTCCGCGCCCTTTCTCGTAATTGGATCCTGCCTCCAGCGTCACCCGATCCGGCAGCGGCGAACCCACCAGTCCGGACGCATCGCCTCCAGCCGCTCGGCGAGGCTTTCGGCCTCGATGTCGCCGGCGCAGAGGGCGAAGCAGGTGGCGCCGGAACCGCTCATCCGGCCCAGCAACGTCTCCGGCTCGCCGCGCAGGGTCTCCAGCACCTCGCCGATGCGGGGCTCCAGCCGCACGGCCGGCGCCTCCAGGTCGTTGCGGCAGTAGCTGAGGAAAGCGGCCAGCTCCTCCGGCCCCTCGAACACGTCGGGCAGCGGCGGCAGGTCGTCGCCGCCGGGCGCGCCGTCAGCGTCATAGGCGCGGTAGACGGCCCCTGTCGGCGACGGAACCCGCGGATTGACCAGCACGGCGTCGACCGGCCGGAAGGCAGGCGGCGTCGAGAGGATGTCGCCCCTTCCCTGCGCCATCGCCGTCTCGGCCCAGAGGCAGACCGGTCCGTCGGCGCCGAGACCGGCGGCGATCGCGGTCAGCATCTCGTCCTGGATCGGCAGGCGGAGGGCGTCGCGCAGCAAGCGCAGGGTCGCGCCGGCGTCCGAGGATCCGCCGCCGAGGCCGGCCGCGACCGGCAGCTGCTTGTCGAGGATCAGGCGGAACGGCGGCTGCGGACCGCCGACCCGCGCCAGCAGCGCCTTCGCCGCGCGGACGACGAGGTTGTCCTCCCCGCCCTCGAGCCCCGCCGCGAACGGGCCGGTGACCTCGAACTCCAGGGCGTCCGCCGGCTGCACGGCCACCCGGTCGCCGACGTCGGCGAAGGCCATCAGGCTGGCGAGCGGATGATAGCCGTCCGCCGCCGGCGGGCCGACATGGAGGAACAGGTTGATCTTCGCCGGCGCGAAAGCTGAGAGGCTCATGACCGTGGTTTACGCGCCACGGCCCCGCCGCGCTACTTCGTCGCCACCGCCGCGCCCCCGGCGGGCGGCAGACCGGTCTTCAGCTTGGCCTCGGCGTCGGCCTTGATGGCGGGCGTCGGGTCCAGGCTGAGCGCACGACTCCACTGGAACCGCGCCTCGATGGTCCGGCCCACGCGCCAGTAGGCGTCGCCGAGGTGGTTGTTGATCTCCGGATCGGCCGGAGACAGCAGCACCGCCTCCTCCAGCTTCTCGACCGCGTTGCGGTAGTCGCCGATGCGGTAGTAGGCCCAGCCGAGGGAGTCGACCATGGCTCCGGAGCGCGGGTTGGCCGCCACCGCGCGCTTGACCATGTCCATGGCCTCGCTGAGCCGCTCGCCCCGGTCGATCCAGGCGTAGCCGAGGTAGTTGAGCAGGTCGGGCTCGTTCGGCTGCTGCGCCAGGGCCGCGACCAGATCCTTCTCCGCCGCCGCCCACTGACCCGAGCGCTCCAGCGCGATGCCGCGCATGTAGAGCAGACGCCAGTCAGGCGTGCCCCCGGCCCGCTCGATGACGCCGTCCAGCACCTTCGCCGACTCCGCGTAGCGTTCGTTGGCGCGCAGCAGGTCGGCGTAGGTCACCGCGGCGTCGCGGTCATTCGGCGAGGCGTCGTAGGCCTGCCCTGCCATCGCCAGCCCCTGCTCGGACTCCTTCTCGCCCTGGTAGCTCCAGGCCAGCTTGGCCCGGACCCCGGGGTAGTAGGCGGAGGTCGCCGGAATGGCGGCCCAGGCCTCGCGGGCGGCCTCGCTCTCGCCGAGCGCGCTCAGGACGTCGCCGAGCAGCACGCGGGCGTCCTCGCGGGTCGGATCGAGGTAGAGCGACATGCGCACATAGGCGAGGGCCATCTCGTTCTGGCGTTCGGCGGCGAAGGCGGTGGCCGCGGGCAGCAGCGCGCGCGCCGCGCCCTGGCGGATATCGGGCAGCGCCGGCGGCTTGCCGCGCCGGGCGGCGCGCTCGCGGGCGAGGCGCAGGCCGATGTCGTTGGGCGACTGCTGCAGGGCCTTGTCGTAGAGCGCGACGGCGTCGGCGCGGCGCCCGCGCCGCTCGAGGAAGGCGCCGTGGTCGAGCACGAACAGGATGCCGGCGTCGCCGAGGCCGGTCAGGGCCATGTAGCCGGTCTCGGCCTCGTCGTAGCGCTTCGCCCGTTCGAACAGCAGCGCCTGGCCGAGCTGGCCGAACACCTCGACCAGCCGGTCGCCGCGCACATCCGGACGGGCGACGGCCGCTTCCTTCTGCCCGGCGGCGGCGGCCGCCCAGGGCGTGAGCAGCGCGGCGGCCTGGCGGTGGGGCACGGTGACAGCGCCGCTCGACAGCAGGTCCATGGCCTCCCTGCCGCGGTTGTCGCCGATCGCCGCCACGACCTTCTCCAGCGCGCCGAGGCGCTGCAGCGTGAGGCCGGCGTCCTCGCCCGGCGCCAGCTGGGCGGCGCGCGGCACGTCGCCGGCGAACACCGCGGCGATGAAGGTCCGCGTGCCGAAGTCGCCGGCGTCGAGGTCGGCCGCGCGGGCCCGGTCGAAGTAGTCGAGCGCCAGCGCGTTACGGCCGTCGTTGAGGGCCGCCTGCGCGGCCAGGAACAGGCCATAGGCCGAGACCGGATCGCGGTCGTCGAAGGCGACCTCGGCGGGGGGCGGCGCCTTGGCGGGCCTGGCGAGCGCGGGCGAGGCCAGCGCGAGGGCGGCGAAGGCGAGCGGGACGAGAGCGGGCAAGGCGTGACGCGGCTTCATCCCGCGAAGCTCGCCGGAAACTTTGACCGCCGCAAGGCGGATCGTGCGGCGGGTGACATGGGCCGCGGGTTCGAGCCCCCGATGCGGTCGGGGGCTCGAAGCGCGCGCCGTCTACATGTTCGGGTAGTTCGGGCCGCCGCCGCCTTCCGGCGTCGTCCAGACGATGTTCTGCGACGGGTCCTTGATGTCGCAGGTTTTGCAGTGGACGCAGTTCTGGGCGTTGATCTGGAACTTGGGATTGTTCCCCTGCTCGTCGTAGAGCACCTCGTACACGCCGGCCGGGCAGTAGAGGCGCGCCGGCTCGCCGTAGCGCGGCAGGTTGACCTCGATGGGCACGCTGGGGTCCTTCAGCTTCAGGTGCGCCGGCTGGTCTTCCTCGTGGTTGGTCGCCGAAAGGAACACCGAGCCCAGCTTGTCGAAGCTGATCACGCCGTCGGGCTTGGGATAGACGATCGGCTTGTAGTCCGCCGCCAGGCCGGTGGAGGCGGCGTCGGTCTTCTCGTGCTTCATCGAGCCGGCGCCGGTGAACAGCGAGAAGCCGCCGGTCAGGTGGTTGACCCACATGTCGACCATGCCCAGCGCGGCGCCCATCAGCGTGCCGAACTTCGTCAGCAGCGGCTTGGCGTTGCGGACGATCCGCAGCTCCTTCGCCACCCAGCTGCCTTCCAGGGCCGTCTGGTAGCCGGTCAGCTCGTCCGCCTGGCGGCCTTCGCCCAGGGCGGCGTAGGCCGCTTCCGCGGCCAGCATGCCGCTCTTCATGGCGTTGTGGCTGCCCTTGATCCGCGGGACGTTCACGAAGCCGGCGGAGCAGCCGATCAGGGCACCGCCCGGGAAGGTCAGCTTGGGGATCGACTGCCAGCCGCCCTCGGTGATCGCGCGGGCGCCGTAGGCGATGCGCTTGCCGCCTTCGAGGTAGGGCTTGACCGACGGATGCTGCTTGAACCGCTGGAACTCGTCGAACGGCGACAGCCACGGGTTCTTGTAGTTGAGGTGCACCACGTAGCCGATCGAGATGTAGTTCTCGCCGAAATGGTACATAAAGCTGCCGCCGCCGGTGCCGTTGTCCAGCGGCCATCCGGTGGTGTGGACGGCGAGGCCGGGCCGGAAGTTCGTGTCCGGAACCTGCCACAGCTCCTTTATGCCGATGCCATACTTCTGCGGGCTCTTGCCGGCGCGCAGGTCGTACTTCGCCTCGAGCACCTTGGCCAGCGAGCCGCGCACCCCCTCGGCGATGAAGACGTACTTGCCGTGCAGCTCCATGCCCGGCTGGTAGTCCGGTTTGTGCTCGCCGTCCTTGGCGATGCCGACGACGCCGACCACGACGCCCTTCACCGAGCCGTCCTCGCGGAACACCAGATCGGAAGCGGCGAAGCCCGGATAGATCTCGACGCCCAGCGCCTCGGCCTGGCCCGCAAGCCAGCGACAGACGTTGCCCAGCGAGGCGATGTAGCAGCCATGGTTGTGCATGAACGGCGGCATGGCGAACATCGGCAGGTCGATCTCGCCCTGTTCGCCGAGCAGCAGGAACTTGTCCTTCTCGACCGGGGTCTCGAGCGGCGCGCCGAGCGCCTTCCAGTCCGGAATCAGCTCGTTCAGCGCCTTGGGATCGATGACCGCGCCGGACAGGATGTGGGCGCCGACCTCGGAGCCCTTCTCGACCAGGGCGACGCTGATCTCACGGCCGTGCTCGGCCTCGAGCTGCTTGAGCCGGATCGCCGCGGCCAGGCCCGAGGGGCCGCCGCCGACGATGACGACGTCGTATTCCATGGATTCGCGTTCGACGGCGTCTTCGGACATGGCGGTTTCCCCTTGCTCTTCCGAGGGTCTTAATCCGAGCGGACGCAGGGTCGGTCAAGCGGGAAAGCGCACCGTCCCCGAGACCGCCGCTGGCCGAAGCCCGCCGGGACGGCTAAGTCTGGCGCGTGACCGCCGTCTCCGACATCCGCGCCGCCGAAGCCGCCCTCGCCTTCTGGGCCGAGGCCGGCGTCGACACGGCCTTCGCGGATGAGGCCATAGACCGGCTGGCGGAAGGCGCCGAGCGGCTGAAGGCCAGGGCCCAGCCCGCGCCCCGTCCGCTCAAGGCCGCGGCCGCGGCGCCGGGCGCGCCGG
>CALKHU010000025.1 GCA_937991555.1 uncultured Caulobacter sp.
GCGCGTGACACGTCGCGCTTCATCGAGTCCTCGATCAAGGACGTGCAGTTCGAAATCGCCGTGGCGATCGTGCTGGTGGTGCTTGTCACCTTCTTTTTCCTGCTGAGCTGGCGGGCGACGATCATCGTCACGCTCGCCATTCCGACCTCGTTGGTCGCCACCTTCATCGCCTTTGGCGCGTTCGATCTCACCATCAACATGATGACGCTGCTGGCGCTCACTGTGGCGATCGGTCTGCTGGTCGACGATGCGATCGTGGTGACCGAAGCGATCCAGCGCGATATCGATGAAGGTGCCGATGCGCGCACGGCGGCCTTTGCCGCGACAAAGCGCGTGGCGCTTGCCGTGCTCGCCGGCACCTTCGCCACGCTGGCGGTGTTCGTGCCCATCGCCTTCATGGAAGGCATCGTCGGCCGCTTCTTCTTCCAATATGGCCTTGCCATCGTCTTTTCGGTCAGTGTTTCGCTACTGGTCGCCTTCACCCTCACGCCGATGCTGGCAGCCCGCCTGCTGAAGGCCGGCGATCATGGCGGGCCGTGGCTGGCGCGCATCGAAGCCTTCCACCAGGGAACGGAGCGCCGCTATGCCCGTATCGTGCGCTGGGCGCTGGAACGGCGCCGGCTGGTGATGGCTATCGCCCTGGGCAGCCTGGTCGTGGGCGGCGTGGCGGCCTCCATGGTGCCGTCCACCTTCATGTCGTCCACCGACCGCAGCGAGTTTCTGGCGACGGTGAAACTGCCGCAGGGCACGGGCATCGCCGGGGCGCGCGCGGCGGCGGCGCGGGCGGACGCCGCGCTGCGCGCCATCGATGACGTGAAGCTGGTGTTCGTGACGGTTGGGGCCGGCAGCCGCCAGCGCAGCAATGAACTGGAGTTCTACATTGCCATCACGCCCAAGCAGGCGAGGTCGATCCACCAGATGGAGGTGATGGACAAGGCCCGCGCTGCGCTGCGACAGGCCATTCCCCAAGCCAACGAGATCGTTGCCTCGGAAGTGCCCTGGGTTTCAGGCGGTGGCATCGGGCAGGCTGCGATCGAGCAGGTGGTGATGGGCCGCGATCTGGCTGAGGCCGAGGCCTATGCGGCAAGGCTGGTGGCGGCGATGAAATCGCGGCCGGAGTTCGCCGACGTCCGGTCCAGCTATGAAGGCGGCCGGCCGGAACTGCAGTTGCGCATCGACCGCACGCGGGCTGCCGATCTTGGCGTTTCGGCGCGCGACCTTGCCAACTCGACCCGGATTCTTTTGGGCGGCGTGGAGGCCGGCACGTTTGAAGAAGGTGGCCGTCGTCACGATGTGAGGGTGCGCCTCGAAGAAGCGCAGCGCCAGTCGCCTGACATGGTGGCAACCCTGCAGACCCGCAGTCTTGACGGCCGGCTGGTCGATCTGGGCCAGGTGGCCGATCCGCGCATCGGGACCGGCCCCGTGCAGATTGACCGCCAGGACCGGGGCCGCAAGGTCTCGGTGCTGGCCAACAGCGCTACCGGAGTGTCGCTGGGGGCGGCCGTGAATGCCATGGACGCCCTCATTGCGGCCAATCCGCCGCCGCCTGGGATCGAACTGGTTCTGGAGGGGCAGGCGCGCCGCATGGCGGAAACCGCAACGGCTATCGGCTTTGCCTTCCTGCTGGCGCTGATCGCGCTCTACATCGTGCTGGCCAGCCAGTTCGACCGCTTTGGCCAGCCTTTCCTCATCATGTTGACGGCACCCCTGTCATTCTCGGGCGCCTTTATCGCCATGCTGATCGGCGGGCAGGAAATGAGCCTGTTCGGCCAGATCGGGCTGCTGGCGCTGATGGGCATTGTGATGAAGAATGGCATCCTGCTCGTCGACCGCGCCAACCAGCTTGTGGAGGACGGGCTTTCGCAGGCAGATGCAATGGCGCAAGCTGCGCCGGAACGGCTGCGCCCGGTGCTGATGACGGCTTTCGCCGCCATTTTCGGGATGATCCCGGTGGCGCTTGCTGCGTCCGATGGTTCCGAATGGCGCAATGCCATGGGCTTCATCGTGATCGGCGGCCTCATCACCTCGACAATGCTGACGCTGATCGTTGTCCCGGCCGCCTGGATGCTGCCGGAAGATGTCGCGCGGCTGTGGCGGCGTACGATAACGCGGAAAGATGCGGGCAAGAGCGATGCGAAGTCGGTTGCTACCCCTGCACCGGCCGAAGGCACGGGTCACGATGAGGCCGCCTTGTCTCCTGCACGCGCCCGCGCGGCAGAGACTGCCTAGCGGCCAGCGCCGCCGCAAGGGCAAGGAACCCGCTGGACCGTGCCCGACCGGCGCTGTCGGACGTTGTCCTAATCGACGGGTGACGGTCCTTTTTCAGCATGGCCGAGGTCGCAGTCGGTCCAAGGAATCCGCTTCCGTCGCGGAATAGCCAGCGATAGATGCTGGACTCGCCAAAAAAATTTCGTGCTGATTTTCTCAATGAATTCAATAGTGCAGCGATCTGGCGGACCACAGGCCGGCCAGCAGGGCAGGAAAGTTCAAATAGGCGTTTAAAGACAGACAGTTAGGGCATTGTGGAACAATGGAGTGGGAATGATCCCGCTCGCCTGAGCGCTTCCCCGATCCGGCTGGGCTCCAGCCTGTTCCAGCGCCGGCCGTCTTCGCGCGGCCGGCGCTCGTCTTTCTTCCCGTTTCACAGACCGCCGCATGATCCGCCTCGACAACATCACCAAGCAGAACGGCCACCAGCTTCTGTTCATCGAGGCCTCGATGAGCATCCAGAAGGGCGAGAAGGTCGGGCTGGTCGGCCCGAACGGCGCCGGCAAGACCACGATCTTCCGGATGATCACCGGTCGCGAGGAGCCCGATGACGGCTTGGTCGTGATCGATCCGGGCATGAGGATCGGCTACTTCAGCCAGGATGTCGGCGAGATGTCCGGCCAGAGCGCGGTCGCCGCGGTGATGGACGGTGTCGGTCCGGTCAGCGCGCTGGCCGCCGAGATGGCCGACCTCGAGCAGGCGATGGTCGATCCGGACCAGGCGGACCGGCTCGACGCCGTCATGGAGCGCTACGGCGAGGTGCTGGAGCGTTTCCAGGAGCTCGACGGCTACGCGCTGGAGGCGCGGGCGCGCGAGGTGCTGGCCGGGCTGAGCTTCAGCCCGGAGCGCATGGACGCCGACGTCGGCCTGCTGTCCGGCGGCTGGAAGATGCGCGTGGCGCTGGCCCGCATCCTGCTGATGAAGCCCGACGGCATGCTGCTGGACGAACCCAGCAACCACCTGGACCTGGAGAGCCTGATCTGGCTCGAGGCCTTCCTCAAGAACTACGACGGCGCGCTGCTGATGACCTCGCACGACCGCGCCTTCATGAACCGCATCATCGGCAAGGTGGTCGAGATCGACGGCGGTCAGCTGATCACCTACTCGGGCGACCTCGACTTTTACGACCAGCAGCGCGCCCTCAGCGAGGCGCAGCGGCAGGCGCAGTACGAGCGCCAGCAGGCCATGCTGGCCAAGGAGATCAAGTTCATCGAGAAGTTCAAGGCGCGCGCCTCGCACGCCGCCCAGGTGCAGAGCCGGGTCAAGAAGCTCGACAAGATCGAGCGGGTCGAGGCTCCGCGCCGGCGCCAGACCGTCCAGTTCGAATTCCAGACCCCGCCGCGCTCCGGTGAAGACGTGATCAGCCTGCGGGGCGTCCACAAGCGCTACGGCGCCCAACGCATCTACGAGGACTTCGACTTCCTCGTCCGCCGCAGGGAACGCTGGTGCGTGCTCGGCGCCAACGGGGCCGGCAAGTCGACCCTGCTCAAGCTCGTCGCCGGCGCGGCCGCGCCGGACCAGGGCGCGGTCACCATCGGGGCCAGCGTCAGGATGGGCTACTTCGCGCAGCACTCGATGGACCTGCTGGACGGCGAGGAGACGATCTTCGAGTCCCTCGAAAGCGCCTTCCCGCAGGCGGGGCAGGGGCAGCTGCGCACCCTGGCCGGCTGCTTCGGCTTCTCCGGCGATGACGTCGAGAAGCCCTGCCGCGTCCTGTCGGGCGGGGAGAAGGCGCGGCTGGTCATGGCCAGGATGCTGTTCGACCCGCCGAACCTGCTGGTGCTCGACGAGCCCACCAACCACCTCGACATGGCCACCAAGGCGATGCTGGTCGAGTCCCTGAAGGACTTCGAGGGCACGATGCTGTTCGTGTCGCACGACCGCCACTTCCTCGGCGCCCTGTCCAACCGGGTGCTGGAACTCACGCCCGAGGGCGCGCACCAGTACGGCGGCGGCTACACCGAGTACGTGGCCCGAACGGGCCAGGAAGCCCCCGGTCTTCACCCGGGCGGCTAGGCGGCCGGTCTCGACCGGAAGCGTCGTCAGGCCAGCAACTGGAGGAAGGACGGGTCGCGGAACCGGTCCCCCGCCTTCATGCGCTGGTGGAATCCCTTGACCGGCGGCCCCGCGCCGCCTTCCCGCTGATCGTAGTAGCTGTCCTCGCCGAAGAACCGCAGCGTCAGGGTTCGGCGGCGGGCGCCGTCGCGGGTCGCCGCCCCGCCGTGCAGGATCTGCGGGTGGAAGATCACCACATCGCCCGGCGCGACGTCGAACGAGATGATCTCCCAGGCGTCTCGCCCGGCCTCGATGTCGGGCAGGCGCGGCAGGGACGAGTCCGGGTGCAGCGGCGCGGTGTCGTCGCCCAGTTCGAACCGCGAACCGTTGTAGAGCGGTCCGAGGTGCGATCCCGGGATGAACTCGAGGGAGTCCGCCGCCGCCAGCGGCTCGAAGGGGATCCAGGCCACGGCGAGGTCCCGGCCAGCGATCGCGAGGTACGATGAGTCCTGGTGCCAGGGCGTGCGACGCGCCGCCTCGCCCTCCTTCAGGAACACCTGCTCGTACATGAACCAGACCGGGCCGCCGCCCCACAGCCGCGCGACCTGCGCCGGCAGCGGCGAGGCCTCGAGCATGGCGCGGTACCCGGTCATCACGTCCGGATTGTAGAGGTCGTTGAAGAACGTCCCCTCGGTCGCCTGGCGGATGCGCGTGGCCCGCGGGCCGGGGTTGGCCAGGCTCCATTCGTACGCCCCCAACGCGTCCGCCAGCGCTTCCGCCGGCAGCGCGCCGGGCAGGTGGACGGCCCCCTGTCGGGAGAAGGTCTCGCGCAGGGTGGCCCAGTCGCGCTCCGGGACCATGGCGCCGTCCTCCCGTCAGGCCAGATCGGCCGCGTCCGCCACCTTCAGGCCCTCGCGCAGCTCGCGCCGCAGGAACTTGCCGCTCGCGTTGCGGGGCAGGGACTCCTGGAGGATCCAGATGTACCGCGGGGCCTTGTGGCGGGCGGCCAGCGTCAGGCAGTGCTCGCGCAGCGCCGCCGCGGTGACGGTCTCGCCCGGACGCAGCACCACCGCCACGCCGACCTCCTCGCCCAGCCGCGCGTCCGGCACGCCGAAGGCGCAGCATTCGGCGACGGCGGCATGGTGGTGCAGGGTCGCCTCGACCTCGGCGCAATAGACGTTCTCGCCGCCGCGCAGGACCATGTCCTTCTTGCGGTCGACCAGGAAGATGAAGCCATCCTCGTCGATGCGGGCCACGTCGCCGGTGTGCAGCCAGCCGTCGGTGATGCTCTCGGCCGTGGCGTCGGGGCGGTTGATGTAGCCCTTGATGACCGAGGCCCCGCGCACCCACAGTTCGCCGGTCTCGCCCGGCGGCAGTGCGGCGCCCTCGTCATCGACCACCTTGGCCTCGAAGCTGGGCATGGCCCGCCCGCAGCTGGCCGGCTTGTCGACGAAGAAGTCGCCGCTGATCGAGGTGATGATGCCGCAGGTCTCGGTCATGCCGTAGCCGGTGTTCGGCCGGGCTGTGGCGACGGTCTTCTCGATCTTGTCGACCAGGTCGGGCTGGATCTGGGCCCCGCCGCCGCCGACCGACAGCAGGCTGGAGGTGTCATGCCGCGCGAAGTCGGGGTGGGTGACGAGTTCCCGCGCCATGACCGGCACCCCGCTGACGGTGCTGACCTTCTCGCGCTCGATCAGCTTGAGGGCCTCGCCCGCATCCCAGCGGTACATCAGCACCATCTTGCCGCCCGCCGCGGTGGTGGCGTAGGCGCCGCAGTTGTTGGCGGTGACGTGGAACAACGGCGTGGTCACCAGGGTGACCGGGATGGGGACGGGCGCGTCCGGATCGGGCATGACGCCGGTGCCGCGCGCCGTGGCCAGCGCCGTGACCTGCCCGGCGAACATCATGTTCATCAGGTTGTTGACGCAGCCCCTGTGGGTCAGCTGCGCCCCCTTCGGGAACCCCGTGGTGCCGGAGGTGTAGAAGATGCAGGCGTCGGCGTCGGGGTCGATCGGGAGCATCGGCAGCTCGCCGCCGCGCGCCAGGGTCTCGGCGAACGGGATGGCTCCGGCCGGCGGCTCGGCCCGCACGGCGACCAGCCTGGCATCGCCCAGCATGTCCGGCTGTTCGGCGATGCGGGCCAGGCGCTCGGCGTCGGCGAACACGACCTTCGGCGCGCTGTCCTTGAGGCCATAGGCCATCTCGGCCGCCGTCCACCACGCGTTCATCCCGACCACGGCGACGCCGATGCTGACGCCGGCCCAGTAGATCAGCATCCACTCCGGAAAGTTGCGCATGGCGATGGCGATGCGGTCGCCGGGCTTCACGCCCTGGTCCAGCAGCCAGTTGGCGATCGAGGCGACCCTGCAGTGCGCCTCGGCGTAGGTGATGCGCTCGTCCTCGTAGACCAGGTAGTCGCGGTCGGCGAACTGCAGGGTCGACAGCCAGACGGCGCGCACGTCGGGCGGGGCCTGGACGAAGGTGCGCATCGGCGCGCCCCGCACCGTGATGGTGGTGATCTCGAACGGCTGACCTGGCGCCGTCAGTTCGGCCCAGGCCTGGTCGAGTTCGGCGTAATGCACTCGTCGTCTCCCTGTCGTCGCGCGTTTCCACCCGATCTGCGCCGGGTTGGTGGTCTTGGTGGATGTCGGGATCGCGCCGGTCCGTGGCCGGCGCGATCCCGGATGCTCAGAGCATGTCGCCGCCGCAGGCCGCCGCGGTGGTGCCGTTCTGCTGGAAGGCCTTGATTACGTTGCGGCCGGTGGTCCAGCGATGCACCTCGTCAGGACCGTCGACCAGACGCTGCGACCGGATGTGGGTGTACCAGCGGGCCAGCGGGGTATCCATTGAGTAGCCGAGCGCGCCGTGCAGCTGGATCGCGGTATCGACGACGCGGTGCACCATGTTGGCCAGGAACACCTTGGCGATGCCGTTCTCCTGGCGCAGGTCCATGCCCTTCTCGGCCTTGTAGGCGATGTGCAGCAGCATCAGCCGGGCGATGTAGATGTCCTGCGCGCAGTCGGCGAGCATGAACTGGACGCCCTGCCGCTCATGCAGCGGCTTGCCGAAGGTTGAGCGCTTGGTCACGTGCTCCACGGCGAGGTCGAGCGCGCGCTGGGCCATGGCGACGTTGTGCATGCCGTGGCGCAGGCGGCCGTAGGCGAGACGGTGCTGGCCCATGTTGAAGCCGTTGCCCTCGCCGCCGAGCAGGTTTTCGGCCGGCACGACCAGGTCCTTGATCTCGACCTCGGAGTGGCCGCCGCCGAGGATGTGCGACAGCGGGCCTTCGGCGGCCATGGTCTCGATGTCGCGGACGATGCGGTAGCCCGGATTGGGCAGCTCGACGATGAAGGTCGAGAACTGCTTGTGCCGCGGCGCGTCCGGATCGGTGCGGGCCATCACCAGCGCGATGTCGGCCACGGAGGCGGCCGAGCTGAACCACTTCTCGCCGTTGAGGATGTAGTTCTCGTTGCCGTCCTTGACCGCAGTCGTGCGCATGCCGGTGGCGTCGGCGCCGGCGGCCTTCTCGGTCATCGAGTAGCAGATGCGCTTCTCGCCGTTGAGCAGCGGCTTGAGGAACTTTTCCTTCTGGTACTCGGTCCCGTGCGCCAGCAGCGTCATCATGGTGGCGTCGTCAGGTCCTTGGGTGTTCAGCGACAGCGCGCCCAGGTAGCTCTCGCCCAGCTCCATCTGGACCAGGGCGTTGGCCAGCGGGCCGAGGCCCATACCGCCGTACTCCTTGGGGATGAACGGGCACCACAGGCCCTGCGAGCGGGCCTTCGCGCGTAGCTCGCCGAGGACCGTCTTGTAGTCCTCGCCGGCGAGCAGCCGCTTTTCGGCCGGCTTGCACTCGTCGTGCACCCACTGGCGCACCTTCTCGCGGATCGCCTTGGCGTCCGCCGGAATCTCGAAGTCGATGGCCATCCTGGCCTCCCTGTCTCTGGTCTTGTCGTTGTCTTTCGTCAGGCCTTGGCGGACGGTCGGGCGCCGACGCGCGCGAACCAGTCCTTCACCCAGGCCGCCTCGTCCGGGATCGGCTGGCCGACCTGGGCGCCGAAGGCGAGGAAGGCGAACAGCAGCACGTCGGCCAGGCTGAAGCGGTCGCCGCAGACGAACTGTCGTCCCTTCAGCTGGCCGTCGAGCCACAGCAGGCGGTCGCGCGCGATGGCCTTGAGCTCCGCGGCGCCCTCGGCGCCGACCAGCTTCATGCGGCTCTCGAACAGCCCGCGGCCCTCGGCGGCCCGGAAGCCGTTGGCCATCGGCTCGCAGATGTTCAGGTCGATGCGGCGGGTCCACATCCGCGTCTCGGCCCGCTCCTCGGGCGTCGCGCCGATCAGGGCAGGGGAGGGGTGCTTCTCCTCGAGATACTCGCAGATGACGGTGATCTCGCTGATGATCGTGCCGTCCTCGAGCTCCAGCGCCGGGGTCTGGCCGGCGACGTTGACCTTGTCGGTGTACGGCGGGCGACGGTTCTCGCCGCCCATCAGGTCGACCTCGACCATCGGCAGCGTCAGGCCCTTCTCGGCCGCGAACATGCGGACCATGTGCGGGTTGGGACCCATCGAGGTGTGGAGCTTCATGGCGTTCTTCCCTGTGGTCTTCTTGTCGTCGTGATTCAGCGGCCGCCCTGGCCGTCGTCGACCTTGATCGAGGTCCCGGTGACCGCGTCGGAGGCGGGCGAGCAGAGGTAGAGCAGGGTGCTGTCCAGCTGTGCCGGGTCTGCGATGCGCTTGCGCGGCATGTGCTGGCTGATGTCGCCCATACGCTCCAGCATGCCGTCCATCATCTCCGACGCGAAGGCCCCCGGCGCGATGGCGTTGACGTTGATGTGGAACTTCGCCCACTCGACGGCCAGCGCCTCGGTCATCCGCACCACCGCCGCCTTGCTGACCGAATAGAGCGCGGCGCCCTCGCCACGATAGCTGTAGGCGGCCATCGAGGCGATGTTGATGATCCGGCCCGGCCGCCTGGCCTCCAGCCGGCGCCGGGCGAACTCGGTGGCCAGGATCCACGGCGCGCGCACATTGGTGCCCAGCACGGTGTCGATCAGCTCTATCGACATCTTCGTCGCGCGCTGGGCGTCCGGGATGCCGGCGTTGTTGACCAGGATGTCGACGGGTCCGAGCGCGGCTTCCGCCCGCTCGAACAGGCCCAGCAGCTGGGCGGTGTCGGTGACGTCGAGCTGCAGCGGCGCGGCGACGCCGCCGTCGGCCGCGATCTCGGCGGCCAGCGCTTCCAGCCGGTCCAGGCGGCGGCCGGTGATGACCACCTTGGCGCCCTGCCGCGCCAGCACCTGGGCGAAGCGCCTGCCCAGCCCCGACGACGCGCCGGTGACCAGCGCCACCTGTCCGGTCAGGTCGATGGAGGCGTTCGGCAACGGATAGGACATGGACGTTCTCCCGGAGTGTTTGCCGCACTATCCCGTGCTTTACGGCGCGGCAGCAAAGCCTGTTATCGCAACGGCGCCGAACTTTCCGCACGCGTCAGGCGGTGCGGCGACCTCTCGGGGACGGGAGCGCAGGCCCCTTCACCCGCCGCTTGACCCGTCCCCTGGGGACGACCCGATAGTGTCGGACCGGAGGCTTCCATGCTGCACAGACGGCCCGCGTCCCCCCACATCACGCCCGCGCAGGCCGCGCGGCGGCTCGGCGTGACGATCAAGGCCCTGCGCCTCTACGAATCGTGGGGTCTGGTGAAGCCTGTTCGCACCGACCGCGGCTGGCGGCTCTATGCGCCGGGCGACATCGAGCGGCTGTCCCGCGCGCTGGCCTTCAAGGCGATGGGGTTCTCCCTGTCGGAGGTGGTGGGCCTGCTGGATGCCGACGCCGATGCGCTGGCGGCGGCGCTGGCGACGCAGGAACAGCGGCTGATCGCGCGTCGCGCCGCGGTGGACGAGGCCCTCGGCGCGGTCCGTCGCGCTCGCGGCGGAACGGCGGCGGCGAGGCTGCGGCTGGCAGCCTGACGCCGGATCGGCTACGCCCGGTCATATGACGGCAAAGGCGAAGAAGCCTCCGGCCTCGGCGAAGCGGCTGACGGCGGCCAATCTCGAGTCGATGGGCGCGCCCGCGCTGGCGGCGCTGCTGATGGAGCTCAGCGACAGCCAGCCCGCGCTCAAGCGGCGTCTGCGCATGGAGCTCGCCGCCGAGGTCGGCGGGCCGGACCTGGCCGCCGAGATCGACAAGCGCCTCGCCATGATCGCGGCCAGCAAGGCCAAGGTGTCCTGGCGCAAGCGCGCCGACTTCATCCTCGACCTCGACGTCCTTCGGCGGCTGATCGCCGGCCGGCTGGGGGCGCTGGACGCCGGCCTCGCCGTGCGCCGCCTGTGGGCCTTCCTCGACCTCGCCGACCCGGTGTCGGCGCGGGTCAAGGATCCGCGCAACGAGTTGCCGCCGGTCTTCCTGCAGGCCGCCCATGACCTCGCCGGACTGGCGGGGCAGGCGCCGGCGGACCTGCTGCTGGCGGAGGATGTCGCCGACATGCTGTTCCGCGGGACCTCGGCCTGGGGCGAGCGGATCCAGGCGGCCCTGCCGGCCTTCGGTCCCGACTTCGGCGCGGCGGTGCTGGCCGGCTTGCGGCGGCGGGCCGAGGCGCGGCCGGCGTTCAAGCCCTCGGCGAAGGTGATGCGCGCCGTCGCGGACGCCGCCGGGGACGTGGACGCCTTCGCCGAAACCCTTCCCGCCACCCTGCGGCATGACCCGGGCACGGCCGCCGCGCTGGGCCGTCGGCTGCTCGCGGCCGGCCGTCTGGACGAGGCGCTGGCGACCCTGCAGGCGGCCGACCCGCGGACGCGCGGCCGCGGTCTCGACGGTCGCGCCGATCCGGCCGCGGAGCCCTGGTACGAGGTCTGGATCGAGGCGCTCGAGCGCTCGGGCGAGACGGCCGCGGCCCATGAGGAGCGGTGGGCCGCCTTCGAGCGCACCCTGTCGGCCGATCAGCTGAAGGCCTACCTGAAGGCGCTGCCGGACTTCGACGACGTCGAGGCCGCCGACCGCGCCTTCGAGGTGGCCGCCCGGCGCCGCCCGTTCGTCGAGGGGCTCGCCTTCCTGATGGCCTGGCCCGCCCTGCCGGAAGCGGCGGCCATGATCCAGGCCCGCCATGCGGAGGTGGAGGGCGACCCCGCCGAACTGGCCGAATGGGCCGCCCGCCTGGACGCCCGCTATCCCCGCGCCGCCCTGATCCTTCTGCGCAGCGCGATCACCGCCCTGTGGCGCGACGCCCGGACGCGCCCGGACGCCGGGCCGCTGGCCGAGGAGGCCGAGGCGCTCGCCCATCGCGTCGGCGACCTCGGCGGCCTCGAAAGCCACGAGGCCTTCATCGTCAGGCTGACCGCCCGCCGCACGCCGGTGTGGCGGCGATAACCAGGGTCCAGCGAGGAGAGTCCCATGTCCGTCACGATCCACGGCATCAAGGCCTGCGACACCATGAAGAAGGCGCGCGCTTGGCTGGACGCCCACGGCGTCGCCTACGCCTTCCACGACTACAAGGCGTCGGGGATCGACGCGGCGACGCTGAAGGCCTGGGCGGACCAGGTCGGCTGGGAGGTCCTGCTGAACCGGTCGGGCACGACGTTCCGCGGCCTTCCGGACGACCGCAAGCAGGGGCTCGACGCGGCGAAGGCCATCGCCCTGATGGTCGCCCAGCCGTCGATGATCAAGCGGCCGGTGCTGGACGTCGACGGCCGCCTGACCGTGGGGTTCAAACCGGAAGCCTACGCCGCCGTCTTCGGCTGACGCGGCCGCCGCGCCTCCCGCGCGCGGCCCCGGATTTCCCTTACGAACATTTCATCCGACTCGGCGCATCCGTTGGCCGGTCTTCTCGCCTCTTCCCATCAGAAGACGGTCGCGATGCGCGCCGTCCCGACATCGAGGAAAGACTCCCATGGAAGGCTTCGAGATCCTGATACCGCTGGCGCCCTTCGTGATGATCATCGCGATCGTCGTGGTGCCGGCCTGGCTGAAGAGCCGCGAACGCCGCGAGATGCAGGCCACCCTGCGCACCGCCATCGAGAAGGGCCAGCCGCTGCCCCCCGAGATCGTCGACGCGATGACCAAGAACGTGAAGGTGGCGCCGACCGCGCTGAGCGACATCCGCACCGGCATCATCTGGATCGCCGTCGGCCTGGGCATCGGCGTGCTGGGCTTCATGATCGGCTACGAGGAGGCCGAGGCCTTTCACCCGATCCTCGGCTTCGCCGCGATCCCCGTGATCATCGGCGCCGCCTATGTCGTCCTGAGCTTCTTCAACCCGAACAAGGGCAAGCAGGTCTAGGCCGCGGCCGGACCTGTCAGGGGAGCACAAGCACATGGCCGGGGTTCGAACACCCGCCAGTCTGCACGATGTCGAGCTCGCCGCCCTAGCGGCGGCGGGCGATCGGCCGGCCTTCGGCGAACTGGTTCGCCGGCACGGGTCGGCGGTCCGGGGTCTGCTGCGGCGCATGGGCGCCGAGCCGTCCGTCGCCGACGACGTCGCCCAGGACGCCTTCCTCACCGCCTTCGAGCGGGTCTCGGAGTACCGCGGCGAGGGGACGTTCTCGAGCTGGGTCCGGCGCATCGCCGCCCGGCAGTACATCCGCCGCTGGAGGAAGGAGGCCCGCTTCGATCTCGAGGCCGAGGCCGCCGACGAAGGGCACGGCGGGGAGACGCTCGCGGCGTCCCGCATCGACCTCGACGAGGCGCTCAGATCGCTGTCGGAGGCGGAGCGGCTCTGCGTGTCCCTCTGCTACGGGGCGGGGCTTTCGCATGTCGAGGCGGCGGACGCCTTGAATGCGCCACTTGGAACGGTCAAATCCCATGTCAAACGTGGTCTGGATAAGCTCCGGCTGCGACTTGCGCCGGAGGCAGGCGCAGCGGGCGAGCCGGCGGGGAGCAGGGGTCATGGCTGACCTGGACTTCGAAATGAAGCTGGACCGGATGTTCAACGATCCGCCGGCGCTGCCAGACGCCGAAGCGTTCGCGAAGCTGGTCGAGATGCGGCTGGACCGCGGCTGGAACATCCGCCAGGTCGCGCTCGGCGCCGCCGGGCTGGTCGCCGGCCTGGTCGGGGTCGGCCAGATCGTCGGCTCGCGGATGGTTCTGGAGACCGCCGCGGCGGCCACCGGCCGCCAGGCCGAGGCCCTGGGCGAGACGTTCGGCAACCTGCTGCACCTGGGCGAAGCGGCGTCGGCGCTGCCCTACGGCGGCCAGGTGATCTGGATGGGCGCGGCCCTGGGTGTTATGGCGCTGGCCTTCGCCGTCACCCGCGCGGTGGAGTAGTCCAGCCGCCAGGAGGCCGCCCTGTCCTCGCACCGCCAGGAAACCGTCCGTCGTCTCGCCGCCCCCGATATCGCCGGGCGCAAGGGCGGCGAGCCGATCGTCTGCCTGACCGCCTACACCGCGCCGGTCGCGGCCATCCTCGATGAAGCCTGCGACCTGCTGCTGGTCGGCGACTCGGTCGGCATGGTGGTCCACGGCATGCCCAACACCGTCGGCGTGACGCTGGACATGATGATCCTGCACGGCCAGGCGGTCATGCGCGGCTCGCGCAAGGCCATGGTCGTGGTCGACATGCCGTTCGGGTCCTACGAGGGCGATCCGCATGTCGCCTATGACAACGCCGCCCGGATCATGAAGGAGACCGGCTGCCAGGCGGTGAAGGTCGAGAGCGGCCCGACCGTGCCGGAAACCATCGAATACATGGTCAGGCGCGGCATCCCGGTGATGGGCCATGTCGGCCTGCGCCCGCAGGCGATCCTCGTCGACGGCGGCTTCAAGGCCAAGGGCCGCACCGACGACGAGCGCGCCCGCATCCTCGCCGAGGCCCGCGCCACCGCCGACGCCGGCGCCTTCGCCGTGGTCGTCGAGGGGGTGGCCGAGCCGCTGGCCCGCGAGATCACCGCCGCCATCGCCCCGCCGACGATCGGCATCGGCGCCAGCGCCGGCTGCGATGGCCAGATCCTGGTCACCGACGACATGCTCGGCCTGTTCGACTGGACCCCGAAGTTCGTCCGCCGCTACGCCGACCTGAAGGGCGAGATCGCCGCCGCGGCCGCGTCCTATGCCGCCGACGTGAAGGCCCGGACCTTCCCGGGCGAGGCGGAGACCTATTTCGCCAAAAAGGCCTGACCGTCGCCGGTTGCGCCGCGTTGCAGCGGCGCGGCGGACTCTATAGGTTCCCGGCCTCGTATTGCCGGTATTCGGAGCGCCCGTTCGTGGTCGATGTTTTTGAAGAGGTCGAGGAGCAGATCCGGGCCGAGCGCTACAAGGCGCTGGGGCTCAAGCTTCTCCCCTGGGCCATCGGGGCCGCCGCCGCGGGCGTGATCGTGGCCGGCGGGCTGTGGGGCTGGGACGCCTGGACCAACAGCCAGGGCGACAAGGCCGCCACGACCTACATGGAGGCGCTCAAGGCCCGCGAGCAGGGCGACGACGCCAAGGCGTTCAGCCTGCTCGAGCAGGTCGCCAAGGCGCCGGTTAAGGGCTATCCGGCGATGGCGCTGATGTCCCAGGCCGGCATGCGGCTCGAGGCCGGCAAGACCGAGGAGGCGGTGGCGCTGCTCGACAAGGCGGCGGACGCCGCCGGCGACCCGGTGGTGGCCGATATCGCCCGCCTCAAATCCGCCTTGGCGCTTCTCGATACCGCTCCCTACAAGGATCTGGAGGCGAGGCTGAAGCCCCTCATGGAAGAGAAGCGGCCGTACCGGCTGGAGGCGCGCGAGGCGCTCGCGTTCGCCAAGATCATGGACGGCCGCGCCCGCGACGCGCGCGCCGACTTCGTGGTCCTCTCCCAGGTCCTCGACGCGTCCGACGGCATGCGCCAGCGCGCCCAGGCCGCCATCGCCCTCATCGACTCCGGCTCCGCCGCCAACATCCCGGCGGCCGTGAAGCTGGCCGCCGCCCTGCCGCCGCCGCAGCCCGTCATGCCGGAAGGCATGATCCCGCCCGGCGCCGCGCCGCAAGCCCAACAGGGACCTGCTCAATGACCAAGCGTTTCGGCGGTGTCGCCGTCCTGGCCGCCAGCGCGCTCGCGCTCGCCGGCTGCTCGACCATCGGCGCGGTGGGCGACGCCGCCGGCCGGCTCAACCCGTTCCGCAAGGACGAGCCCAAGGAAGTGGCTACCGACGGCCGCCGCATCTCGATAATCGCCTTCGACCAGCGGGTCGAGGCCGCCGAGGGCCT
>CALKHU010000026.1 GCA_937991555.1 uncultured Caulobacter sp.
GCTGATCCAGGATCAGGGCCTCCGGGGGAAACCCCGGGGGCCCTTTTCCATGCGCCACGCCGCGACGCCGTGCCCGCTTGCCGCCGCCGCCCGACGGCGCCGGTGACGGCGACGTGAGGGGCTGCGCCGTTGCGTCAGGGCCCGGGGTCGCCCAGAAAGTGAACTGTTTCCAGCCTTGCACGCTCCCCCAGTCCGGAGGCTGGACGTTCCGCTGACCCGCAAGGACCGCATGCCCGCGACCGATCCCCAGACCCTGGTCATCCTCGGCGCCTCGGGCGACCTGGCCCGGCGGATGCTGCTGCCGTCGCTCTACAACCTCGAGGTCGACGGGCTGCTGCCGGAGGGGCTGCGCATCGTCGGGGTGGCGCGGGGCGGCGACCTCGACGCCTGGCGACCCGACGTAGAGGCGGCGGTCCGGCGGCGCGCCGTCTTCGAGCCGATGACCTGGACCCGGTTCGCCGCCCGGCTGGACTATTGCGCCGGCGACGTCACGAAGGCGGACGGCGCGGCCTGCCTGAAGGGCGTGGTCGGCGAGGCGGGGGCCAGCCTGATCTTCTTCTCCCTGTCGCCGAGCCTGTTCACCGCGGCCTGCGAGACCCTGCGCGCGGGCGGGGTGATCGCCGACCACACGCGGCTGGTGCTGGAGAAGCCGATCGGCCGCGACCTGGAGACCTCGCGCGCGATCAACGACGCCGTGGCGGCGGTGGCGGCTGAGCGCAACATCTTTCGCATCGACCACTACCTGGGCAAGGAAACGGTCCAGAACCTGATCGCGCTGCGCTTCGCCAACAGCCTGTTCGAGCCGCTGTGGACCAGCCAGACCATCGACCATGTCCAGATCACCGTCGCCGAGACCCAGGGCGTCGGCGAGCGCTGGCCCTACTACGACGACTATGGCGCCATCCGCGACATGCTGCAGAACCACATGCTGCAGCTCCTCTGCCTGGTCGCAATGGAGCCGCCCAGCGACCTTGAGCCGGACGCCGTGCGCAACGAGAAGGTGAAGGTGCTGCGCTCGCTGCGGCCCTTCACCCGCGCCTCGGCCGGACAGGACAGCGTGCGCGGCCAGTACGGGGCCGGCGCGGTGGAGGGCGAGAAGGCCGCCGCCTATCAGGACGAGGTCGGTCGGCCGAGCGGGACCGAGACCTTCGTCGCCCTGACCGCCCACATCGACAACTGGCGCTGGGCCGGCGTGCCCTTCTTCCTGCGCACCGGCAAGCGGATGCCCGAGCGGCGGACGGAGATCGTCATCCAGTTCAAGCCGGTGCCGCATTCCATCTTCGGCGGGGCGGCCGAGGGCGACCTGGTGGCCAACCGGCTGGTCATCGCGCTGCAGCCGGACGAGGACATCTCGCTGACGGTGATGAACAAGCGGCCCGGCCTGGGCGACATCCGGCTGCAGGCGCTGCCGCTGTCGCTGAGCCTGACGCGGACCCTGGGCGAAGACGGCGGCCGTCGCCGGATCGCCTACGAGCGCCTGCTGCTCGACGCCCTGCGCGGCGACCAGACGCTGTTCGTGCGCCGCGACGAGGTCGAGGCCGCCTGGGCCTTCGTCGACGGCGTCGCCGACGCCTGGGCCGACGCGGGCATGACGCCCAGACCTTATCCGGCCGGATCCTGGGGACCGGCGGGCGCGTTCGCGCTGATCGAGCGGACGGGCAGGGCCTGGAATGACTGACCGCTACATGATCGAGGCCTGGCCCGACGCGGCGGAAGCCTCCCGCGCGGCGACGGAGGCGATCGCCGACTGGCTCATGGCCGGGCTCGCCGAGGACGACCGGGCCACCTTCGTCGCCACCGGCGGGACGACGCCGGGCGGGGTCTACGATCTGCTCTCGACGCTGCCGCTGCCGTGGGAGCATGTCTGCGTCACGCTGTCCGACGAGCGCTGGGTCCCGCCGGAAGATCCGGACTCGAACGCGCGGCTGCTGCGCGAGCGGTTGCTGGTCGGCGAGGCGGCGCGGGCGCAGTTCCTGCCGCTGTGGTCCGACGTCGGCGATCCCGAGGAGGCGGCCGAGATCGCCGACGCCGCCCTCGCCGAGATCCTGCCCGCCGACGTCGTGCTGCTGGGCATGGGCGAGGACGGCCACATCGCCTCGCTGTTCCCCGGCAGCCCGGCGCTGGAGGACGGCCTCGATCCGCATGGCGGCGCCCTGGTCATCGCCGCGCCGAAGGGTGAGCCGGCGCCGGCGCAGGCGCGGCTGAGCCTGACGCTGCACGCGCTGCGACAGTCGTACCTGATCATCGTGCTGATCCGCGGCGCGGCGAAGCGGGCGGTGATCGAGGAGGGCGAAGGCCTGCCGATCCACGCCCTGCTCGACGCCGCCGGCGAGACGCCGGTCCGCATCATCTGGTCGCCCTAGAGCTTTCGAGGAGGCGTCATGGCCGTCCCCATCCACCCGGTCGTCGCCGAGGTCACCGCCCGCATCGCCGGGCGCAGCCGGGAGACGCGCGCCGCCTATCTGGCGCGGGTCGAGGCCGCCCGCGGGTCGGAGCCCGGGCGGGCCAAGCTGTCCTGCGCCAACTGGGCCCACGCCTTCGCGGGGGCGGATCCGAAGGACAGGCTGCGCGCGCTCGATCCGGACGCGCCGAACCTCGCCATCGTCTCGGCCTACAACGACATGCTCAGCGCCCACCAGCCGCTGGAGCGCTACCCGGCGCTGATCAAGGAGGCCGCCCGGGAGGTCGGGGCCACGGCGCAGTTCGCGGGCGGCGTTCCGGCGATGTGCGACGGCGTCACCCAGGGGCGGCCGGGCATGGAGCTGTCGCTGTTCAGCCGCGAGGTGATCGCCATGGCGACGGCGGTGGCCCTGACCCACGACGCCTTCGACGGCGGCCTGTTCCTCGGCGTCTGCGACAAGATCGTGCCGGGGCTGACGATCGGCGCGCTGGCCTTCGGCCACCTGCCGGCGATCTTCGTGCCGGCCGGTCCGATGACCTCGGGCCTGCCCAACAGCGAGAAGGCCCGGGTCCGGGCGCTCTACGCCGAGGGCAAGGCCAGCCGCGAGGAGCTGCTGGCCGCCGAGCAGGCCAGCTATCACGGCCCGGGGACCTGCACCTTCTACGGCACCGCCAACTCGAACCAGATGCTGATGGAGATGATGGGCCTGCATCTGCCCGGTTCGGCCTTCGTCCACCCCAACACCGAGTTGCGCGACGCCCTGGTGCGGGAGGCGGCGAAGCGCTGCGCGGGGATCGGCCCGCGCTCGGACAGCTGGATCCCGTGCGGCCATGTCATCGACGAGAAGGCGATCGTGAACGGCGTCGTCGGGCTGATGGCGACCGGCGGATCGACCAACCATCTGCTGCATCTGGTCGCCATCGCTGCGGCGGCGGGGATCGCGCTGCGGCTGGAGGATTTCGACGACCTGTCGCGGGCGACGCCGCTGCTGGCGCGGGTCTATCCGAACGGCGGCGCCGATGTGAACCACTTCCACGCCGCCGGCGGCATGGCCTTCGTGGTGCGGGAGCTGCTCGGCGCCGGCCTGGCGCACGAGGATGTCCTGACCATCGCAGGCCGGGGGCTGTCGCGCTACGTCCGCGAGCCGCATCTCGAGGACGGCTCGGTGGCCTGGAAGGCCGGCGCGACGGCGACGCTCGACGCCAGCATCCTGCGGCCTGCAGCCGACCCGTTCGAGCCGGAGGGCGGCATCCGGCTGCTGGAGGGCGGCCTCGGCCGCGGCGCGATCAAGGTCTCGGCCGTGAAGCCCGAACACCGGGTGATATCCGCGCCGGCGGCGGTGTTCGACAGCCAGGACGCCTTCGTCGCCGCCTTCCGCCGCGGCGAGCTCGACCGCGACGTCGTCGCCGTCGTGCGGTTCCAGGGGCCGAGGGCGAACGGCATGCCGGAACTGCACGGCCTCACCCCGGCGCTCACCGTGCTGCAGGAGCGGGGACACCGGGTGGCCCTGGTCACCGACGGGCGGATGTCCGGGGCCTCCGGCAAGGTCCCGGCGGCGATCCATGTGACGCCGGAAGCGGCGGTCGGCGGTCCGCTGGCGCAGGTGCGCGACGGCGACCGGATCACGGTCGACGCGGTGGCGGGCAGGCTGACGGCCGAGGCCGACCTGTCCGGTCGCGCGCCGGCGGCCGCCCCGCCCGCCGAAGGCGGCTACGGCCGCGAGCTGTTCGAGGTCTTCCGTCGCGGCGTGGGCGCGGCCGACGCGGGCGCGTCCGTCTTCTGACGGGAGCGGTCTGCGGCGAACCGCCGCGCCGATTGTTCGAAGGCCCGGCGAAGCCGGCGCGCAGACTGATCAACGTTCAGTCCCGGCCCCCGGGCGCTTCCGGCCGCATCCGGGGTCAGGCAAGGCCAGGCCTTTCCCGGGAAGGGCGGCGTGGCGCAAGGATTTGCCCTACCCAATTCGTGGACGGCTTGGCGTAACATCGGTTGACGCGAGGTTAGATCATACCGCATCATCGAATCCGGTTTGCTGCCGGGTCTTGTCCCGATCCTGTGATCGGATCGGGTGGGCTCCGAAGGCAGTGTGTCGAGTGTCGAAGGGGGCTGGTTGGCGCGGTCTGCCGTAACCTTTGCGGGACCTGAGCACCGGGCGGATTCCGCCCGTGAGAGCGCTTCACTCTTCACCATGACGATCAGATCACCCGCGACCCTCGCGAAGGGCGCGGCTGAAACGCGTGTGTCTCCGATCGCTCGAGGGGGTCCGTAGACACTCACGGCAACGTCGCGACCGTCGTCGACCAGAACAAGACGGCGCGGCACTGGGAAAAACAGGGAGGGAGTAATGCGAAGAGTTGGTTATCTGGCCGGGGGGTCCGCCCTCGCCATCGCGCTGTCACTGGGGATGTCGGGCGCAGCCCTGGCGCAGTCCGAGCCCACCGAGGTCGAGGCGATCATCGTCACCGGCTCGCTGATCGCGGGCACGCCCGAGGACGCCGCCCTGCCGGTCGACGTCATCGGCGCCGAGGAGCTGGCCAAGCAAGGCTCGCCGACGACGGTTGAACTGATCAAGGGCCTGTCGGTCTCCAACGGCGTCCTCGGCGACACCAACCAGTTCGACTCCCGCGCCCAGGGCTCTGAAGGCTCGGGCTCGGTCAACCTGCGGGGCCTCGGCCCGACGCGGACCCTGGTGCTGATCAACGGCAAGCGGATGACCATCAACCCGTTCGCCCTGGCGGGCGCCGGCGCGGTGGACACCAACGTCATCCCCGTCGCGGCTATCGGCCGGATCGAGGTCCTGAAGGACGGCGCTGCGGCGACCTACGGCTCCGACGCCATCGGCGGCGTGGTCAACTTCATCACCCGCTCGAACTTCGAAGGCCTGGAGCTGAACGCCAGCTACAAGAGCATCGATGGCTCGGACGGCGACTACACCTTCAGCGCCATCGGCGGCTTCAAGACTGACCGCTTCAGCTTCATGGGCGCGTTCGGCTATCAGCACCGCTCCGAACTGCCGCTGCTCGAGCGGGACTGGGCGCTTCAGGCCTATGAGAAGAACCCCGAAGGCGGCTGGTCGGCGGCGGGCAATCCGTCGACGATCATTCCGCTGGCCAACCCCGCCCAGGCCCATCGCGACACCGGCTGCGCCGCCCTGGGCGGCCGGACCGGCTTCAGCGGCACCACCCCGGTCTGCCAGTGGCAGTACACGGAGTGGGACAACCTGGTCGAGCTGGAAGACCGCTGGCAGCTCTACGGCGAGATCAACGTCGATCTCGACGACAGCACGACCTTCCACGCCGAGGCGTTCTACGCCAAGACCGAGGTGCCGGAGTGGAAGACGTCGCCGTCCTACGCGCTGCTGGCCGTGCCGGACGCCGTGACCTCGCCGGTGCCGGGTCGCTATTACGTCCCGACCACGAACCCCGGCCTGATCGCCTATGCGGCGGCCAATCCCGGCTTCAACTTCGCCGCTGGCGCGCTTGTCGCGGCCAACCGCCCTTACGCCATGGGCGGCAACCCGATGTTCAACTACGGCCCGTCCGAGGGTGAGCGCGAGTACGACGCCTTCCGCCTGGCCGCCGAACTGAAGGGCGAGACCGAAGGCGGCATGAACTGGTCGTTCAGCGTCCAGTACAGCGAGGAGACCGGCTACCGGACCGGCTACGACACCATCGTCAGCCGCTACCAGCTCGGCCTGCGCGGCTTCGGCGGCGCCGACTGCAACGGCATCCGCGCCGGCCTGGCGGGCTCGACCTGCGAGTGGATCAACCCGTTCTCGAACGCGATCCCGAGCAACGCCATCACCGGCGTGGCCAATCCGAACTACAACCCGGCGCTGGCCAACAGCGCGGCGCTCACCCGCTGGTTCTTCCCCAAGCTTGAGACCGAACAGACCTCCGGGCTGCTCGTGGCCGAGGGTCTGATCTCCGGCCAGCTCGAGTTCTTCACGCTGGGCGGCGGCAACGCGGCCTGGGCGCTCGGGGCGCAGTTCCGCAAGTCGACGTTCGAGAGCTGGTACAACGACATCTCGAACCGTGATGTGAACCCCTGCCTCAACACGCCGGTGAACGGGGATACGAGCTGCACCGCGCCGCAGGGGCCCTTCCCCTTCCTTGGCGTCGGCAGCCCGGTCGACCTGACGCAGGACGTCCGCGCCGTCTTCGGCGAACTGGTCCTGCCGATCACCGACAACTTCAACGCCACCCTCGCGGCGCGCTTCGAGGACTACGGCGGCAATGTCGGCCATACCTTCGACCCGAAGCTGTCGGTGCGTTGGCAGGTCGTCGACCAGTTCGCGCTGCGTGGCTCGATCGGCACGACCTTCCGCGCCCCGACCGCGGGCCAGGTGGACGGCGGCAACTTCGTCACCTCGCTGCAGAACATCCTCGGCGTGTTCCGCGCCGTGGACATCTACGGCAACGACCAGCTGCAGCCTGAAACGGCCCTGACCTACAGCGTCGGCGCGATCCTCGAGGTCGGCAACTTCAACGCCACCCTCGACTACTGGAACTTCGACTTCCAGGATCCGATCACGACCGAGCCTGTCGGCGGACTCGTGAGCACCGTCGCGCCGGGCGGCGTGCTGAACTGCGCCCACCCGCTGATCGACCGCTTCACGTTCCAGGGCGGCGTCTGCACGGTCGCCAACATCTCGCGCCTGCAGACCAAAACGGTCAACGGCGCCGATGTGCAGACCTCCGGCCTCGACCTGCTGGCCGAGTATCGCTTCGACGACGTGTTCGGCGGCGAGCTGACGATCGGCACCAGCGCCACCTATGTGCTGGAGTACGTGACCGACGACACCTTCGTCGAAGGCTTCCTGGTCACGCCGGGCTTCGACGCGGTCGGCCTGCTGAACTACCAGACGACGGCCTATCCGCTGCCGCAGTGGAAGGGCAGCCTGTTCGTCGAGTGGAACAGCGGCCCGCATAACGCCCGTTGGACCATCCGTCACGTCGACAGCTACAGCGACCAGCGGATCACGCCGTTCTGCGACGTGCTGCCGCCGGGTCCGGCGCCGGCCGGCCAGTGCATCACGCCGTACCGGACGACGGTCAGCTCCACGAGCGGTCTGGTCGTCTCCGGCGGCAAGACCATCGACTCCTTCACGACCCACGACTTCACCTACCGCGTGCTCCTGCCCTGGGACGCGACGGCGTCGTTCACCGTGGAGAACGTCTTCGACGAGGATCCGCCCTTCGCTCGTCTGGACCTGAACTACGATCCGTTCACGGCCAGCGGCCTGGGCCGGACCTGGAAGATCAGCGTGGGCAAGAAGTTCTAGCCTTTCCCAGAGAAGGGTTCTGTCCCTGGGGCGGTCGCAAGACCGCCCCTTC
>CALKHU010000027.1 GCA_937991555.1 uncultured Caulobacter sp.
CGGCGGCTACTGGTATCCGCGCGGCGGCATCCCGATCGACGTGTTCTGGCAGACCGGCCCCGCGCCCGAAGGGCTCTGGCTCCCCGACCAGGGCGTCGCTCCGTACCGCGGGCGGGGCTGACGGCCGCGATCGACGGTCAGCCCTCGTACCGCGTCGTCAGGGCCGCCACGTCAGGCCGCGCCCGTTCCAGCGGAGCCTCGGACGCGGTTCCGATGAACACGAAGCCGGCGACCCGTTCCTCCGGCGCGAGGCCGAGCGCCGCGCGCGCCTCGCCATCGTAGGCATACCAGTCGGTGATCCAGTTGGCGCCGTATCCCATAGCCAGAGCGGCGTAGGTCAGGTTGGTGCAGACCGCGCCGGCCGAGAGCAGTTGCTCCCACTCGGGGATGTCGCCCGCGACCGGGCGCGAGACCACCGCCACGCCGAGGGGCGGGGTCCTGAGCTTGCCGAGCTTGGCGGCCAGCTTCGCGCCGTCGTCCCGTCCCGCCGCGATCGCCTCCAGCCGGTCGGCGAAGGCGGCCTTTCCGGCGCCGTCGAGGATCACGAACCGCCACGGGGCGAGCTTGCCGTGGTCCGGCGCGCGGGCGGCGATGGCCAGCAGGTCGGCGAGCTCGGCTTCGGTCGGCGCGGGCGCGCGCAGGGTCAGCGCCGAGGCCGAGCGGCGGGTGGCGAGAAACGCGAGCGCCTCGGGCCGTGGGGCGACCGGCAGCGGGTCGCCGAACCGCGGGGGCGAGGGAAGGCCATGGGTCAAGGCGGATCTCCGGGAGATCAGGTGTTGGTCGGCTCGTTGGAGAAGTCGATCAGGCCGCGCAGCTTGATGCGGGCGTCCTGCGGCAGCAGCCTGAATCGTGTGTCCAGCTCCGGCGCGGGCGCGCCGTCGAGGGTGGTGGTCGACAGGATGTCGCCGGTGGCGGCGTCGCGGGCGAACCGCTCGCAGCTGCGCTTGCCCTCGAGATCGGCCATCCGCTCCCGCATCAGCAGCACCATCGCCGCGGACTGTTCGGCGGAGGCGCGCTGTCCTTCGTTCAGGACCGCGATGTCCAGGTCGACGAACCTGTAGGTCCAGCAGAGGCCGTCATTGTCGAGCGTGACCCGCTGGCGCACGACCAGCTCCACCACGCCCTCGTCGGCCAGCAGGTAGCGGCGCGTCTGCAGGACCCCGTCCTTGTCTGTCGCCAGGAACACCAGTTCCTCGCAGCTGTCGTCGCTCTTTCGCCAGCCGCCGCACCAGGAGGCGTCCTGCTTTACCAGGGCCGCCACATCCTGCCGCGTCAGCGGCCGGGCGGCCGGCTGTGGCCCGGCCTGAGCGACTGCGGGGCCGGTGGCCGCGAGCGCGGCGGCGAGGACGAGGGCGGCGGGCGAACGCATGCTCAACACCTATGGGGGATATCTCCTGTCGGCAACCGGGGGGTTGGCGAACGTCGTTATGGCCACCATATCGGCGCAAAGGGCGAACCTCGGAACGTCGGGCGAGTTGTGCTAAGGACGCCGCCGAGGAATTGGGAGGGCTGACATGCCCAGGCAGTTCGAAGTCGTAAATCCGGCCGCGCCGCCGCCCGTCTGGGCCGCGCTGCGCAACGAGGCCGAGCGGTCGGTCCGGGACGAGCCCGCGCTGGCCAGCCTGCTCAACGCCGTGATCCTGTCGCACGACACGATGGCCGACGCCCTGTCCTACCAGTTCGCCCGCAAGGTCGGCGACCAGGAGCTGCGGGCCATGAGCGCGCGCGAGATCGCCGACGAGGCCTATGAGGCCGATCCGTCGCTGATCGCCGCCGCCGAGGCCGACCTGAAGGCGGTGTTCGAGCGCGACCCCGCCTGCAAGGGCTACGTCCAGCCCTTCCTGTTCTTCAAGGGCTTCCTGGCGCTGCAGACCTACCGCGTCGCCCACTGGCTGTGGACCCACAGCCGCGAGAGCCTGGCCTTCTACCTGCAGAGCCGGGCCAGCGAGATCTACCAGGTCGACATCCACCCGAACGCCCGCATCGGGACCGGGGTCTTCATCGACCACGGCACCGGCATCGTCATCGGCGAGACGGCCGTGGTCGGCGACGACGTTTCGATGCTGCACGGCGTCACCCTCGGCGGCACCGGCGCAGAGCGTGGCGACCGCCATCCCAAGATCGGCAACGGCGTCCTGCTCGGGGCCGGCGCGAAGGTGCTCGGCAACATCCAGATCGGCGAGTACGCCAAGGTCGCGTCGGGCTCCGTGGTGCTCAAGCCCGTGCCGCCGCACTGCACGGCGGCCGGCGTGCCGGCGCGGATCGTCAACTGCCCGACCTGCGACGAGCCGGCCCGCACGATGGACCACACCCTCGCCGAGGCGGTCTACGACTACGTGATCTGAGGCGGCGTCCGCGCACGGCTTTTGGCTTGCCTCGACCGGCGACGGCGCTAGGTTCGCGCCGAACGCGCCCCGGCGCGCGCCAGTGACAGGAGCCACGCCGTGGACGACAAGCATATCAAGCAGATCGAAGCCCACCTGAAGCGCACCTTCGGCAACCCGCACTTCGCGGTGAAGGCGCGCAAGCAGAAGGACTCGGCCGAGGTCGAGCTGAAGGGCGAGTTCATCGGCGTCATCTACGAGGACGAGGATGAGCCCGGCTCGTTCCTGTTCGAGATGGCGATCCTGTCGGAAGACCTGGAGTAGGGGCCCGGCGGGGGCGCCGCCATGGCCGCCATGAGGGTTCTGGTCATCGGCGGCTATGGCGTGTTCGGCGGCCGCCTGGCGCGGCTGCTGGCGAACGAATGGCGCCTGGTGCTGCTGCTGGCCGGACGGTCTGAAGCCAAGGCCCGCAGGATGGCCGAGTGGACGCGGTCCGACGCCTCGCTCATCCCCTTCCGCTTCGACCGCGACGGCGACCTGGCCGCGCAGCTGACCGAGGCCAGGGCGGACCTCGTGGTCGATGCGAGCGGCCCCTTCCAGGCGTACGGACCCGATCCCTATCGCGTGGCGCGGGCCTGCATCGCGGCCGGCGTGTCCTATCTCGACCTCGCCGACTGCTCCGACTTCGTCAGCGGAATCGGCGCGCTGGACGCCGAAGCGCGGGCCGCGGGCGTGTTCGTGCTCTCGGGCGTCAGCACCTGCCCGGCCCTGACCTCGGCTGTGGTCCGGGCGTTGACGAAGGGCTGGCGGGCCGTGCGCACGGTCTCGGCCGGGATCGCGCCGACGCCCTGGGCGGGCCTGGGGCTCAGCGTGGTCAAGGGCATCGCAGGCTACGCGGGAAAGCCGGTGCGCCTGGTCCGCCATGGCCAGCCGGCGGAGGGGACGGCCCTGGTCGAGACCCGCCGGGTGACGATCGCCCCGCCCGGCGCGACGCCGCTCAGGAACCTGCACTTCTCGCTGGTCGACACGCCCGACCTGCGCACCCTGCCGGCCATGCTGCCGGGGCTGCGGGAGGTCTGGTTCGGCGCCGGGCCGACGCCGGAGATCCTGCACCGGCTGCTGAACCTGATGGCCGGGCTGGTGGACCTGAAACTGCTGCCGACGCTGCGGCCGCTGGCGCCCGCCTTCCACTGGGCGATCAACCGGCTGCGCTGGGGCGAGCATCGCGGCGGCATGTTCGTCGCGGTGACGGGCGAGGGCCCTGACGGGCGGCCGGCGCGCCGGTCCTGGCATCTGGTCGCAGAGGGCGACGACGGGCCGTTCATCCCCTCGATGGCCGCCGAGGCGGTGATCCGCCGGGTGATCGACGGCCGGCCGCCGGCCCCGGGCGCCCGGGCGTCCACGACGGACCTGGATCTGGCGGACTTCGAAGCGGCCTTCTCCCGTCACGCCATCCGCGCCGGCGTGCGCGAGGAGATCGCCGCCGACGAGCCGGTCTATCGTCAGGTCATGGCCGGAGCGTTCGACGAGATGCCCGCCGCGTGGCGCGCGCTGCATGACCTGCGCCGGGGCGAGCGGACGTTCGAGGGGCGGGCGACCGTCCGGCGCGGCCGCGGCCGGCTGGCGAAAATGGCGGCGCGGCTGATCGGCTTCCCGGCGGCGGGCCAGGATGTGCCGGTCGCCGTCCGCTTCACCCGCAGCGGCGAGGGCGAGGTCTGGACCCGCACCTTTGCCGGACGGAGCTTCTCGAGCTTCCAGGCGCCGGGCCAGGGGCGCGCGGCGCGACTCGTCGTCGAGCGGTTCGGTCCACTGGCCGTGGCCATGGCGCCGACGACGCGCGACGGCCGGATGACCCTCGTGATCCGGCGCGTGACGCTGTTCGGCCTGCCGTTGCCGGCGTGGCTATCGCCGACGACGGCCGCCCACGAGGAGATCGTGGACGGCCGGTTTCACTTCGATGTCGAGATCGGCCACCCTCTGACTGGCATGATCGTCCTGTACCGCGGGTGGCTGGAGCCGGGGACAGCTTCCGGCGATAGCCGGTAGCCGTCCCTCAACACCGTTCGCGAAGCCGTCCCGCCTTCAGAGCACCCCCAGCATCTCGGCCACCAGCGGGTGGCGGACGATGTCCTGCTCGGCCAGCCGGACGACGGCGATGTTCGGCACGGCCTCGAAGCGGTCGGCGACGTCGCCCAGGCCCGACAGGCCCGGCAGCAGGTCCGACTGGTTCGGGTCGCCGGTGACCACCATCGTCGAGTGCCAGCCGAGCCGGGTCAGCAGCATCTTCAGCTGGCCGTAGGTGCAGTTCTGCGCCTCGTCGATGACCACGAAGGCGTTGTTCAGCGTGCGGCCGCGCATATAGCCGACCGGTGCGATCTCGATCGCTCCCTCGGCGATCAGGGCCCGGACACGCTTCATCGACAGACGGTCGGACAGGGCGTCGTAGAGCGGTCGCAGATAGGGCGCCAGCTTGTCCTCCATGTCGCCGGGCAGGAAGCCGATCGACTCGCCGGCCTCGACCGCCGGACGGCTGAGCACGATCTTGGCGACCTTGCCGCTCTCCAGCGCCTCCACGGCCTTGGCGATGGCGAGATAGGTCTTGCCGGTGCCGGCCGGGCCGAGCGCCATGACGAGGTTCTTCGCGTCTATCGCCTGCAGCAACTGGGCCTGGCCCTCGGACTTGGGTTTTATTGTCTTGAGGTACCCCTGGTCGCGATCGTCTTCCCGGCCGAGCGGAGACCACCCGCCGCGGTCCACCGGCAGACGGCGAACCTTGCCGTCGTCGTGGAACTGCGCGTGATCGAATGCGCCTTCGCGCACGGTCCGCTTCAGGGCACGCTTGGTCATCGGGGAGCCTCCGTTGGGGCAAGAAAAAAGGGCGTCGCCGGGAAGGCGCGCCCTTGGGTGCAGACAGGGGAGAGGATGGCGCATGCGCGGCCCGGCGGCTCGCTGCAGCTTCGCGGAACTGGCGGCGCTGACCTGCGCCGGGCAAACGAACGCGACACCCGATTCTCCGTCGTCAGGAGACCGCGGCCGGAATATCCGTCCACGTGGATGCGAGGGAGCGCAACGCCCTCGAATCGCCTGACAAGATTGATGCTAACTTGGTTTCTGAGCGGTTAAGCAAGCCGTCACGATTAATATACGAGGCATACGGATGACTGTTTATGCTTTGGGCACCGTGGCGCCGACGCTGCCTCCGGAAGGCGAATACTGGATTGCGCCGACGGCCTCCGTGATGGGCAACGTGATTCTGAAGAAGAACGCCAGCATCTGGTGGGGCGCGACCGCAAGAGGCGACACCGAAAGCCTGACCATCGGCGAGAACAGCAACGTCCAGGACGGTTCGGTGCTGCACGCCGACTACGGCATGCCGCTGGTCATCGGGGCCAATGTGACCGTCGGCCACATGGTGATGCTTCACGGCTGCACCATCGGCGACAACAGCCTGGTCGGAATCGGATCGATCGTGCTCAACGGCGCCCGGATCGGCCGCAACTGCCTCATCGGCGCCGGGGCGCTGATTCCCGAGGGCAAGGAGATCCCGGACAACAGCCTTGTCATGGGCGCGCCCGGCAAGGTGGTCCGCGAGGTCAGCGAGGCGCAGGCGGCCGGCCTGACCGGCTCGGCGATGCACTACGTCGAGAACTGGAAGCGCTACGCGCGCGAGATGAGGTCGGGGGGGTAGGCGGCGCGTCCTTCGACACGCCGCTTCGCGGCTGCTCAGGATGACGTGGTCAGAAGGCTACTCTCCACGTCATCCTGAGCAGGCCCGCAGGGCCGTGTCGAACCACGCACGGCGTTGACGGACGGTGCGGAAGGTGGGGACACGTACCGGCTTCGCCGGAACATGTCCCCGGCCAAGACGAGGGAGCAGCGCCATGGCCTACGAGTTCATCAAGGTCGACCGCGAAGGGCCGGTCACCATCTTCACCCTGAACCGGCCGGAGGTGATGAACGCCCTCCACTCGCCGATGCACTTCGAGCTGGACGAGGCGTTCAACGCCTTCGCAGCCGATCCGGACCAGTGGGTCGGCATCGTCACCGGGGCCGGCGATCGCGCCTTTTCGGCCGGCAATGACCTCAAGCACCAGGCGTCCGGCGGCAAGATGGGCAGCCCGCCGTCGGGATTCGCCGGCCTGACCAGCCGCTTCGACCTCGACAAGCCGCTGATCGCGGCGGTCAACGGCGTCGCCATGGGCGGCGGCTTCGAGATCGCGCTGGCCTGCGACATCATCATCGCCGCCGACAGCGCCGTGTTCGCGCTGCCCGAGCCGAAGGTCGGGCTGGCCGCATTGGCGGGCGGCCTGCACCGCCTGCCGCGCCAGATCGGCCTCAAGCAGGCGATGGGCATGATCCTGACCGCCCGCCGCGTCAGCGCCGCGGAGGGCGAGAAGCTCGGCTTCGTGAACGCCGTCGTCCCGGCGACGGACCTGATGACCGAGGCGAAGAAATGGGCCGCCCTGATCGGCGAGTGCAGCCCGATGTCGATCCGCGCCTCCAAGCAGGCGGTGATGCAGGGCCTCGAGATGCCGCTCGAGGACGCCATCAAGGGCCAGTTCAAGATGCCGGCCGTGGCCGCGCTCTTCCAGTCCGAGGACTTCAAGGAAGGCCCGCTGGCGTTCGCGCAGAAGCGCGCGCCGCAGTGGAAGGGCCGCTAGGCCGGTTCCGGAGGCGCGCCGGCGCCTCCGGTCCCGCCGGGGCGGGTCAGTTGACGACCGCCCAGGAACCGTCCGGCTGGCGACAGGCCCGGCCTTCCGCCATCCGCGGCCGGCCGCCGATGTAGACGGTCTGGGTGAAGGTCGTGCAGCGGAAGCCCGCCGGATCGCGGTAGTAGTCGCCGATCCGCACGTCGCCGTAGTGGCCGCTGCGCGGATTGCGCCAGGTGTGGCGGCTGCCCGGACGGCCCGAGTTGAAGCCGTCATAGTAGGACCGGTAGGCGTAGCTGCGGTCCTCGCAGTCGAGGTCGCGCGACAGCTGCGCCCCGACCACGCCGCCGAGGATGACGCCGGCGATGGCGGCGCCGTCGCCGTGGTCGTCGCCGCCCACGGCCTTGCCGATCAGTCCGCCGATCAGGGCGCCGACCAGCACCCCGGCCGGATCGGGCCGGTCGCGGCACTCACGGTAGTAAAGGTCGTCCTGGTAGGTGTAGCGCTGGCTGTAGCGCCGCTGCCAGTTCTGGTCGCCTTCGTCGCGGTAGACGGTCTCGAGGATCAGGCCGGTGGCGATGATCACGAGGAAATAGTTGTGCTCGTTGTGGCGCACCCAGCGGGCGCCCTTGGGCGGGCGTCGCAGGCCGCGCCGGTTCCAGTCCGTGATGTAGGCCGACGGCGGCCGGTACTGCGGCGGCAGACGGTCGCCCCGCGACCAGCGCGGTTCGGAACGATAGGGCGCCGACTGGGGCGGCGGCGGCCC
>CALKHU010000028.1 GCA_937991555.1 uncultured Caulobacter sp.
CGCCCGCCGCCAGGGCGACGGCCTCCTCGACCGCTTCCACAGCCGGCGCGGCCGCCTCGGCCGACACCGGCGTCAGCAGCGGCGGCGTGGGCAGGGCGGCCAGCGCCTCCAGGTTTGTGGGCTTGAGCCACTGCCGGGCCCAGAACACGGCCGCGCCGGCGGCCGCGGCCCCGGCGAAGACGAGCCACAGGGGCGAGACGGCGCCGACAGGAAAGCTGAAGGCCTTCTCGGCTTCGGGCTGGATGGTGTTGGTCATGCTGGCGATCTCCGGGGGAGCCGAGCGCGGATTGTGCGGCGCAGCATAACACGGATTGACCCTTCGCAAGTGCGAAATCTTCGTCACGCCGCCGTCGACCAGACCTCGCTCCGCCCGCCCGGCTCGCCGAGCCGAGCGGCCACCCAGCCGCAGATCGTCGCCAGGTCTTCGGCGACCCCGGCCGGCGCCCCCGCGATGACCATCGCACAGCCGTTCATCTTCATGGGATCCGCCAGCGGCTTGAGCCGGCATTCGGCCACCAGGAACGCCGGCGCCGCCGGCTCGATCCGCCGCAGGAAGGCGTCGAAAGTCTCAAGATCCTTGAGGGGCAACCACACGGCGACACAGGCCGAAGCATCAAGCCCCAGCACCATGTCGACGGTGGCGGCGATGCGTTCATAGTCGTCCGAGCGCTCGAACGGCGGGTCGATCAGCACGAAGAGCCGCCCGCCCTTCACGGCCTCGCGCTGGGCGACGCCGAAACCGTCGTCCTGCACCGCCGTGGCGTTCGGCCAGGCGGCGAGCGTCGCCTGCAAGAGCGCGAAATCGTCGTCCCGCAGTTCGCAGGCGACATACCGGTCGCCCTTGCGAAGCGCCTGGCCGATCAGCGTCGGCGAGCCGGGGTAGACTCTCACGCCGCCGCCCGGATTGCCGGCCCGGACCGCCGCCTTCAGCGGCGCGAAGACGGCGGGCGCATCGTCGGCCTCCATCAGGCGGAACACGCCCTGCGCCGCCTCGCCCGTGCGCCGCGCCAGTTCGCCCTCGAGATCGTAGCCGCCGGCGCCGGCGTGGGTGTCGACAATGGTCAGCGGAGCCCTGTCGGACATCAGCGCCGCCAGCAGTCGCATCAGCGTGGCGTGCTTCACCAGGTCGGCGAAGTTCCCGGCGTGGAAGGCGTGTCGGTAGTTCACGGCGGGACGGCCTCGCGAGCGGCAGGAACCGCCGCTGTCCTATCACGTTCCCGCCGGGCCGGAAGGAGCGCCGATGCCGAGGGACAGCGCGGAGACGCCAGACTTGCCGCCGCGCCTCGTCTGGTGCGGCGACGACGGGCCCGGCATCCGCCGGCGCGGACAGCCGCCCCGCTGGCGTTATGTCGAGGATGGCGGCGCGACCGTGACCGACGAATGCACCCTCGAGCGGATCCGGACGCTGGTGATCCCGCCAGCGTGGACGGACGTCTGGATCGCGCCGCGCCCGGACTGCCACATCCAGGCCACCGGGCGTGATCTGAAAGGCCGCAAGCAGTACCGCTACCACCCGCGCTGGCGCGCCGCGCGCGACGAGGGAAAGTTCGGTCGCATGGTCGCCTTCGGCCGCGCCCTGCCGGCGCTGCGCAGGCGGGTGGACGCGGACCTTCGGCGCCGCGGTCTGCCCCGCGAGAAGGTGCTCGCTGCCGTGGTCGGCATGCTCGAACTGACGCTCATCCGCATCGGCAATGACGAGTACGCGAAGGCCAACAAGAGCTTCGGCCTGACCACGATGCGCAAGAAGCACGTCACCCTGAACAGCAGCGGCGCGGTGTTCTGCTTTCGCGGCAAGAGCGGCAAGGAACACCGCACCGGCTTCCACGACCGGCGACTGGCGCGGGTGGTCAGGGCCTGCGCCGACCTGCGCGGCCAGCGCCTGTTCCAGTACATCGATCAGACCGGCGCCGCCCAGGCGGTCTCCTCGGGCGACGTCAACGACTACCTCCGCGCGGTCATGGGGCAGGACTTCACCGCCAAGGACTTCCGCACCTGGTTTGGCACGCTGGCGGCCGCCAAGGCCTTGATCCTTCAGGAGAAACCTGTCTCCGACACCGCCGCGCGCAAGGCCGTCGCCGACTGCGTGAAGGCGGTCGCCGGTCTCCTCGGCAACACGCCGGCGGTGTGTCGCGCGGCCTATGTTCACCCCCGCGTCATCGACCTGTTTTCATCCGGCAGACTCACGCTACGCCCGTCTCTCGAAGGGCGACGGCTTGAGACCGCCCTGATCCGGCTGCTGGAGACCGACTGAGGACCGGGGGCTTTCCGGCCGCGTTGACTCCCGCGCGCCGATGAGAACATAGTAAGAACACGGAGTGCGCGATGATGGCCGAGGAACAGGACAGCCGCAGGGTCAGAGGGCCGCTGGAAATCCGCGAATGGCCGATCGCATCGGCCTTGCGCGAAGGCATGCACCTGCGCGCCCGCTGCGCCAATCCGCACTGCGAACGCGTGGCGGTGTTCGACGCCAGCTGGTGGGCCAGGGGGCACTCCCCGGGCGACCGGATCTCGATGCTGGAGCGACGGATGCGGTGCTCGGTCTGCGGCGCCAGGGAGGCCGGGCTGGAGATCTGGAGCGGGCCGCAGCCCTCCCCCTCCGGCAGGGGCCCCTACCTGTTCTGCTGATCCGCGCGGGCGTCGAAGCGCGCGCCGGTCTGATCATTAATTCTGGTCCGCTTCCGCAACGGCGCCTCTAGCCAGCCTCGGCGCGCCGGGTCAGAGTAATCGCAGATCACCTAACGATGTCCGGGGAGGGACACGACGTGGCCGGGACCAAGCTTCGCTTCGGGGCGTTCATCGCGCCGTTCCATCCGCTCAACGAAAATCCGACGCTGGCGCTGGAGCGCGACATCGAGCTGGTCCAGCACATGGACCGGCTCGGCTACGACGAGGCCTGGATCGGCGAACACCACTCAGCCGGCTACGAACTGATCGCCAGCCCCGAGCTGTTCATCGCCACCGTGGCCGAGCGGACGAAGCACATCAAGCTCGGCACCGGCGTCAGCTCCCTGCCCTACCACCACCCGCTGATGCTGGCCGACCGCATCAACCAGCTGGACCACATCACCCGGGGCCGGGTGATGCTCGGCGTCGGCCCCGGCTCCCTGCCGTCGGACGCCTTCCTGATGGGCATCCCGGTGGCCAAGCAGCGCGACCGGATGGACGAGGCCCTCGACGTGATGGTCAAGCTGCTGCGCGGCGAGGAGGTCACCCACGTCTCGGACTGGTTCGAGTTGCACGAGGCGCGTCTGCAGATGACGCCCTGGTCGCGGCCCAGCGTCGAAATCTGCACCGCCAGCCAGGTGTCGCCCACGGGCGCCACGGCCGCCGGCCGCCACGGCCTGGGCCTGCTGTCGATCGGCGCCACACAGACCGGCGGCTTCAATGCGCTGGCGTCGAACTGGGCCATCGCCGAAGAAACGGCCGCGGCGCACGGCAACACCATGAACCGCTCGCAGTGGCGCCTGGTCGGTCCGATGCATATCGCCGAAACCCGCGAGCAGGCCCGCGAGGATGTCCGCTTCGGCCTCGAGAACTGGCTCTACTACTTCCGTGAAGTCGCGGCCCTGCCGCTGGCGCCGGCGGACGGAAGCGATCCGGTCGATGCGCTGATCGCCTCCGGCATGGCCGTGATCGGCACGCCCGACGACGCGATCGCCCAGATCGAACGGCTTGAGAAGCAGTCGGGCGGCTTCGGCGCCTTCCTGTTCATGGACCACAACTGGGCCAACTGGGACCGCAAGAAGAACTCCTACGAACTGATGGCGCGCTATGTCTTCCCGCGCTTCCAGGGCCTGAACGAGAACCGCGAGATCTCGCTGAAGTGGGCGGCCGAGAACCGTCCGCGCTTCATCGGCGAGGCCATGGCCGCGGTCGGCGCCCGCGTCGCCCAGCACGTCCAGAGCAAGGGCACGGAGAACATCCGCCCCGAGATCCTGGAAGCCATGGGCATGAAAAAGCCCGCGGCCGAGTAGATGGATCTGGCCGCCTACCTCCGGCGCATCGGCTTCGAGGGGGAGGTCCGGCCAGACCTGGAGACGCTCAGGGCGGTGCATCGGCGCCACCTTCTGTCGATCCCGTACGAGAACCTGGACGTCCAGTTCCGCCGGCCGACGACGATGTCGCCGGCGGACGCCTACGCCAAGATCGTCGAGCGCGGCCGCGGCGGCTGGTGCTACGAGATGAATGGCCTACTCGCCTGGGCGCTCGGCGAGATCGGCTTCCGCGTCACCCGCATGGCCGGCGGCGTGCACCGCGCCACGCTCGGCGACTGGACCGTCGGCAATCACCTTGTCCTGAAGGTGGACCTCGACGACCCCTGGCTCGCCGACGTGGGCTTCGGCGATGGGCCTGTGGAACCCTACCCCTTGGCGGAGGCCGCCTTCCGCGACGGTGTTTTCGACTTCCGGGTCGAGCGGCAGGCCGACGGCTGGTGGCGCCTGCACAACCATCCGAGAGGCGGCGCCCCGTCGTTCGATTTCCGGGACGAGCCCGCCGACGAGGCGATGCTGGAGGAGCGTTGCGCCTGGCTGCAGACCGCCCCGGACTCGCCGTTCGTCCTCAACGCCGTCGTCCAGCGGGCGCTTCCGGACGGCCTCGCGGTCCTCAGGGGGCGGACGCTCCGGCGCTTGACGGCGGTGGGGACCGAGGAGCGCCTCATCGGTTCGGCGGACGAGTATGTCGCCGTCCTCCATGACCAGTTCGGATTGGCCTTGCCGCAAGCGGCCGACCTCTGGCCGGCCATCACCGCGCGCCACGCGGCCGTGTTCGGCTAGCCTCCGAAAATCCGCCCGAGCACGCTCTTGCGTTCCGGCGACCCGCCCGGCGACTCGCCCTGCGGCGCGAGTTGCCGGGCCGCTTCCTCGAGCACCTTGCGCCGCGCCGTGCGATTGGTCGGCCGGCCGGCCTTCTCCACCGCGACGCGATGGGCGTCGTCGCCGTGCAGCTTGCGCAGGATCTCCATCTCGAGGCGCACCTCTCGATCGAACGCCGCGCGCCTAGCCTTGTTGCCGAACATGTCTACCCCTTGCCGGGCAACGATGTGCGGCCCGGACCTCGTCGGCATGCCCCAAAACGGGGGCGCCAACAAAATAACACGGGTCTCCTACTCCGCTGGCGTGACAGTGGGGAGATGTCCGGCGCGGAATTCAGACGTTCGCGGCCTCCAGGCGGCGCGGCGCGTTGTCACACCGCCCCGTTGAAGCGGCGACCGAAGTCCCTGAGCACCTCCCGCGCCGCGTTGTGGCCCGGCGCGCCCGTGACGCCGCCGCCGGGGTGGGCGCCGGCTCCACAGAGGTAGAGATCCTTCAGCGGTCCGCGGTAGGCGCCGTGCCCGAGCACGGGCCGCGCCGAGAACAGCTGGTCGAGGCTGAGTGCACCGTGGAAGATGTCGCCGCCGATCAGGCCGAAGTCCCGCTCGAGATCGAGGGGGCTCTTGATCTGGCGTCCCAGCACGGACGCCGCGAAGCCCGGCGCCCAGCGGTCGACCGTGGCGATCATCAGGTCGGCGACCTGCTCCCGACAGTCATCCCACGACCGCCCGTGAGACAGTGTCGGCGCCACATGCTGGCAGAACAGGCTCGCGACGTGGCGTCCTTCCGGCGCCAGGCTCGCATCAAGGGTCGAGGGGATCAGCATCTCCACGATCGGCTCCCGGGACCAGCCGTCGCGCCGGGCGTCCATGTAGGCGCGGTCCATGTAGGCCAGGTCCGGAGCGATGATGATGCCCGCGGTCAGGTGGTCGCCGGGCTCCGGGAGGCAACTGAACCTCGGCAGCTCCGACAGGGCCACGTTCATCCTGAAGGTGCCCGAGCCTGACCGGTAGCGACGGATCCGCTCGGCAAAGTCCCGCGGCAGGACCGCCGGGTCGAGCAGACGCCCGTAGGTGATCTGCGGGTGGGCGTTGGAGACGACCGCGTCGGCGACGATCGACTCGCCGCTGTCGGTGACCACGCCGGCGGCACGACCGTCCCGCGTCAGGATCTCCTGGACGCCGATGCCCGTGCGGATATCCACGCCCTTCTCCCGGCAGGCGGCGGCCATGGCCTGGGTGATCGCACCCATGCCGCCGACGGCGTGGCCCCAGGCCCCCTTCCTTCCGTTCACTTCGCCGAACACATGGTGCAGCAGCACATAGGCCGAGCCCGGGGTGTAGGGGCTGGCGTAATTGCCGACCACGCCGTCGAAGCCCAGCACCGCCTTGATCGGATCGCTCTCGAACCAGCCGTCGAGCCAGTCGCCGGCCGACTGCGAGAACAGCGCCAGCAGGTCGCGCCGGGCGGTGACGTCGAGTCTGGAAAGCCGGTGGCCCAGGCGCGCGCTCTTCAGCAACTCGGGAAGGGCCGGGCCGAGGCCGCCCTCGACCATGTTCGGCGGCGTCTGGAGGATGAGATCCCGCAGGACGTCGGCGATCGCTTCCAGGCGATGGTCGAAGTCGTCGAGCCGCTCGGCGTCGCGCTGCGAGTACCGCGCGACCGACGCCTTCGTCCGCCCCTCCCCGGTCAGCAGATAGCCGTCGTCGCGGGGCAGGAAGTTGGCCGCCCGTCGCTCGACGATGCGCAGGCCGTGCCGCGGCAGCTCCATGTCCGCGATCACGCGCGGATTGAGCAGGCTCACGGTATAGCTGGCGACGGAGTTGCGGAACCCGGGATGGAACTCCTCCGTCACCGCAGCGCCGCCGACGACGTCGCGGCGTTCCAGGACCGTGACCTTCAGGCCGGCCGAGGCGAGATAGAAGGCGCAGACGAGACCGTTGTGACCGGCTCCGATGACGACGGCGTGCGCCACCTTCAGTCCTCCAGGAACGCGATGATATCGGCGAAGGCGGCGCGGTCCTCGAGCAGGAACAGGTGACCGCCCTCGTACCAGCGCAGCTGCGCGCCGGGGATGCGCCCGGCCAGGGCCTCCTGGGCGGACGGCGGCGCGAGATCGTCGTAGCGTCCGGCGCAGATCAGCGTGGGCATGGTCAGCTGCGGCAGCGCGTCCCACACATCGTGGCCGGCCCGCGCCTGCAGCTGCAGCGCCGCGCCCAGCCGGCGCCGGGGTTCGGACGCCCAGGGGTCATCGACCGCCATCCGGACCAGCGCCTCGACCTGCTCGGGATGGGCCGCCTGCCAGGCGGCGTCCCGGCGGCGATCGGAAACCCCGATCATGTGCCTGGCCCGGGCCTCGGGCTCCATCTCCGCGAGGCTGTGCAGCGGATAGGATGAGCCCCCGGCGCCGCCCGGCGAAGTGCAGCAGAGCACCAGCCTGGCGACCCTCCCCGGATGCCGGACGGCGAGGTTCTGTGCCACCATGCCGCCGAACGAGACGCCGACCACGTGCGCCGTGGCCCAGTCGAGCTCGTCCAGAAGCCCGGCGGCATCGTCGGCGTAGTCGGCCATGCTGTAGGGGCCGTCAGGCTTGTCGCTCTGGCCGAGGCCGCGCTGGTCGTAGGCGACCATGTCGAAGCGTTTCGCCAGCGGGCCGTCCATGGGCCCCGGCCTGCGTCGCAGGTCGCCGCCGGTGCCGTTGATGAACAGCAGCGGCGGGCCGTCGCCCTTGCGCTCGTACCAGAGGTTCAGTCCGTTCACGGTGACGTAGGCCATGCCCTCGTCTCCCACGCCGGGAAGCGCGCGAAAAGGGGACTCCGCCTTCAGACCGGCGCGAGCGGTCGATGGGGCGGCGGCGGCCACGCGATGCGGATGGCGTCTCCGGGCCGGACCTCCCCGCCTGCCAGCACCACGCCCATCACGCCGGCCTTGCGGACGAGCTCGCCGCCGGGGCCGCGATCCAGCACCGCGGCCATCAGGCCCGGCCGGAACCGGTCGAGCTGGATGCACGGGTTGCGCAGTCCGGTGATCTCCACCACCGTCTCGCCGATGGTCAGACGCGCGCCGACCGGCAGCGAGAGCAGGTCGATCCCGCGCGTGGTGATGTTCTCGCCGATATCGCCGGGGAGGACCGGGAAACCCTTGGCCGCCAGCTCGTCGAACAACTCGGCGTGGATCAGGTGGACCTGGCGCAGGTTCGGCTGGGCGGGGTCACGGGCGACGCGGGAGCGGTGCTTCACCGTCACGCCCGCATGGGCGTCGCCCTCGACGCCGAGCCCCGCAAGGAGCCGGATCGCAGGTTCGCCGACCTTGGAGAAGCGGTGCGCGCCGTCGCGGGCGACGGCGATGACGACGCCGTTCACGGCTGCCTGGGCCGGACCGACATCGTGAAGCCCGGCGGCGCCCGGGTTTCGTCATGGGTCGGATGGTACATGTCCATGAAAATCACGGACTGCGCCGGTTCCGATCCCCTGCAGGTCACGGTGTAAGCGTCGATGATCGAGCCGAAGGGGCCTGGGCCGACGCTGCCGCTGCGGGAAAAGTCGGGCGACGCGCCGTTCGCGCATCGCAGCCTGCGAAGGTAGCTGCGCTGGCCGTCCGGCATGTTCACCCGGACGGGGTTTTCGCGGCTGCCCAGAGGATGCTCGGCCGCCCTGGCGATCCGCGCCTCCAACGCCTCGCCGCTGATGCGGCCGCCCGCGCCGAGCAGCGCGGCGAGGTCGACCTCCTGGGCGGACGCGCCGGTGGACGCCAGCAGCGCGGCGGCGGCGGCGAGTACCGCGATCTTGACGTTCATGGCCGCCCCCAACGCGAATGCTGGCCCAAGGCTCGCGCGTGGGCTGCGGTGGTGCAAGGCCCGGAAACGACAAAACCCGCCGGACTTGCGTCGGGCGGGTTCTGAAATTTGGTTGCGGGAGCAGGATTTGAACCTGCGACCTTCAGGTTATGAGCCTGACGAGCTACCGGGCTGCTCCATCCCGCGGCAAACCGGAAAAGTGAAGGAAGACCATTCGAAATTCTGTCTGTTCGGTAGACCCGGCAGCGACCTACTCTCCCGCGCCTTAAGACGAAGTACCATCGGCTCTGGAGGGCTTAACGACCGAGTTCGGAATGGGATCGGGTGGGGAACCTCCGACATAGCCACCAGGTCGGCAAGACGGACAGATGAAAATGAGAAGACATTGTCGGCGAACTCAAAGTCCGCATTCATGAGTTTTGCTGAGAAACGATCAAACCGATCGGATTATTAGTACCGGTAAGCTCCATGCGTCGCCGCACTTCCACACCCGGCCTATCAACGTGGTAGTCTTCCACGATCCTCAGCGAGGCCTTGTTTTGAGGTTAGTTTCCCGCTTAGATGCTTTCAGCGGTTATCTATTCCATACTTAGCTACCCTGCTGCGCGGCTGGCGCCACGACAGGTCCACCAGAGGTGTGTCCATCCCGGTCCTCTCGTACTAGGGACAGATCCTCTCAAGCTTCGTACACCCACGGCAGATAGGGACCAAACTGTCTCACGACGTTCTGAACCCAGCTCACGTACCACTTTAAT
>CALKHU010000029.1 GCA_937991555.1 uncultured Caulobacter sp.
CGCCCGCCGACGCCCCGGTCGCCATTCCCGGATTCCTGTCGGCCGCCCTGGCGGACCCGGCCCGTCCCGAGGCGGACCGCGCCCGCGACGCCGCCCGCAAGCCGGGCGAACTGCTCGCCTGGGCCGGACTGCGTCCCGGCATGAAGGTCATCGACCTGGTCCCGGGGCAGGGCTATTTCACCCGCATCTTCTCGAAGGCCGTCGGGCCGAAGGGCCGCGTCTACGCCTATGTGCCGGACGAGCTGACCGCCGTCGCCAAGGGCCGCCCGCCCTCGGTCGCGGCCTGGATCGGCAAGCCGCCCTTCGCCAACGCCCGCATGATCCTGAAGCGGATGCCGGAGTTCGGCGCGCCGGAGAAGGTCGACATGATCTTCACCGCCCAGAACTACCACGACCTGCATCTGCCGTTCATGGGGCCGGTCGACGTGGCGACGGTGAACCGCCGCGCCTTCGCCGCGCTGAAGCCGGGCGGCGTCTACATCGTCGTCGACCACACCGCGAAGCCGGGCACGACCGTCGCCCAGTGGGACAACCTGCACCGTATCGACCCGGCCGTGGTCCGGCGCGAGGTGGAGGCCGCCGGCTTCATCTACGTCGGCGAGACCCGCATCCTGCGCAATCCGCGCGACCCGCTCAGCGCCAACGTCTTCGACGCCGGCATCCGCGGCAGGACCGACCAGTTCGCCTTCAAGTTCCGCAAGCCCGGGAGCGCCCGCCGATGATCCGCCGCCTCGCCGTTCCGCTCGCCGGGGCGCTCGCCCTCGTCCTGTCCGGCGCCGCCCTGGCCGCCGACATTCCCGCCCACATCGCCGCGGGCGTCGCCAACCCGGCCCGGCCGGAGGCGCAGCGCGCCCGCGACGCCGCTCGCAAGCCGGCCGAGATCCTCGCCTTCGCGGGCGTCAGGCCCGGCGACTGCGTCGGCGACCTGATGATGGGCGGCGGCTACTTCACGCGGGTGCTCAGCGGCGCCGTCGGGCCGGAGGGCAGGGTCTACGCCTTCCAGGCCACCGAGTTCATCGCCTTCCGGGCGGACTACGCCACCCTCCAGGACCAGACGGCGACCTTCGCGCCCAACATCGTCCCGGTCCGCGCCTCGCTCGGCGCCGTCGCCTTCCCCGAGCCGCTGGACCTGATCTTCACCGCCCAGAACTACCACGACCTGCATCTGGGCGGCGCCGGACCCGGGCAGATCGCGGCGATCAACCGCAGCCTCTTCGCGGCGCTCAAGCCGGGCGGGGTGCTGCTGCTGATCGACCACTACGCCGCCGACGGTTCCGGCGACCGCGACTCGAACAGGCTGCACCGCATCGACATCGCCCTGGTGAAGGCCGAGCTGGCCGCCGCCGGCTTCGTGCTGGAGTCGGAGAGCGACCTGCTGCGGAACCCTGCCGACCCGCGCACCGCCTCGGTCTTCGATCCGGCCATCAACGGCCGGACCGACCAGTTCGTCCTCAAGTTCCGCAAGCCCGCCTAAGAGACGCCCATGACCCGCATCGCCTTCATCGGTCTCGGCAACATGGGGGCCGGGATGGCCGCCAACCAGGTCAAGGCGGGCCGCGAGGTCCATGCCTACGACCTGTCGCAGGCGGCGGTCGACAGGGCCGTCGCGGCCGGCTGCCGCCCGGCGGCCTCGGTCGCCGACGCCGTGAAGGACGCCGATGTCGTCGTCACCATGCTGCCGGCCGGCGCCCATGTCCGCGCGGTCTACGGCCAGGAGATCATCCCCAACGCGCTCAGGTCGGCCCGTCTGATCGACTGCTCGACCATCGATGTCGACAGCGCGCGTGCGGTCGGCGAGCAGGCGAGGGCGGCCGGCCTGACCTTCGCCGACGCCCCGGTCAGCGGCGGCATCATGGCCGCGGAGGCCGGAACGCTCGCTTTCATGGTCGGCTGCGAGACGGCCGACTTCCCGGCCTGCGAGGACGCCCTCAAGCCGATGGCCCGGGCGGTGTTCCACGCCGGCGCGCTGGGCTCGGGCCAGGCGGCCAAGATCTGCAACAACATGCTGCTCGGCATCTCGATGATCGGCACCTGCGAGGCCTTCGCCCTGGCCGAGAAACTGGGCCTGGAGCCGGAGCGGTTCTTCGAGATCGCCTCGAAATCCTCGGGACAGTGCTGGTCGCTGACCAGCTACAGCCCCTGGCCCGGACCGGTCGAGGCGGCGCCCTCCAACCGCAACTACGAGGGCGGCTTCCTCACCGCCCTGATGCTGAAGGACCTCAAGCTCGCCCAGGAAGCCGCCGCCCGCGCGGGAGCGACCACGCCGCTGGGGGCCCAGGCCGAGGCGCTCTACGCGCTCCTCGACGGGCTCGGTTTCGGCCAGAAGGACTTTTCGGCCATGCTGCAGATGTTCCGCGGCCGGCTCGACACGCTGAAGTCCTGATCCGCGACGACTTGTCCTGGATCAAAACCGCCGCCCTGCGAACTGTTCTCGCAAGACCTACGTGGTTTCCCGTAGTAGGTAGCGAGATGAAACTGCCGTAAGTGGACAGGGGTCGGTTGAGGCGCCAAAAGCGGCCTCAACAATAAGAAGCAAGGAGCCGGTCGGGGCGCTTCGTCGTCTGGGAAGCCGGGCATCGTCGATGGACTACAAGGCCGCTTTTGAAAACGCCGTGCAGCAGGTGCGCGCCGAAGGTCGCTATCGCGTCTTCGCCGACCTGAAGCGCCATCGAGGCGATTTCCCGCGCGCCACCTGGACCCGCGAGGACGGATCCGAGCGCGAGATCGTGGTCTGGTGCTCGAACGACTACCTCGGCCAGGGCCAGAACCCGGTGGTCATCGACGCGATGCACGAGGCCATCGACGCGACGGGCACCGGCTCTGGCGGCACCCGCAACATCTCCGGCACCACCCACTACCACGTCGAACTCGAGCGCGAGCTGGCCGACCTGCACGGCAAGGAATCGGCGCTGCTGTTCACGTCCGGCTACGTCTCCAACGAGGCGACGCTGTCGACCCTCTACAAGATCCTGCCCGGCCTGATCGTCTTCTCCGACGAGCTGAACCACGCCTCGATGATCAGCGGCATCCGCAACGGCGGCGGCGCGCGGCACATCTTCCGGCACAACGACCTGGCGCACCTGGAGCAGCTGCTGGCCGCCGCGGACCCGGCCGCGCCGAAGCTGATCGCCTTCGAGAGCGTCTACTCGATGGACGGCGACATCTCGGACATCCCCGGGACCGTGGCGCTGGCGAAGAAGTACGGCGCCCTGACCTACATCGACGAGGTCCACGCCATCGGCATGTACGGCCCGCGCGGCGGCGGCGTCGCCGAGCGCGACGGCATGATGGACCAGATCGACATCATCGAGGCCACGCTCGGCAAGGCGTTCGGCGTCATGGGCGGCTACATCGCCGCCGACGCGGTGATCGTCGACGCGATCCGCTCCTACGCCTCGGGCTTCATCTTCACGACCTCGCTGCCGCCGGCCCTGACGGCCGGCGCCCTGGCGTCGGTGCGCTACCTGAAGGAGCACGACGAGCTGCGCCAGAAGCACCAGGAGCGCGCCGCGACCCTCAAGAAGATGATGAAGGACGCCGGGCTCCCGGTCATGGGGAGCTCCGTCAGCCACATCGTGCCGGTGATGGTCGGCGACGCCGTCCACTGCAAGATGGTCAGCGACATGCTGCTCGAGGACTACGGGGTCTACGTCCAGCCCATCAACTACCCGACGGTGCCGCGCGGCACCGAGCGCCTGCGCTTCACGCCGACTCCGTTCCACACCGACGCGATGATGCGCGATCTGGTCGGGGCCATGGAAAAGCTCTGGACCCACTGCAACATCGCCCGCGTCGGCGGCGTGGCGGCGTAGAAACACCACCTCCGTCATCCTCGCGCTTGTCGCGAGGATGACGAGGGCGGGGAAATCAGCTAGAAGCCCTCCACGCAACCGGAGCTACGACCGCCGCCGCACGCCCTTTCCAAGTCCGATCTGCCTGGCGAAATCCGAGCGGCGCTCGGCGTAGGCAGGCGCGACCATCGGATAGTCCGGCGGCAGGCCCCACTTGCGGCGGTATTCCTCAGGCGACAGGTCGAAGCGCGAGCGCAGGTAGCGCTTCAGCATCTTCAGGTGCGCGCCGTCTTCCAGACAGACGATGTAGTCCCGCTGCACCGACCGCGATATCGGCACCGCCGGCTTCTGCTTCTCGCGCGGCGCCGGGGTTGCGGCGGCGCCCGACAGGGCGCTCAGCGACTGGTGCACCGACCGGATCAGGTCCGGCAGGGCCGCCGCCCCGATCGCGTTCCGGCTCACATAGGCCGCCACGATCTCGGACGCATGGGCGAGGATTTCCGTCTCCGGCGTTTCGCCGCGCCCTGTCTCGTCGGCCATTACTCACCTTTTCTCTCGGATATGACGCGCCGTCCGGTCGCGACAGCGCGCCGGCCTGCTGTCGTCAGCAACGCGCGTCCGTCGGCGCCGGTTCCGCCGCGGTCCGGCGATTTCACGTGCCGCCGGCCGGCTTCCGGCAACGGCATGCATCGAGACGATGCAAATCCGGCCTCCCATTTTTCGCAATGCACACTAAAGAGGGCGCGCCGCTGCGCCGTTGCCAGGAGATCCGACCATGAACGCCACGACTCCGATCCGTCCCGCCTTCTTCGGCGCCGACCTCGGTACGGCCGATCCGGCGATCGCCGAAGCCATCGCCCATGAGCTGAAGCGCCAGCAGAACCAGATCGAGCTCATCGCCTCTGAGAACATCGTCAGCCGGGCGGTGCTCGAGGCCCAGGGCTCGATCCTGACCAACAAGTACGCCGAGGGTTACCCCGGCAAGCGCTACTACGGCGGCTGCGAGTACGTCGACGTCATCGAGCAGCTGGCCATCGAGCGCGCCAAGGAACTGTTCGGCGCCGGGTTCGCCAACGTCCAGCCCCACTCGGGCGCCCAGGCGAACCAGGCGGTGTTCATGGCCCTGCTGCAGCCGGGCGACACCTTCATGGGCATGGACCTGGCCGCCGGCGGCCACCTGACCCATGGCTCGCCGGCCAACCAGTCCGGCAAGTGGTTCAAGCCGGTCGCCTACACCGTGCGGCAGCAGGACCAGTACATCGACTACGACAACGTCGCCGAGGTTGCCGAGCGCGAGAAGCCGAAGCTGATCATCGCCGGCGGCTCGGCCTATGGCCGCGCCATCGACTTCAAGCGCTTCCGCGAGATCGCCGACAGCATCGGCGCGCTGCTGATGGTCGACATGGCCCACTACGCCGGCCTCGTCGCCGGCGGCGCCTATCCCAACCCCGTGCCGCACGCCCATGTCGTGACGACCACGACCCACAAGACCCTGCGCGGACCGCGCGGCGGCCTGATCCTCACCAACGACGAGGCGATCGCCAAGAAGATCAACTCGGCCGTCTTCCCGGGCCTGCAGGGCGGGCCGCTGGAGCATGTCATCGCCGCCAAGGCCGTGGCCTTCGGCGAGGCCCTGCAGCCGGAGTTCAAGGCCTACGCCGCCCAGGTCGTGACCAACGCCAAGGCGCTTGCGGAGACGGTGATGGCCTCGGGCCTGAACATCGTCTCGGGCGGCACCGACAGCCACGTGATGCTGGTCGACCTGCGCCCCAAGGGCGTCACCGGCCGCGACACCGAGGCCTCGCTCGAGCGCGCCCACATCACCTGCAACAAGAACGGCATCCCGTTCGACACGGCTTCGTTCGTGGTCACCTCGGGCGTCCGTCTCGGCACCCCGGCGGGCACCACCCGCGGCTTCGGGGCCGAGGAGTTCCGTCAGATCGGCCGCTGGATCGGCGAGGTCGTCGACGGCCTTGCGAAGAACGGTCCGGACGGCAACGCCGAGGTCGAGGCGAAGGTCCGCGAGCAGGTCCTGGCGTTGACGGCGCGCTTCCCGATCTACAACTAATACGCACGGTCCTCCGGGAGGGGCCCAGATATGCGCTGCCCGTTCTGCGGACACATGGAAAGCCAGGTGAAGGACAGCCGCCCGTCGGAAGACGGCGCGGCCATCCGTCGCCGGCGGCTCTGCCCCGAATGCGGCGGCCGCTTCACCACCTTCGAGCGCGTGCAGCTGCGTGAGCTGACCATCCTCAAGCGGTCGGGCCGGCGCACGCCCTTCGACCGCGAGAAGCTGGCCCGCTCGGTCGCGCTGCCGCTGCGCAAGCGCAATATCGAGCCGGAGCGCGTGGACCGGCTGATCAACGGCATCGTCCGCCAGCTGGAGAGCATGGGCGAGACCGAGCTGCCGTCGTCGGTCGTCGGCGAGATGGTCATGAAGGCGCTGAAGGCGCTCGATGACGTCGCCTACGTCCGCTACGCCTCGGTCTACCGCGACTTCAAGCACACGGACGACTTCGCGCAGTTCCTGAACGCCGAAGGCCTCTCCGAAGACCTCGAGGACTGAGCCTTGGGGGTCACCCTCAAGCTGGCCACCTCGCTGGACGGACGGATCGCGACGGCCTCGGGCGAGAGCCGCTGGATCACGGGTCCGGCGGCGCGGGAACAGGTCCACCGGCTGCGGGCCATGCACCAGGCCGTGCTGGTCGGGGTCGAGACCGCGATCGCGGACGATCCGGAGCTGACCGTCCGCCTGCCGGGCTTCGTCGGTCTTCAGCCGGTGCGCGTTGTGCTCGACAGCCGCCAGCGCCTGCCGCTGACGACGAAGCTGGTGCGCGACGCCGGTCGGCTGGCGACGGTGGTCGTCACCCTCGAGAATCCAAACAACCGTTTGACTGACGCTGGGGTCACCGTGCTCCAGGTCGCGGAGACAGAGGGTCGCGTCGATCCGAGGGCTGCCATCGCCGCGCTTCAGGCCTATCTGAAGCAGCGACTGGCCGAGGCGCTGCCGGAGCGCGCGGGTTCGATCTCGGGCTTCGAGCCCCGCATCTTCGTCGAGGGCGGCGGCCAGGTGGCGGCCAGCCTGCTGGCGGCGGGACTGGTGGACGCGCTGGAATGGTTCCGGGCGCCGATCGTGCTGGGCGACGAGGGTCGTCCCGGGGTCGGGGCCTTCGTGTTGAAGGATCTCGCCGCCGCGCCGCGGTTCCGGCGGACGGCGGTCGAAACGGTCGGCGACGACCTCTGGGAGCGCTACGAGAAGGCCTGATGTTCACTGGCATTGTCACCGACGTTGGGCGCGTGCGCTCCGTGCGCGAGACCAACCGCGATCGCCGCTTCGAGATCGAGACGGCCTATGACGTCGCCTCGATCGACCTCGGCGCGTCGATCGCCCACGCGGGCTGCTGCCTGACGGTGGTCGAGAAGGGCGAGGGCTGGTTCGCGGTCGAGGTCAGCCACGAGACCCTGTCGAAGACCACCCTGGACCGCTGGGCCGAGGGCCATCGCATGAACCTGGAGCGCGCCGCGCGGCTGGGCGACGAGATGGGCGGCCACATCGTCTCGGGCCATGTCGACGGCGTCGGCGAGGTGCTGTCGATCGCGCCCGAGGGCGGCTCGCACCGGATCCGCATCCGGGCGCCCAGGCCGCTGCATCGCCTGATCGCCCCGAAGGGCTCGATCACGGTCGAGGGCGTCAGCCTGACCGTCAACGAGGTCGAGGACGACGTTTTCGGCGTCAACATCATCCCCCACACCTTCGAGGTCACCACCCTGGGCGAACTGACGCCCGGCTACCGCGTGAATCTCGAGATCGACATGCTGGCGCGCTACCTCGCCCGGTGGCAGGAGACGGCGTAATGACCGAAGACACCCCCATCTCACCGATCGAGGACATCATCGAGGACGCCCGCAACGGCCGTCCCTACATCCTCGTCGACGCCGAGGACCGCGAGAACGAGGGCGATGTCATCATCCCCGCCCAGTTCGCGACGCCCGAACAGATCAACTTCATGGCCCGGCACGCTCGCGGCCTGATCTGCCTGTCGATCACCAACGACCGCGCGCGCCAGCTGCGCCTGCCGCCGATGGCGATCGAGAACCGCGAGAGCATGACGACCGCCTTCACCGTCTCGATCGAGGCGAAGGAGGGGGTCACCACCGGCATCTCGGCCCACGACCGCAGCCACACCATCGCGGTGGCCATCGACCCGACCAAGGGCCCCGACGACATCGTCTCGCCGGGCCACGTCTTCCCGCTGGTCGCCCGCGACGGCGGCGTGCTGGTCCGCGCCGGCCACACCGAAGCGGCGGTGGACATCTCCCGCCTGGCCGGCCTGAACCCGGCCGGGGTGATCTGCGAGATCATGAAGGATGACGGGACCATGGCCCGGCTGCCGGACCTGATCCCCTTCGCCCAGCTGCACGGCCTGAAGATCGGCACCATCGCCGACCTGATCGCCTATCGCCGCCGCACCGAGCGGCAGGTCGACCGCGTGCTCGAGACGCCGTTCCACAGCGTCCACGGCGGCGACTTCCGGATGATGATCTACCGCAACCTGATCGACCGCTCGGAGCATGTGGTCCTGGTCAAGGGGCGCATCGAGGCCGACAGGCCCACGCTGGTGCGCATGCACCAGGTCGACTTCGCGGTCGACATGCTGGGCTTCAGCGGCGGCCGCCGCGACTACGTCGCCGCCGCCCTGCGCGCCATCGGCGAGAACGAGGGCCCGGGCGTGGCTGTGTTCATCCGCGACCCGAGCCCGACCTGGCTGTCCGACCGCTACGGCGGCGAGGCGGGCGCGCAGTTCCGCACCAACGCGCTGCGCGACTACGGCGTCGGCGCGCAAATCCTGCTGGACCTGGGGGTGCGGGAAATGGTCTTGCTCACCTCCAGCACGTTCAAGCCGGCGGCGCTGGAAGGCTACGGCCTGAAGATCGTCGGCCGCCAGCCGATCCAGACCCCCGGAGAGGGGCAGGAGTAACACCTATGTCCGATGACAAGATCCGCGTCCTGATCGTGGAGGGGCGGTTCTATTCCGACCTCGCCGACGCCCTGCTCGCCGGCGCGACCGACGCCCTGCAGGCCTTCGGCGCGGAGTACGACGTCATCACCGTGCCCGGGGCGCTGGAGATTCCGGCGGTGATCGCCATCGCCGAGGAGGCCGGCAACACCGGCGTGCGCTACGACGGTTACGTCGCCCTCGGCACGGTCATCCGCGGCGAGACCTACCACTTCGAGATCGTCTGCAACGAGAGCGCCCGCGGCCTGATGGACCTCGCCACCCGTCACGGGCTCGCCATCGGCAACGGCATTCTCACCGTCGAGGACGAGGAGCAGGCGTGGGCCCGCGCGCGCGCCTCGGAGGGCGACAAGGGCGGCGGCGCCGCGCGCGCCTGCCTCGACGTCATCAACATCCGCCGGTCGCTGTCGGGGACGGCGCGGTGAGCGGCGAGCCCAACAAGCCGGCTTCGCTGAAGGCGGCCTACGACAGGCTGGTCGCAGCGACCGAGGAGAAGGTCAACCTCAGCGCCCGCGAGCGCCGCGCCCGCACCGTCGCCCGCCTGGCGGCCGTCCAGGCCCTCTACCAGATGGAGATGAGCGGCGTCGGCGCCGAGGCCGTCATCGCCGAGTTCAGCGAGCACCGCTTCGACCGCGACATGGAGGGCGAGACCCTCGCCGAGGCGGACGAGGCCTTCTTCGCGGACCTGGTGAAGGGCGTCGTCGCCCGCCAGGCCGCGATCGACGGCGCGGTGGTCAAGCGGCTGGCCAGCGGCTGGCGGCTGGAGCGGATCGACGCCACCCTGCGCGCCATCCTCCGCGCCGGCGGCTGGGAGCTGATGCATCGCCCGGACGTCCCGGTCGAGGTCGCCATCGACGAGTACGTCGAGATCGCCAAGTCCTTCTTCGAAGGGCCCGAGCCCGGCTTCGTCAACGGCGCGCTCGACGGCATCGCCCGCGATGCCCGGGGGTGAGTTCGACTGGATCGCGCAACTCCTGCGTCCCCTGACGAAGGGGGCGCCGGAAGCGCTCGATCTGCTCGACGACGCCGCCGTCATCCCCTCGCGCCCGGGCTTCGACCTCGTCGTCACCAAGGACGCCCTGGTCGCCGGCGTGCATTTCCTGCCGGACGATCCGCTCGACCTCGTCGCCCGCAAGCTGCTGCGGGTGAACCTGTCGGACCTCGCCGCCAAGGGCGCCGAGCCCTACGGCTACTTCCTGACCACCGCCTGGCCGCACGACACGTCGTGGGACGCGAAGGCGCTGTTCGCGCGGGGGCTGGCCGAGGACGGCGAGGCCTTCGGCCTGGTCCTGCTCGGCGGCGACACGGTCTCGACGCCGGGGCCGCTGGCGGTCACCGCCACGCTGCTGGGCTGGGTCCCGGCCGGCGGGGCGGTGCTGCGCGGCGGCGCGCGTCCGGGCGACCTGCTGGCGGTCAGCGGCCCGATCGGCGACGGCTGGCTCGGTCTGCACGCCGCCAGCGGCGCCCTCGACAGCCCGGCGCTGGCCGCGCGCTATCGCCTCCCGACGCCCCGCACGGACCTGCGCGACCGTCTCCGCGCCCACGCCCGCGCCGCGGCCGACGTCTCCGACGGGCTGCTGGCCGACGCCGGCCATCTGGCGACGGCGTCCGGCTGCGGGGTGCGCATCGACCTCGACCGCCTGCCCCTGTCGCCGGAGGCCGCCGCCTGGCTCGCCGCCCAGCCCGATCGCGGCGAGGCCCTGGCCCGGCTGGCGTCCGGCGGCGACGACTACCAGATCGTCTGCGCCCTGGCGCCGGACTCGCCCGCGGTCGCGGACCTGGCCGTGGTCGGGGTCTTCGAGGCCGGGCAGGGCGTCCGCGCCTGCCATGGCGGAGTCGCGATCGCGACGCCGCGCCTCGGCTGGACGCACGGCTGATCTAACCCGGCCTTAACCACGGCGTGGCATCAGCGGACCATGCGCCGCCGCCAGCTTCTCGCCGCCGTTCCCCTCGCGCTCGCCGCCACCGCCGCCCAGGCGGCCGGCGGCGGCGAGGAGGGCAAGGCCGAGCCCTATGTGAACCTGTCGCCGATCGCCCTGCCGGTGGCGGTCAACGGCAAGCTGATCAACTACGTCTTCGTGCAGTTGCGCCTGCACCTGGCGCACGGGGCCGACGGGGCGAAGATGCGGGCCAAGGAGCCCTGGTTCAGGGACGCCGTCGTGCGGGCCGGCCACAGGACGCCCTTCACCGTCCCCACCGACTACACCCGCATCGACGAGCGGCGGCTGACGGCGGTCCTCCTGGCGCAGGCGAAGGCCATCGGCGGGGCCGGCAGCTTCACCCGCGCAGAACTGGTCAGCCAGACCCCCAAGCAGCGCAGCCGCCTGCCGACGCCCCCCGGTCGCTGAGCCGGTCCTGTCGCCCACGCCACGCCCCGGTTGCGCCGTCCGGGGGTAACTGGCAAACACGGTGATCTTGATAACAGCGGCGCGTCGACACCCGACGCGCCGTCATGGTGAACCAGGTGGCCGGGGAGGGCCGTCAGGCCGACCGGACAGTCCTGGCTCCGAACATAAAGGGGCGCTTGGAAACTATGGGTATCGACTTTCTCTGGCTGGCGATCGGCGCCGGTCTGCTCGCCGTCGTATACGGCGTGGTGCAGACCGCGGCCCTGATGCGCAAATCGGCCGGCAACGCGCGAATGCAGGAGATCGCCGCGGCGATCCAGGAAGGGGCCACGGCCTATCTCACCAAGCAGTACACCGCCATCGCGGTCGTCGGCGCGGTCATCTTCGTCGGCGCCGGCCTGCTGCTCGGCTGGTTCGCCGCCACCGGCTTCCTGATCGGGGCCGTGCTGTCCGGCGCGGCCGGCTTCGCCGGCATGCTGATCTCCGTCCGGGCCAACGTCCGCACCGCGCAGGCGGCGTCGGAGAGCCTCGGCAAGGGCCTGAACCTGGCCTTCACCTCGGGCGCCATCACCGGTCTGTTCGTGGCCGGTTTCGCGCTGCTCGGCGTGGCGGGCTACTACTACTACCTGACGGGCGTGCGCGGGCTCGACCCGACCGGCCGTGAAGTGGTGGACGCCCTGGTCGCCCTCGGCTTCGGCGCCTCGCTGATCTCGATCTTCGCCCGCCTCGGCGGCGGCATCTTCACCAAGGGCGCCGACGTCGGCGGCGACATGGTCGGCAAGGTCGAGGCCGGCATCCCGGAAGACGATCCCCGTAACGCGGCGACCATCGCCGACAACGTGGGCGACAACGTCGGCGACTGCGCCGGCATGGCCG
>CALKHU010000030.1 GCA_937991555.1 uncultured Caulobacter sp.
GACCTGCGACCCGATCGGCGGCCTGGTCCAGATCCCCTGCATCGAGCGCAACGCCATGGGCGCCATCAAGGCCATCGACGCCGCCCGCCTGGCCCTGCTGGGCGACGGCGAGCATTCGGTCAGCCTGGACAAGGTCATCGCCACCATGAAGCGCACCGGCGAGGACATGAACGAGATCTACAAGGAGACCTCGCTGGGCGGCCTGGCCGTGGGGCTGGCGGTGAACCGGGTGGAGTGCTGATCGGCCCTGCGTGCTTCGACACGCGACCTGCGGTCGCTGCTCAGCATGACGTGGGTGGGTAGCTTTCCAGATACGTCATCCTGAGCAGGCCCGAAGGGCCGTGTCGAAGGACGCACGGCGTCGCCGCCTCAACGGACTTTCGCCCGAACAGGTTGGGGAGGTGGTGCGGAGCGCCCCCGGGCTGGCCCGGGTGTCTGTGGGGGTAGGCTTTGCCAGCTGTGGGCCGGCCAGGAACGCTCCGCGAAGCTCGTCTGGACAGGAGCGACGGTAGGCAGCCCTTGTCGGGCTTAGCCGTTCTGCCCCTGGCGGGCGGGTCGGGGATACGAAACCCCGGCCCCGGACCCGGCGAGTAACCCCCTCGCCGCTTCACCGCTCAAGCCTCATTCCCGTCGCCGCAAGGTCGCATGGCCATACGCCCTCCCCATGCGACGGGAACGGGTGTGATCATGAATGAGGTTCTGGCGAAGGGGATCGATTTTGCGCTGTCCCCCCATCCCCCGCGTCCCCGGCGAAGGCCGGGGCCCATCGGGGCAAGGGCCCGGGATGTCTCAGCGGTTCCCGGCCTTCGCCGGGAAATCGGGGGACAGGGGGCCGCGGATCCAGCAAAGCCAGGGTCCTCGCTTCCGCGAGGATGAGCGGTGTTGGTAAGCTGGCCTGTGAAGGAGATTCAGCCATGACCCCCGCAACCATCCGCACCGGCTGCGGCGGCTGGACGTTCGAGCCCTGGCGGGGGGTGTTCTATCCGGGCACGGTCAAGCAGAAGGACGAGCTCGGTTACATGAGCCGCCGGCTGCGCGCGATCGAGATCAACGGCACCTACTATTCGACGTTCAAGCCCGACAGCTGGAAGAAGTGGCGGGACGAGACGCCGGACGGGTTCGTGTTCACGGTGAAGGGGTCACGGTTCACCACCAACCGGAAGGTCCTCGCCGGGGCGGGCGAGAGCCTGGAGAAGTTCTTCGCACAGGGCATCGCCGAACTCGGCGACAGGCTGGGGCCGGTGTTCTGGCAGTTCGCCAACACCAAGGCGTTCGACCCCGAGGATTTCGAGGGCTTCCTCGCGCTCCTGCCGAAGACCCTGGACGGCCGGCCCCTGCGACATGCGGTGGAGGTGCGGCACGACAGCTTCTGCACGCCGGAGTTCCCGGCCCTGCTGCGCAAGCACGGCGTCGCCTGCGTCTACGCCGACCACGCCACCTATCCGGAGATCGCCGACGTGACCGCCGACTTCGTCTACGCCCGGCTGCAGACCGGATCGGACGACGTCGAGACCGCCTATGACGCGGCCGCGCTGGACCGATGGGCGGGGCGGCTGAAAGCCTGGGCCGGCGGCGGCGAGCCGGCGGACCTGCCGAAGGTCGATCCCGGCCACGTCGCGCCGCGGACGCCGCGCGAGGTGTTCGCCTTCATCATCCACGAGGGCAAGGTGCGGGCGCCGCACGGGGCCGAGGCGCTGCAGGCGCGGGTGGACAAATAGGCGACACCTCCGCCGAAACCGGCGGCCGGAAGCCCGGGTCGCGGTTCTCAACCTCTCCCTGCGAGGATAGGCTACCCGGTTCGGGGTGGGACCTATGCTGGACGAGACCACGCGTGCGACTGTCTTCCGCTTCCTCCAGGACGCGCAGGGCCTCGGCACGCTCGATGCGCTGAACGCGCGCTTCAAGGACGCGGTCGCGGCGCTCGGCTTCACCGGGGCGGTCTACATCCGCCTGTCCGCCGACGGTCGCGCCCTGCCCCCCCGGCCGGTGTTCGGCGAGGCCGCCCCCGAAGGCTGGGTCGACCACTATTTCGCGAACAACTACGCCCGTTACGACACCGCCATCACGATGTCGTTCCAGTCGCGCGATCCGTTCACCTGGAGCGAGGCGGCGGCGCGCGGGATGGAGACGCCGACGCGGACACTGTTCGGCGAGGCCTTCGAGTGGTGGAACTCGGAGGTGCTGATCTGTCCGGTGCGGGGCATCAACGGCGGCCTGTCGATCGTCGACCTGAAGATGGACAAGGGCCGCGCGCTGGACGAGGTCGAGCGTTCCACCGCCCACGCCCTGGCGAGCCTCTACGCCGTCGTCGGCGAGGGCTTCCTGGAGCGGCCGGCGGCCCCGGCGGAGCTGGAGAAGCCGCTGAGCCAGCGGGAGGCCGAGTGCGTCTACTGGGTGTGCCTGGGCAAGTCCGACGAGGAGATCGGCCGCATCCTGTCGATCTCCCGCAAGACCGTGAACCACCACATCGAGGCGGCCAAGACCAAGCTCGGGGTGGTCAGCCGGGCCAGCCTGGCGTGGCGGGCCTTCGCCCTCGGCCTGGTCCAGCCGCCGCTGTTCTGAGCAATAGGGTAATCGCCCCATAGGCCGTGCCGCCGGGCGGGCGGAGGCTCCGTCCCTCACCGAGGGACCGGCCATGATCCATGTCGTCACCCATGCCCAGCGCGAGGTCTACGCTGACCAGCTCCTCGCCATGCACCGCCTGCGGCGGGAGGTCTTCGTCGGCGCGCGCGGCTGGCGGCTGCAGGTCCGCGAGGACGGCGGCGAGTACGACCGCGGCGACGACGACAAGGCGATCTACATCCTGATGCTCGATCGCGGCGGCGGCCTGCAGGTCAGCGTGCGGGTAAGGCCGGTGATGGACTGGTCCATCCTGCTCGACGAGATGCCCGGCTGCGTCGAGGGCGGGGCCGAGCGGCTGCGCCGGCCGGATGTCTGGGAGATGGCGCGCCACCTGGCGGGCGCCCAGGGCCGCTCGGTCGGCGAGGCGCGCCGGCGCGCGGGCGAGTTCCGCGTCGCCATGCTGGAGGCGGCGCTGCGCCACGGCGTCGACCGGCTGGTCGGATCGGTCGACGTCGGCCTGCTGGCGCACGGCATCCGCGCCTGGCTGGACCTCAGGCCGATCGGCCTGCCGGTGGTCTATCCGGAGGGCGGGGCCGCCGTCGGCTACGAAATTCCGGTCAGCGAGGACCTGATCCACCGCCTGCGCCGGGCGTACGGCCTGACCCGCCCGTCCGCCTTCGAGCTCGATCCGGCGACGATCACGCCCGCCACGACGCCGGCCGGGCTGGAAGCGGCCTGGCGCGGTCCGGCGGCCTACAGCCAGGCGGCCCACGCATGAGCGCGGCCTTCGACTTCGACAGCCTGTTCGCCCTCGACGAGGACGAGGCGTTCATGGATCTCGTTCGCAAGCTCTCGCCCGACCGCCGAAGGATCGTCGACGTATTGCTGAGGAAGATCGCCGCCGTCGAGGAAGCAGAAGGCGAGACTGCGGCATTGTCACTCATCGACGACGTCTCATCGATTCTCGCCACAACCCCGACGACGCACTAGTCTCATCCTCATCCGACCGGAAGAGTCGGCAAGATGCGCCGCCAGAGGTTGAGCGGCGCGGCTCGGGAGGCATGAATGGCTGATCCAATCGACGTGGGCGTGGGGGCGCGCATTCGTATCCGGCGGCGCGAACTGGGCGTGAGCCAGGGCGTGCTCGCCGAGCACCTGGGCCTGACCTTCCAGCAGGTCCAGAAGTACGAACGCGGCGCCAACCGGGTGTCCGCCTCGATGCTGGTCCGGATCGCCGAGAAGCTTCAGTGCACGGTCGGCTACCTGGTCGGCGAGGAGGGCGGCTCGGCCGGCGAACTCGACGGCGCCCAGCTGGCGCGGCTGGCGAGCAGCGGCGTGGCCGAGCTGGTCGAGGCCTACAACGCCATCCAGAGCCCCAGGGCCCGCGCGGCCCTGATGCAGCTGGCCCGGAGCATGGCCGAGGGCGAGCGCGACGAGGACTAGGAGCCTCGCGGCCCGGTCGCTTGCCTCGCGATCCTGCTGACAGCATGCTGTCAGGCGGGTCGCACGAGGACGACATGAGGCGCGCCGAGCGACTGTTCCAGATCATCCAGATCCTGCGGCGCGGGCGGGCGCCGGTGACCGCCGACGCGCTGGCGCGGGAGCTGGAGACCTCGAAGCGGTCGATCTACCGCGACATCGCCGCCCTGGTCGGGCAGCGGGCCCCGATCCGCGGCGAGGCGGGCGTCGGCTATGTGCTCGAGGACGGCTACGACATGCCGCCGCTGATGCTGACGCCAGACGAGATCGAGGCGGCGGTGCTGGGCGCGCAGTGGGTCGCCGGCCGAGGCGACCCGGCGCTCGCACGCGCCGCCGAGGACCTGATCGCCAAGATCGCCCAGGCCGTGCCCGACAACCTGCGACCCATCGTGCTCGAGCCGTCGGTGCGGGCGACGCCGAGCTGGCGCAACGCGCCCGACGCGATCGACATGGCGCGCGTGCGGGCGGCGATCCACGCCGGCCGCAAGATCCGTCTGGCCTACCGGGATGAGGAGGGCCGCGCCAGCGACCGGGTGATCTGGCCGGTCAGCGTCGGCTACATGGAGACCAAACGGCTGCTGATCGGCTGGTGCGAGCTGCGCGGCGACTTCCGCACCTTCCGCACCGACCGGGTGGCCGGGGCCGTCTTCCTCGAGGACCGCTTTCCCGAACGCCCGGCGATCCTGCGCGCGAAGTGGCGGCGGGCGATGGAGGCGATGCACGCCGCCTGGCGCGACGCGCCGCCCGGCGACTAGCGCCAGGACTGGCCGGCGGCGATCACCTGCGGGTCGTCGAGGGCCGGGCCGAGCGGCTTGCCCTCCACCTCGCAGACCGCCGCGACGCCGCCGTCGCCGGCCTCGACCGTACGGCAGACGGCCATGCGGGCGAAGGCCGCCTCCATCAGCACGCCCCGCGACCGCGGCGGCGCGTCGGCGGCCGAGGCCTTGCGCAGCGGCCGGGCGTGCGGGTCATCGGCGAGCCGGAGCGGAATCCAGGTGTCGGGCTCGAAGCCGAGGGCGACACAGAGGGTCGAGCCGTCGATGACATGCAGGACCGGACCCTTGATCTCGACTCCGGCCACCGGCGCGGGGCCGGCGCAGGGCGCCGCGGCCCGGGCTTCGCCGGCGGGCGCGAGCAGGGCGACCGAGGCGGTCAGCGCCGCCGCTCCGATCAGGCTCCTGAGAACAAACGCCATTCGCCTACGCCCTGGTCCACTGTCGGTGAAAGCGCGGGCGCCCGGGAAAGTTCCGTCAGGCGAAGATCGCGGCGATCGCCGCGGCGTCTAGCCGACGCCAGGCGCCGGGCTCGAGATCATCGGGCAGGGCCAGTCCCCCGAGGCGCTCGCGGTGCAGCGCGGTCACATGGTTGCCCATGGCGGCGAACATCCGGCGGACCTGATGGTAGCGGCCCTCGGTGATGGTCAGCAGGGCCTGGGTCGGCGAGACGGTCTCCATGACCGCCGGCAGCAGCGGCCTGGTCTCGCCCTCCAGCATCAGGCCGCCGGCCGCGAAGGTCGCCGCCTCCTGGCCGTTCAGAGGACGATCGAGGGTCACGCGGTAGCGCTTGGCGACGTGGTGTTTCGGCGAGATCACCCGGTGCAGCAGGTCGCCGTCGTCGGTCATCAGCAGCAGGCCGCTGGTTTCCTTGTCGAGCCGGCCGATGGTCGAAATGGCCGGATCTCGCGCGCGCCAGCGGGTCGGCAGCACGTCGTAGACCAGCGGTCCCGCCTCCTTGTGCGAGCAGGTCATGCCGAGCGGCTTGTTGAGCATCAGGACCACGCCGGGCAGCGGGTCGACGGGCCTGCCGTCGATGGTCAGGCGGGCCTCGAGGTCCGGCGTCAGGGCGAGGCGGCCCTCGGCGTCCCGGACCGGAGCGCCGTCGAGCGCAACGCGGCCGTTGCGGGCCAGGGCCTGCACCTCGCGCCGGCTGCCGTAGCCCAGATTGGCCAGCAGGCGGTCGAGCCGGGACGTGGCCTGGCCCTTGCTCACTTGATGGCCTCGATGACCTTGTAGCCGCCTGCGTCGGCGCGCGGCTGGACGTTGCGGAACAGCTCGTCGAGCAGGCGCTCGTAGGGCAGGTGGCGGTTGGCGACGAGCCACAGGACGCCGCCCTTGCGCAGCAGGGCCGCGGCCTGGCGGATGAAGGCCTGGCCGAGCGCCTTGTCCTCGGTCCCGGCGTCGTGGAACGGCGGGTTCATGACCACGAAATCGAGGCTGCCGGGCTCAAGGCCGCAGGACCGGACGTCGGCCCAGAGGATCGTCGCGCGGGGATCGGAGACGTTGCGGCGGGCGGCCTCGACCGCGCGGCCGTCGAGCTCGACGAGGGTCAGATGCTCGACCTTCGGCGAGGCGAGCACGGCGTGGGACAGGACGCCGATCCCGGCGCCGAGGTCCGCGCCCTTGCCGGCCAGCGGGGGCAGGCTCCCGGCCAGCAGCGCCGTGCCCGGGTCGATGCGGTCCCAGCTGAACACGCCCGGCTGGGTCCAGAGGCCCAGGCCCGGGTCCAGGCGCGGCGCGCCCCCTGCGATGGCCTCGTCCCAGCCGACCGGCGTGACGGGCTTCCTGACGGTGGCGATGCGGTGATGGCGGCGGCTGTCCTCGTTGACCGTGCAGCCGAGCGCCTCGAGTTCCTTGCGCAGGCGCGAACCACCCTTGTCCTTCGGCGCGGCGGCGACCAGGCGGCCGCCGTCCTTCAGGGCGCGCAGGGCCAGGGCAAGGGTGTAGCGGCGCTCGGCCGTCCCCGGCGGGGCGAGCAGGGTCATCGAGTCCAGCGAGCCGGGCGCGAGATCCTCGAGACGCGGCGCGTTCGGCGTCAGCGGAGAGATGCAGACGGCGCCGGCGGGCGCTTCGACCACCTCGCGCGGGGGAGCGCCGTAGACGGCATGGGAGTCAGGGGCGTCGGTCACCGGCACGGTATAGCGGGGCTTCGAATGAGCGGACAGGCCTTGCGTCCTTCGACACGCCGCTGCGCGGCTGCTCAGGATGACAGGGCAAGAGGGTGACCCATCATAGTCATGCTGAGCAGCGACCGCAGGTCGCGTGTCGAAGCACGCACGACCTCAACCCACCCCAACGATCTCCACCTCGGCCCCGGCCACCGTCGCCAGCTCGCCCACGCCCTTGCCGAGCACGGCCTGGGCCAGCGGGGAGACGTAGCTCACCGACCCCCTGGCCGGATCCGCCTCGTCCTCTCCGACGATGCGCCAGGTCTGGCGGCGGCCGTCCTCGCGCTCGATGGTGACGCTGCCGCCGAAACGGACGGTTCCGTCGGCTTCCGCCGGTTCGACGAGCTGGGCGCTGGCGCGGCGCGAGGACCAGTAGCGCAGGTCGCGGGTGGCGCGGGCCATGGCCGTGCGGTCCTCCTTCACGTCGCCCGCCTGCGCGGCGGTGTAAGCGGCGCGAGCCGAGGCCAGCTCGGCCTCGATGGCGGCCAGCCCCTCCGGCGTGACCAGGTTCGGATGCGGGGATACCGGCCGGTCCGGCAGGTCCGCCGCCGTGGCCTCGTAGTCTTCCTCGCGGGTGAAGGCGACGCTCATGGGGACCCTCCTAGCACGCGCTTGACCGACGCGGGGTCAAGCGCCCTCCTCTTGCCCAAACGAGGAGACGCATCATGACGTTCAAGCCCGAGGATCTGATGTACCGCCCCGGCCTGATGAAGGGCGAGCGCGTGCTGATCACCGGCGGCGGCACCGGGCTGGGCAAGGTGATGGCCGAGGCCTGCCTGATGCTGGGCGCGGAGGTCTACATCTGCGGCCGCCGCGGGACCATCCTGGAAGAGACCGCGAAGGAACTGATGGCGGCCCACCCGGACACGGGCGGCAAGGTCGTCGGCATCGCCTGCGACATCCGCGTGCCCGAGGCGATCAAGGAGATGGTCGACCAGATCTGGGCCGACGGCGGGGCGCTGACGGGCCTCGTCAACAACGCCGCCGGCAACTTCATCAGCCGGACCGAGGACCTGTCGCCGCGCGGGTTCGACGCCATCGCCAACATCGTCTTCCGCGGATCGTTCTTCGTGACGCTGGAATGCGGCAAGCGCTGGATCGCCGAGGGCAGGAAGGCGTCGGTGATCTCGATCCTGACGACCTGGGTCTGGAACGGCGGCCCGTTCACGGTGCCCAGCGCGATGTCCAAGGCGGGGCTGAACGTCATGACCCAGTCGCTGGCCGTCGAGTGGGGCCCCAAGGGCATCCGCTTCAACGCCATCGCGCCGGGCCCCTTCCCGACCGAGGGCATGAGCGCGCGTCTCAACCCGGGCCAGCAGCAGCAGGCCTACAGCGACATGCGCGGCAATCCGATGGGCCGGGTCGGCGAGATGGCCGAGCTGGCCAACCTGGCGGTCTATCTGCTGCACCCCGGATCGGCCTATGTGAACGGCCAGACGATCGCCATCGACGGCGGTCAGTACAACGCCAGCGGCGGCAACTTCGCCCGCCTGACGGAGTGGGGCGACGACCAGTGGCAGGCCGTGAAGGACATGATCAAGGCGACCAACGACAAGGACCGGGCGCAGCGGACGGTCTGACGCCCCGGGACCGCCCGACGGTCCGCCTGCTGCTGTTCTCGCCGGCCGGGCGGCTGCTGCTGATGCGGTTCGAGGACGAGCAGACCAGTCCCGGCGGCTGGTGGTGCACGGTCGGCGGCGGCGTCGACGAGGGCGAGGCCCTGGAAGACGCCGCGCGCCGGGAACTGTTCGAGGAAACCGGCCACGCGGAGGTGACGCTGGGACCGGTCGTCTGGACCCGGGAGCTGGTGCTGCCGGTCGAAGGCGAGATGCGGCGCCTGGTCGAGCACTAATTCCTGGCCACGGCGGTGCATGAGACCGTCGTCGACCACCACTGGACCGAGCTGGAACGGCGGGTGGTCAAGGACCTGCGCTGGTGGGCCCCCGAGGAGATCGCCGCCAGCGACGAGACGATCTTTCCGAAAGGGCTGGGCGGTTTGCTGCTGGATCTGTTGAGGGATGGACCGCCCGAAAGCCCGGTGCGGATCGGCTAATCCCCATCCTCTCCCGCAGGGAGAGGGGGACCGCCGCGGAGCGGTGGTGGAGAGGGATCGGTGCAGGGCGTTCAGGACGCTCGCACGGATTCCGGCTCCCGAACGTCAAACGCTCCTGATGGCAGCCCGCTCCACCACCCTTCGGGTGGTCCCCCGCTCCCAACGGGAGAGGAAGGTGTGGAGGCTGTCTCGCAGAGCTACGTCAGCGCCATCCAAGCCAGCCCCGCCGCGCCGACGACGATCCGCCACCAGCCGAACGGCGCCAGGCCGCGCCTGCTGACGAAGTCGAGCAGCACCTTCACCACCACCAGGCCCGACAGGAACGAGACCACGAACCCCACCGCCAGCACGGGCAGGTGGTCGCCGACCATCAGGCTGGCGCGGCTCTCCCAGGCGTCCTTGGCGAAGGCGCCCATCATCGTCGGGATGGCGAGAAAGAAGCTGAACTCGGCCGCCGCGCGCTTGTCGACGCCCATAAGAACGCCCCCGACGATGGTCGCGCCGGAGCGCGAGACGCCCGGGATCATCGACAGGCACTGGATCAGACCGATGCCGAGGGTCGTCTTCAAGGGCAGGCGCATTGCGTCGTCGTGGCGTGGGGCGGGGCTCCAGCGGTCGAGGGCCAGCAGACCGAAGCCGCCGATCAGCAGCGACCAGCAGATGATCTCCGGGCTGGCGAACAGCACCTGCTTGATGAAGTCGTAGAGCAGCACGCCGAAGACGACCGCGGGCAGGAAGGCGATCAGCACGCTGACGGCGAAGCGCCGCGCGGCGGGGTCGGTCGGCAGGCCGATCAACACAGCCCACAGGCGGCTGAAGTAGAGCGCCACCACCGCGAGGATGGCGCCCAGCTGGATCAGCACGATGAAGCTGTCCCACGACGGATCGGTCAGGCCGAGCGCCATCTTGGCCAGCAGCAGGTGGCCGGTAGAGGACACCGGTATGAACTCGGTCAGCCCCTCGATGAGGCCGAGGATGACGGCGGCGAGGAAATCGCTCACGGAAACTCCCGGAAACAGCTATGGTCTATTTTTAGGACTATGTGGCCGAGGGATAGCGGCAGCACGGCCGCAAACGACTCGCAATCGATGCGATATTGGTCTGCTTTGTAGACCATCGCATTTTTCGTGCTCTTTCGAGTCCGTATGAGCCGCCCTGAGCAAGGTTCTTCTCCAACGGAGTGCGGCATGGCCGAGCGCATGCTGAAATTCACGACCATCGAGCGCCGGACTCCCGAAAAGCGGGAAGCCGAGGCGCGCGGCCACGACTTCCTGGAGATCTACGCCGACTTCATCGACGCGAAGGCGGCCGAACAGGCCTCGCGCTGCTCGCAGTGCGGCGTCCCGTTCTGCCAGACCCACTGCCCGCTGCACAACAACATCCCCGACTGGCTGCGCCTGACCGCCGCCGGCCGCCTGGAGGAAGCCTACGGCCTGTCGCAGGCGACCAACAACATGCCCGAGATCTGCGGCCGCATCTGCCCGCAGGACCGGCTGTGCGAGGGCAACTGCGTCATCGAGCAGTCGGGCCACGGCACGGTGACCATCGGCGCGGTCGAGCGCTATCTGTCGGACAAGGCCTGGGAAGAGGGCTGGGTGAAGCCGCTCCGCCCGCTGGCCGAGCGCAGCCAGTCCGTGGGCGTCGTCGGCGCCGGGCCGGCGGGCCTGGCCGCCGCCGAGACCCTGCGCGAGCTGGGCTACGCGGTCACCGTCTACGACCGCCACGACCGGGCCGGCGGCCTGCTGATCTACGGCATTCCCGGCTTCAAGCTCGAGAAGGACGTCGTCGAGCGCCGCACCCGGCGGCTGGCCGAGGGCGGCGTCGAATTCCGGCTGAACTTCGAGGTCGGCCGCGACGCCACCCTGCCGCAGCTGCGCGAGCGTCACGACGCGGTGCTGCTGGCCAACGGCGTCTACGCCGCGCGCGACCTCGAGGTCCCGGGCGGCGGCTCGGCCGGCGTCGTGCCGGCGCTCGACTACCTGATCGCCTCCAACCGCGTCGGGCTGGGCGACAGCGTGCCGGCCTACGACAGCGGCGCCCTGAACGCCGCGGGCAAGGACGTCGTCGTGGTCGGCGGCGGCGACACGGCGATGGACTGCGTGCGCACGGCGATCCGCCAGGGGGCGAAGTCGGTGACCTGCCTCTACCGCCGGGACAAGGAGAACATGCCGGGCTCGATGCGGGAGGTCGCCAACGCCGAGGAGGAGGGCGTGGTCTTCGAATGGCTGGCCGCGCCCCGCGCCCTGCTCGGCGACGCCGGCGCCGTGACCGCCGTCCGGGCCGTCCGCATGCGGCTGGGTCCGCCCGACAGCACCGGCCGGCGGGCGCCCGAGGCGGTCGACGGCTCCGAGTTCGACCTGCCGGCCCAGCTGGTGATCAAGGCCCTGGGCTTCGATCCCGAGGACCTGCCGGCCGCCCTGCAGGCGCCCGACCTGTCGGTCAGCCGCTGGGGCACGGTTAAGATCGACCGGCGCACCCAGGCGGCCAACCTCGACGGCGTGTTCGCCGCCGGCGACATCGCCCGCGGCGCCTCGCTCGTCGTCTGGGCCATCCGCGACGGCCGCGACGCCGCCGCCTCGATCCACAGCTACCTGCAGACCCAGGCCGAAGCCCCGGCCCTGGTCGCGGCCGAGTGACCGCCATGTCCCAAGACCTCGAACTCTATCTCGCCAACCGCCAGCGCCTGATCGACGGCCACGCCTACGATCCGTCGATGGAGCGCGACAACTGCGGCGTCGGCCTCGTCTGCGCGATCGACGGCAAGCCGCGCCGGGAGGTGGTCGAGCTGGCCATCAAGGCGCTCAAGGCCGTCTGGCACCGGGGCGCGGTCGACGCCGACGGCAAGACCGGCGACGGCGCCGGGATCCTGCTGTCGGTGCCGCAGGACTTCTTCATCGACCAGGTGCGCAACACCGGCCACAAGCTGCGCCCGGGACCGATCGCCGTCGGCCAGGTGTTCCTGCCGCGCACGGACCTTTCGGCCCAGGAGGCCGCCCGGACGATCGTCGAGAGCGAGGCCCTGCGCTTCGGCTTCTACATCTACGGCTGGCGCCAGGTGCCGGTCGACACCTCGGTCATCGGCGAGAAGGCCAACGCCACCCGGCCCGAGATCGAACAGATCATGCTGTCGCCCCCCGCCGGCCTCGAGGGCGAGGCGCTGGAGCGCGCGCTCTACCTGTGCCGCAAGCGGATCGAGAAGCGCGTCGCCGCCTCGGCGATCAGCGAGTTCTACATCTGCTCGCTGTCGGCGCGGTCGCTGATCTACAAGGGGATGTTCCTCGCCGAGCACATCGACGCCTTCTATCCCGACCTGCAGGACGAGCGGTTCGCGGCGGCGACGGCGATCTTCCACCAGCGCTACTCGACCAACACCTTCCCGCAGTGGCGGCTGGCCCAGCCCTTCCGGATGCTCGCCCACAACGGCGAGATCAACACCCTGAAGGGCAACGTCAACTGGATGAAGAGCCATGAGATCCGCATGGCCGCCCAGGCGTTCGGCGAGTTCGGCGAGGACGTGAAGCCGGTCATCCAGGCCGGCGGCTCCGACTCGGCGGCGCTGGACAACGTGTTCGAGATCCTGGTCCGCGCCGGCCGCGACGCGCCGATGGCCAAGACCCTGCTGGTGCCCGAGGCCTGGAACACCAAGACCGACGAACAGATGAAGCCGGCGCACAAGGCGCTGTACAGCTACTGCAACGCGGTCATGGAGCCCTGGGACGGCCCGGCCGCCCTGTGCGCCACCGACGGCCGCTGGGTCGTGGCCGGCAAGGACCGCAACGGCCTGCGCCCGCTGCGCGTCGCCTACACCGACGACGGGCTGGTGATCATGGGCTCGGAGGCCGGCATGTGCGGCGTCGCCGAGACCCGGATCGTCCGTAAGCTGAACATCCAGCCGGGCCGGATGATCGCCATCGACCTGGTCGAGGGGCGACTCTACGACGAGGAGGCGATCATCGACCGCCTCGCCGAGCAGCATCCCTACACCGAGTGGCTCGGCAACATGGTCAACCTGGAGGCCGAGATCGGTCCGGGACCGGAGCCGCGCCGCTTCGCGGGCGAGGAGCTCGTCCGCCGCCAGGCCGCCGCCGGCATGACGCTGGAGGACCTCGAGCTGGTGCTGTCGCCGATGGTCGAGGACGGCAAGGAAGCCGTCGGCTCGATGGGCGACGACACGCCGCTGGCGGTGCTGAGCGAGAACTACCGCCCGCTGAGCCACTTCTTCCGGCAGAACTTCAGCCAGGTGACCAACCCGCCCATCGACCCGCTCCGCGAGACCGGGGTGATGAGCCTGAAGACCCGCTTCAAGAACCTCGGCAACATCCTGGCCGAGGACGCGGCCCAGACCGACGTCTATGTGCTCGAGAGCCCGGTCCTGACTACCGGCATGTATGAGCGCATCCTCGGCTACATCGGCGAGAAGAACCTCGGCGTCATCGACTGCACCATGCCGATCCCGGCCGCCGAGGCCCGGCCCGGCGACGCCCTGCGCGCCAACCTCGACCGCATCCGCGCCGAGGCCGAGGACGCCGCCCTGCGCGGCTGCTCGACCATCGTCCTGACCGACGAGAACACCGCGGCCGACCGCGTCGCCCTGCCGATGATCCTCGCCACCGGGGGGGTGCACGCGCACCTGGTCGGCAAGGGGCTGCGGTCCTACGTCTCGATCATCGTGCGCTCGGCCGAGTGCATGGACACCCACTACTTCGCGGTTCTGGTCGGGGTGGGCGCCACGGCGGTCAACGCCTGGCTGGCGCAGGAGAGCTTCCAGGACCGGCTCGACCGCGGCCTGCTGGGCGAGGCGACGCTGCGCGACGTCTGCGTGAACTTCAAGACGGCCATCGAGCAGGGCCTGCTGAAGATCATCTCGAAGATGGGCATCGCGGTGATCTCGTCGTACCGCGGCGGCTACAATTTCGAGGCTGTCGGCCTGTCGCGGGCGCTGGTCGCCGAGTTCTTCCCCGGCATGCCGTCGCGCATCTCCGGCATCGGCCTGGCGGGCCTGGAGTCGCGGGCCGTCGAGCTGCACCGTCGCGCCTGGGACCCCTCGTTCGTGGCCCTGCCGGTCGGCGGCTTCTACAAGTCGCGCCGCAAGGGCGAGGCCCACGCCTTCGACGCCCGGCTGATGCACACCCTGCAGCACGCCTGCAACACCGGCGACTACGAGACCTACCGGCGCTTCTCCGAGGGCATGGCGGCGCTGCCGCAGATCTCGCTGCGCGACCTGCTGGCCTGGCGGTCCGACCGCAAGCCGGTCAGCCCGGACGAGGTCGAGAGCGTCAACGAGATCCGCAAGCGGTTCCTGACGCCGGGCATGAGCCTGGGGGCGCTGAGTCCCGAGGCGCACGGCGCGCTGAACGTCGCCATGAACCGCATCGGGGCCAAGAGCGTCAGCGGCGAGGGCGGCGAGGACCGCGCCCGCTACCGGCCGCTGCCCAACGGCGACAACCCCAACAGCGCGGTCAAGCAGATCGCCTCGGGCCGGTTCGGCGTCACCGCCGAGTACCTGAACGAATGCCGCGAGATCGAGATCAAGGTCGCCCAGGGCGCCAAGCCCGGCGAAGGCGGGCAGCTGCCCGGCTTCAAGGTGACCGAGCTGATCGCCCGTCTGCGCCATTCGACGCCGGGCGTGATGCTGATCAGCCCGCCGCCGCACCACGACATCTACTCGATCGAGGACCTGGCCCAGCTCATCTACGACCTGAAGCAGATCAACCCCGACGCCCGGGTGACGGTGAAGCTCGTCGCCATGACCGGCATCGGCACGATCGCCGCGGGCGTGGCCAAGGCCAAGGCCGACACCATCCTGATCTCGGGCAGCGTCGGCGGCACCGGCGCCAGCCCGCAGACCTCGATCAAGTACGCCGGCGGCCCGTGGGAGATGGGCCTGTCCGAGGCCAACCAGGTGCTGACGCTCAACAACCTCCGGCATTCCGTCCGCCTACGGACGGATGGCGGGATCCGCACCGGGCGGGACGTGGTGATCGCGGCCATGCTGGGCGCCGAGGAGTTCGGTATCGGCACCGCCAGCCTGATCGCCATGGGCTGCATCATGGTGCGCCAGTGCCACTCCAACACCTGCCCGGTGGGGGTCTGCACCCAGGATGAAGCCCTCCGCGCACGGTTCACCGGCACGCCGGACAAGGTGGTCAACCTGTTCACCTTCATCGCCGAGGAGGTGCGCGAGATCCTGGCGTCGCTGGGCTTCCGCTCACTGCAGGAGATCGTCGGCCGCACCGACCTGCTGACCCAGGTCAGCCGCGGCGGCGAGCACCTCGACGACCTCGACCTCAACCCGCTGCTGGTCCGCGCCGACCCGGGGGCCAACAAGCCCTACTGCACGGTCGAGGGCCGCAACGAGGTGCCGGACACGCTCGACGCCCAGATCGTCCGCGACGCCGCGCCGTTCCTGCAGCGCGGCGAGAAGATGCAGCTGACCTACACCGTGCGGAACACCGCGCGGGCGATCGGCGCACGGGTCTCCAGCCATATCACCCGCAAGTTCGGGATGAGCGCCCTGCCCTCCGACCATCTGACCGTCGAGTTGAAGGGGTCGGCTGGCCAGAGCCTCGGCGCCTTCTCCGTCCGTGGGCTGAGGATCGTGCTGACCGGCGAGGCCAATGACTATGTCGGCAAGGGGCTGTCGGGCGCGACCATCGTCGTGAAGCCGTCGCCGCACCTGCTGGCGCCGGAGAGCAACGCCATCATCGGCAACACCTGCCTGTACGGCGCCACCGACGGCAAGCTGTTCGCCGCCGGCCAGGCCGGCGAGCGGTTCGGAGTGCGCAATTCCGGCGCGACGACGGTGATCGAGGGCTGCGGCGCCAACGGCCTGGAGTACATGACCGGCGGCGTGGCGGTGATCCTGGGACCGGTGGGCAGCAACTTCGCGGCCGGGATGACCGGCGGCATGGCCTACGTCCTCGACCTCGCCGGCCGCTTCCCGGCCCAGGTGAACCCCGATAGCGTGATCATCCAGCGGCTGGCTTCGCCCCACTGGGAGGAACAGCTGAAGCGGCTGGTGCGCGAGCACGCCCGCGAGACCGGATCGGCCTTCGCCCAGGGCCTGCTCAACGACTGGGACCGCATGCGCGAGCACTTCTGGCAGGTCTGCCCGAAGGAGATGGTCGGCCGCATCGACCATCCGCTCGCCGTCGAGGAGGCCCTGCACGAGCGGGCGTAGAGGGCTGGGGACCGCTTCGGTCGATAGACCGTAGCTGTCCCCGACCCTTTCAGGCGTCGCCGGCCTCTTCGTCCGGAGGCGGGTCGAGATGCTCACGCGTCGTCCGCTGTGACTCCGTGAGCGGCGGGCCTTCGGTCTGCGCGGCTGTCTCCTCAGGTGTGTCGTCTTCGTCCGGCATGAGCTCCTCCATCGAGGAGGAAGCTCGCTGACCCTGCATCGTTCCGCGGAAAGTGTCGGGGACAGCTACCGGCGATGCCGGAAGCAGTCCCCACGCGACCCTCTACTCAGGCTGCGGCCCCACGTAGCGGGCGCGCGGACGGATGAGGGCGCCGGTCTGCGTCTGCTCGACGGCGTGGGCCAGCCAGCCGGCGGTGCGCGCGACGGCGAACAGCGCGAACGGAGCGTCCGGCGGCAGGGCGAAGCGCTCGGCGAGAGCCGTCAGCGGGAAGTCGATGTTGACCAGGGCGCCGCTGCGCGCCTCGACCACGGCCTGGAGCGCGGCGTAGGCGGGCGGCGGATCGAAGGCCTGAAGCAGGGCGGCGGCCCGGGGGTCGCCCTCCGGGTAGAGCGGATGGCCGAAGCCGGCCAGCGGCCCCGCCCGCGCGAGCCGTCCCGCGACGGCCGCCTCCGGCCCGATGCGCAGGCTCTCGTCGACCAGGTTGCGGACCCGGTCGGCGATGCCGCCGTGCAGCGGACCCGACAGCGCCGACAGTCCGGCCAGGGACGCGGCGGCGAGCGAGGCGCCGGTCGAGGCGGTCACCCGCGCGGCGAAGGTCGAGGCGTTGAGCTCGTGGTCGGCCAGCAGCACCAGGGTGCGCCGGATGGCGTCCGCCGCCTCGGGCCGTTCCCAGGCTGTGGCGATGCGCTGGTGGATCGGCCCGTGCTCGATGCGGCCGGCGGCCGCGTCGGCGACGAGGTCCAGCAGGCCGGTCGCCTCCGCCGCCAGCGCCAGCGGCGCCCGCCCCCGCGCCGGCGGATCGACGCCGGCCCGGCGCGAGAGGGCC
>CALKHU010000031.1 GCA_937991555.1 uncultured Caulobacter sp.
CTTCGTCGAAACGGTTACTCACCACCCTGCTCCGGGCGGAGGCCCGGCGCTCCGCCCCCTCCCCGACTTCCCGGATCAAACCGCAGGAGGATGCGAAGCCGTGCCCTCAGCCCAGCGCCCGCTTCACCGCCGCAGCGAACCTGGCCCCCGCCTCGGGCGCGTGCTCGAAGAACAGGTCCGGCTCGATGGCCTCCAGCTCCATCACCCGCAGGGACCCATCCAGGCAGCGGATCAGGTCGACGCGGGCGTAGACCTGCGGGCGGTCCAGCGCGCCCATCACCGCGGCGGCGACGTCCATGGCTTCGTCCGACGGCGTCGCCGGGCCGATGGTCGAGCCGAACTGCGGCTGGACGCGGAAGTCGTCGGCCCGGGCGACCTTGCCGACCGCGTGGCTGTAGACGCCGCCGAAGTGCAGCAGCGAGATCTCGCCCTCGCCGCTGACGGCCGGCAGGAAGGGCTGGATCATCGCCGGGCCGGTCGGGCCGCCGGTCAGGGCCGCGCCGGGCGCCAGGCGGATGGTCTCGTGCGAGCCGCCGGAGATCTGCGGCTTGACCACCAGCTCCTCGGCGCCCAGCCGCTCGCGCGCGTTGTCGACCACGGCCGGGGTGGCGCGCTCGGCGAAGATCGTCGGCACCACCGGCACGTCGGCGTCCATCAGGTCGGCCAGGTAGGTCTTGGCCGTGTTCCAGCGCAGCATCGGCAGGGCGTTCAGCGTGCGCACGCCGGCCTGCTCCATGGCGTCGAGCGCCGCGAACCAGGCGTCAGGGTCGAGGTGATAGCCCCAGGCGAGCGAGGGCATGACGACATCGCCCCGCGCCTCCGCCGCGCGGCGCCAGTCGAGCGGCGTCGCGGTCAGGCCCTCGCCCGCCAGATAGCCGGCGAGGCGGTCGAAGTAGGGACCCCAGACCGTCCCGTAGGGACCGTCGGCGGCGGGTGTGAGCAGGACGATCCGGGTCATGACGCCCGGTACCGCCCCGCCTTCGATGCGTCAAACGCCCGCGAGGCGCGGCATGGCGTTCATTGCCCCGAAAGCCCTTTTCCCGTAACGACCGCCTTCTCTTTCCGCGCGAGATACCCCGCTCCATGACCGCCCTCTACGACGTCGCCGCGATCGGCAACGCCATCGTCGACGTGATCGCCCCCTGCGACGAGGCCTTCCTGGAGGCCGAAGCCCTTGTGAAGGGCTCGATGCAGCTCGTCGACGAGAGCCAGGCGATCGCGCTCTACGGCCGCATGCAGGCGGCGCTGGAAACCTCCGGCGGCTCGGCCGGCAACACCGTCGCCGGCGTGGCCAGCCTCGGCGGGCGGGCGGCCTACCTCGGCAAGGTCGCCGCCGACCAGCTGGGCGACGTCTACGAGCACGACATGAAGGCGATCGGCGTCGCCTTCGACACCGCCCGCCTCGTCGGCGGTCCCGCGACCGCGCGCAGCATGATCAACGTCACGCCGGACGGCCAGCGGACGATGTGCACCTACCTCGGCGCCTCGATCGAACTGACCCCCGACGACGTGAAGCCGGAGGTCATCGAGGGCTCGGCGATCGTCTACCTCGAAGGCTATCTGTTCGATCCCAGCGAGGCGCGGCGCGCCTTCGCCAAGGCCGCTGGCCTGGCCCACGCGGCCGGACGGCGGATCGCCATCACCCTGTCGGACGCCTTCGTCGTCGACCGCCACCGCGAGGCCCTGCTCGGCTTCATTGAAGGCCAGTGCGACATCGTCCTGGCCAACGAGGCGGAGGTGAAGGCCCTGTTCGAAACCGACGATTTCGACGCCGCCGCCGCGCGCCTCGGCGCGATGACCAACATCTGCGCCATCACCCGCAGCGAGCAGGGCTCGCTCGTGCTCTCCGGCCGGGACTCGGCCGTCATCCCCGCCTTCCCGGTCGAGAAAGTCGTGGACACGACGGGCGCGGGCGACCAATACGCAGCGGGTTTCCTGCTGGGGATCGCGCGCGGCCTGCCGCTGCCGGTCAGCGGCAGGCTGGGCGCGCTGGCGGCGGCGGAGGTCATCGGCCACTACGGGCCGAGACCCCAGGTCTCGCTCGAGGCCCTGGCGAAGGCGGAAGGACTGATCTGATGGCCCGAACGGCCGAAGTGGTTCGCGAGACGAAGGAGACGCAGATCCGCGTCTGGATCGATCTCGACGGAACCGGCGAGAGCACCATCTCGACCGGCGTCGGCTTCTTCGACCATATGCTGGAGGGCTTCGCCCGCCACGGCGGCTTCGACCTGAAGGTCGAGACCAGGGGCGACCTTCACATCGACATGCACCACACCGTCGAGGACACCGGCATCGTGCTGGGCCAGGCGGTGAAGCAGGCGCTGGACGGGTTCAGGGGCATCCGCCGCTTCGGCAGCGCCTACATCCCGATGGACGAGACCCTGACCCGCTGCGCGCTGGACCTCTCGAACCGGCCCTACCTGATCTGGAAGGTCGCCTTCGCGCGGCCGAAGGTCGGCGAGATGGACACGGAGCTGTTCAAGGAGTTCCACCACGCCTTCGCGATGAACGCCGGCGCCTGCGTGCATCTCGAGACCCTGTACGGCGACAATACCCACCACATCGCCGAGAGCGGCTTCAAGGCCTTGGCCCGGGCGCTCCGCGAGGCGGTGGAGCTGGACCCCAAGACCCACGGCCGGGCCCCCTCGACCAAGGGCGTGCTCTAGGCTTCCCATGCAGAGCGTCGCCCTGATCGACTACGGGTCGGGCAACCTTCGCTCGGCCGAGAAGGCTCTCCGCAAGGCGGCGGAGGGAACGGACGCCCGCGTGGTGGTGACCGCCGATCCCGACCGGGTCGCCGCCGCCGACCGGCTGGTGCTGCCCGGCGTCGGGGCCTTCGCCGCCTGCATGGGCGCGCTGGCCGCCCGCGACGGCCTGGTCGAGGCGATGACCGCCGCGGTGACCCGGGGCGCCCCCTTCCTGGGCGTCTGCGTCGGGATGCAGCTGCTCGCCACGCGCGGACTGGAGTTCGGCGCCACCCCCGGCCTCGGCTGGATTCCGGGCGAGGTCTCGCGCCTCCGGCCCGCCGACCCGTCGGCCAAGGTCCCGCACATGGGCTGGAACAGCCTGGTCGACCTGCGCGGCTGCGCGCTGCTGGCCGGCCTCGGCGAGGGCGCGCACATGTATTTCACCCACTCGTTCGCCTTCACGACCGACGATCCGTCACACGTCATGGCCAGAACCGACCACGGCGGCCGGTTCGCGGCCGTCGTCGCCCGCGACAACGTCATGGGCGTCCAGTTCCACCCCGAGAAGTCGCAAGCCGCCGGCCTGAAGCTTCTCCAGAACTTCCTGGAGGCGCGCGCGTGATCCTCTATCCCGCCATCGACCTGAAGGACGGCCGTTGCGTGCGGCTGCTGCACGGCGATCTCAGCAAGGAGACCGTCTTCAACGCCTCGCCGGCCGACCAGGCGGCGCAGTTCCAGAAGCAGGGCTTCTCCTGGCTGCACGTGGTCGACCTCAACGGGGCGGTCGAGGGCCGGCCGGTGAACGCCGCCGCCGTGGGCGAGATCCTGAACGCCATCTCCATCCCGATGCAGCTCGGCGGCGGCATTCGCACGCTGGAGCAGGCCGGCGCCTGGATCGAAGCCGGCGTCGACCGGGTGATCCTCGGCACCGTGGCGGTCAAGGACCCGGCGCTGGTCAAGGCGGCCGCCCGCGAATGGCCCGAGCAGGTCGCCGTGGCCATCGACGCCCGCGACGGCATGGTCGCCACCGAGGGCTGGGTGGGCGCCTCGACCATCGGCGTCATCGAGCTGGCCCGCCGTTTCGAGGACGCCGGCGTCGCCGCCCTCATCGTCACCGACATCGGCCGCGACGGCGCCATGGTCGGCGTCAACGTCGAGCAGGTCGGCGACGTCGCCGACGCCGTGGCCATCCCGGTGATCGCCTCGGGCGGCATCGCCTCGGTCCGCGACATCGAGCTGCTCAAGGCCCGCCCGGGCGCGCCGATCGCCGGCGCGGTGCTCGGCCGCTCGCTGTACGAGGGCGCGGTCGATCCCGGCCAGGCCCTGAAGATCGCGGGCGGCTGATGCTGAAGGTCCGCGTCATCCCCTGCCTGGACGTCAAGGACGGCCGCGTCGTGAAGGGCGTCAACTTCGTCGCCCTGCGCGACGCCGGCGATCCGGTCGAGCAGGCGCGGGCCTACGACGCGGCCGGGGCCGACGAGCTGATGTTCCTCGACATCACCGCCAGCCACGAGGGCCGCGGCGCCATCCTCGACGTCGTCGCCCGGACGGCCGACGTCTGCTTCATGCCGGTCTCGGTGGGCGGCGGCGTGCGCACCGTCGAGAACGCCCGCGCCCTGCTGCGGGCGGGGGCGGACAAGGTCTCGGTCAACACCGCCGCCGTCGAGAACCCGGACCTGGTCGCCGCCATGGCCGACGCCTTCGGCAGCCAGGCCGTGGTCGTCGCCGTCGACGCCAAGGCCCGTCCGGACGGCGGCTGGAACATCTTCACCTACGGCGGCCGCAACGACACCGGCCTGGACGCGGTCGAGTTCGCCGCCCGCGCCGTGGAGAAGGGCGCCGGCGAGATCCTGCTGACCTCGATGGACCGCGACGGGGCCAAGACCGGCTATGACATCGGCCTGCTGCGGGCGGTCACCGGCGCCGTCGGCGTGCCGGTCATCGCCAGCGGCGGCGCCGGCAAGGTCGAGCACCTGGTCGAGGCCGTCGTCGACGGCCACGCCGACGCCGTGCTGGCCGCCTCGATCTTCCATTTCGGCGAAGTGTCCATCGCCGAGGCCAAACGGGCCATGGCCGCCGCCGGGGTGCCGGTGCGCCTGACCGGAGACGCCGCATGAGCCGCCTCGCCGATGTGCTCGACCGCCTCGCCGCCGTCATCGAGGCCCGCAAGGGCGCCGATCCGGCCGCGTCCTGGACCGCCAGACTGCTGGCCGACCCGTCGCTGGCGGCCAAGAAGCTCGGAGAGGAAGCGGTGGAGGCGGTGATCGCCGCCGCCCGGGGCGACCGCGATCACCTCGCGGCCGAGAGCGCCGATGTCCTCTACCACCTGCTGGCCCTGCTGGCGGCGAGCGGCGTCAGCCTCGACGAGGTCGCGGCCAGGCTCGAGGCCCGCGAGGGCCGCTCCGGCGTCGAGGAAAAGGCGGGCCGGGGCTAGAGGCCCAGGCGCTCGGCGTCGGCTGTCGCCGACAGTCCCAGCGCTTCGAACATCTCCGACCGCCGCGGTCCCAGCCGGGGCGGATAGTGCTTCGCCTTCGCCGCCTTCGGCGTCGCCCAGGTTCGGAGAACCTTGGCCATGTTGGCCGGCCGCTTCAGCCAGGCGTCGCTGGGCTCCAGCATGTGGAACCCGCGCATGAACTCGCGCAGCAGCGCCGGGTCGGACCGCAACGCCGGCGTGATGGCGTCGTTGGCGAAGCTTCGCGCCAGCAACGCCTTGAGCCCGGGCTGCTGCCCGCCTTTCAGCGTCTGGCGGGCCCGCCGGATCGCGATCCGGTCCTGGGTCAGCATGGCGTCGTAGTAGGGCCTCAGCTCGCGGTCGACCGCCTGCTGGTAGGCGATGGCGCGCGCGGCCGGACGCCTGTGCGCCTCCAGCACCTGCCGCAGGGAGTCGGCCTCGATGGCGGCGAAGGAACAGCCGCGGCCGTAGAGCGGATTGGTCCGGATCAGGCCGTCGCCGACGAAGAAGAGGTTCAGCGCCAGCGGCTTGCCGCCGGGCGCGGTGTCACGCCAGCGGCTCTTGAGATCGCCCATGCCGAACACCTTGCTGACCGGCTCGGACAGCTCCGGATCGGTCCAGCGGGCGACGCCGGGGATCTGCGCGCAGATCCCGTCGAACACTTCCGGACGCATGATCGCCGTCCGCATCGTCTCCTCGATTTCCGGCACCGCCAGGGTGATCGAGAAGCAGCCGTTGTCGGCCGGAAAGACGCCGTACTTGATGAAGCCCAGGTCGCCCGCCCCGGGGGGCCCGCCGCGCGCCGGCTCGCTCTGTCCCGGGCGCAGGCGCCAGTGCCGCGTGTAGTAGAGGATGCCGGCGTCCTCGGAGGTCTCCGGCGTCTGCACGCCCGCCGCTTCCAGCCACTCGAATCCCTGGGAGAGCCGGCCCGCACCGTCGACGACGAGGTCGGCCGCCTCGTCCCGGCGCCCCTCGGCGTCCTCGAGCGTCAGCCCGCGGCAGACGAAACGGCCGTCCTCGTCACGCTCGCCGAGCAGGCCGACGACGTTGACCCCGCTGCGGATCCGCACGGAGGGCATACGCTCGACGTAGCGGCGCAGAACCAGTTCCAGCGTCGTGCGCCGGCTGGTCAGGACGGTGAGCTGGCTGTCCTCGGGTTGCGGCCGGTACTTCGCCCGGGCGTGATCCGTCAGGCCGTCGAAGAAGTTGAGCTCCTGCACGCCGGCGGCGCGAAGGTCGTCCAGCAGTCCGTGATGACGGTCGGCGATGATGCGCCGCAGCCGCGCCAGGAAGGCGTGACTGTGTCGCAGGTGGCCGACGCCGCGGCGGCTCCAGCTCTCGAAGGCCTCGTCGGCGCCGCCCTCCGGCGCGGCCGGGTCGCGCTCCAGCACGTCGACCTGCCGTCCGGCCTCACCCAGGGCGAGGGCCGTGAACAGGCCCGCCATGCCGGCCCCGATCACCAGAATGCGTTCGCTCATCTCGGAAACCCCGGTTCTTGGCTGGACTATGCCGTCGGCCCGGGACGCCTGCCAGCATGACCTCGCGTCAAACGCGAGATTTTCCTTTGAGCGCCACGTACAGCGCCCCTTCGCCGCCATGCCGGCGATCGGCCCGGGAGACGCCGGCCACAACCGCGCGCAACGGCGGCGCGGCCAGCCATTCCGGTGTCAGACGCCGCAGGATCCCTTCGCCGAGCGTGCCCTTGCCGGTGATCACCAGCACCTCGCGGACCCCTTCGTCGTGGGCGCGCAGGATGAAGGCCTCGAGCGCCGCCTTGGCCCGGTCGTGGGTCATGAAGTGCAGGTCGATCCGCGTCTCGAGCGGCTCCCGCCCTCTCACCATCCGGCGCTTGCGCGCGGGTTCGATGGGATCCGGCGGCCGGACCGTCTGCCCGGCCCTGACCTTCGGGACAGACGCGACCGGCAAGCGGACGGGAGGAGCAGCCGGGTCAGTCCGGGCGGGCGCCTCCGCCTCGACCCTGGGGAGCGTCTTGCCCGGCCTCGGCTTGACCGTCGAGGCGACCTGGCTCCAGAGGCGGGCTTCCTCAGGTTTCAGCTTGCGGGCCATGGGCTCACGATCCGGCCGGCGCCGGGACCAGTCGCCACATCCGCAGGGTGTGACGGACACGGCCCGCCTCGACGCCGGCGGCGTCGCCGCTGCCCATGTAGAGATCGGCCCGGACCTCGCCCTTGATGGCGCCCCCCGTATCCAGTGCGACCGTCAGGCGACGGTAGGTCGGAAAGGCCCCGGTCAGCACCGGCGCGCTGGCGTCGATCCAGAACAGGTCCCCGACGTCGTGCTTCGACAGATCGACGGCGATCGCCCGGCCGGCCGGCAGGGGCACATTGGCCGCGCCGACGGCTTCGCGGCCGTCATCGTCGCTCATCCTGAAGAACACGAAGCGGGGATTCAGCCGCATGATCTCGTCCGCCTCGGCCCCGCGATGCTCGGCCAGCCAGCGCCGGATGGCGTCCCCGGAGGTGTCGGATTCCTTGAGCAGGCCGCGTTCGCGCATCGGCCGCGCAATGCCCACGAAGGGCTGTCCGTTGTGCGCAGCGAAGGCCGCGCGCTTGCGCCTGCCATCGGGCAGGACCAGCACGCCGGAACCCTGGATCTGCAGGAAGAACAGGTCCTCGGGCCTCATCCAGGCCAGGACCGCCTCCGGCTCCGTCGCCTCGATCGCAGCGCGATCGGGGTAGGCGCGGGTTCCGTCTTCCGTCACCTGAAGGACGTCGGAAGGACCGTTCATGACCAGGTCGGATGGCTTTCCCCGGACGGGCGCGGTGAAGCCGTCGCGGCGCGAGATACGGGCCTCGTAGACCGGCGCGAAATAGGCGGTGAGCAGGCCGGGATCCCCGACCGCGCGGGGCTGGAAGGTCTCTTCGAGGAAGCGTCGGGCGGCAGGACCATCCAGGGATCCCAGGGCGCGCGCCTTGCGGCAGGCCGCCGCTGTGTCCGGATCCCTGGCGACGCCGCAGGTCTCGCGCCAGGCGGCCAGAGCAGCGGCGTGATCCTCTGTCTCCCAGCCCGGGAGGTCCGCGAAGGTCAGTTCGGGGGCCGGCGCCGGCGTGGTCGGCTGGGGAACGGGCGCGGGCGTCGGCGGCGCGACGACCGGCCCTTCGGTCTTCGGCGTCGTACAGGCGGCGAGAACGAACAGCAGGGCCGCCGCGCCGAGAACCCGGATGCGCATCACGCCTCCGCGGCGTCGACGTTGACCAGGGTCCAGTTCGGGTCGCGGCTCTTGAGGTTCCGCTCGAAGGTCCAGAGCTCGGCCGTGCGACGGTCGTCGACCGCCTCGCCTTCCGGGCCCTTGGTCCGGGAACGGAACTCGCCGAGGAAGCGGACCACCGCACGGGCGACATCGCCGTCGACATCGATGCGGTCGAGATCGGCGCGAGGGGGGTGCAGGAATTCGACCTTCTCGGTGCGGCCTTCGGCCTCGCGGGCGTCGATGGCGGCGTTGAAACTGTCGGCCACGGCGGGGGCGAGCAGATTTCCCAGCGTCTCGCGATCACCGGCGGCGAAGGCGATGACAATCATCTCGTAGGCCTGACGCGCACCGTCGAGGAAGCGACCGACCTCGAAGGCCGGGTCCTTGGCGCGCACGGCGGCCACGCCCGTCGGGGCGACGCCTTCGGGCTCATGGACTTCGGGCTGGGCGACCGGATCGCCCATGCGGGCCGGGTGATCCGCGGCCGCCTGGTTGTCCTCTGGCTGACGACCGATGCGGCGGCCCAGGACCGCGTAGAGCTGGTACAGCACCACGGCCGCGAACACGCCGAAGATGATCAGTTCGAGGTATTTGAACACGTCAGCTCCGCTCCAATGCTCCCCGCAATATAGGCGAGGCTACCGCCCGCGTCAGGGGCCTGACGTTGCGCCGGCAGGGTGCGCGTGATAGCAGCGCGCCTCTGCATTGTCGCGCCCAGTTCCGGGTGTCGACCCTGTCTACGTTCAGGACCGTGAACCACCCATGAGCGACACCTCCGCGCCCGTCGACGCCGGCGGCGAGCCCCAGCCGGGCTTCCGCATCCTCGCCCAGTTCGTCCGCGACTTCTCCTTCGAGAACCCCCTGGCGCCGGAATCGCTGCGCGCCGACGCCTCCGGCCTGCCGCCGCAGATCGATATCGGCGTCGAGATGAACGCCCGGGGTCGGCAGGACGGCCTGTTCGAGGTCGACCTCAAGCTGTCGGCGCAGGCCACGCGGGGCGACAAGGTCGCCTTTCATGTCGAGCTGCTCTACGGCGGCCTGTTCGCGATCAGCGGCGTGCCGGAAGACGAGCTGGAGCCGGTGCTGATGATCGAGTGCCCGCGCTTCCTGTTCCCTTATGCCCGCCGTCTGATCTCGGACGTCACCTCCGAAGGCGGCTTCCCGCCCTTCCAGCTGGATCCGATCGACTTCGCCGGCGTCTACGCGGCCCGCAAGGCCCAGGGCGACGGCAGCCTGGTCGGCAACGCCTGATGCTTTGAACATGGCCCGACCCCGTCGGGCCATGTCGCGCGCCGGACGGACCGCTCGTCAGACTCCGTACTTCAGCCACACCGCCTTGTCCTTGAGCACGCCGCGCACGAAGGCCTCGTGGGCGGCGCGTTCGTCGTCGGTCGAGCGCGGCGCCAGAGGCCGCGGCCGGGCGCCGTAGACCACCGCCTGCACCGCCGCATTGACCCGGCTGACGGTGTCGATCGCCAGGTCCAGCGCCCGCTCCTTGCCGCCCTGCAGCTCGAGATAGACCGCCGCTAACAGCTCGGCGTCGATCAGAGCCCCGTGCTTGTCGCGCGAGGCGAGCGAGATCTTCATCCGCTTACAGAGGGCGTCCAGGGAGTTGTACATCCCCGGAAACTTCTTCTTGGCCAGGGCCAGGGTGTCGATCCAGCGGTCATCGGGCGGCGGGGTGCGGCCCAGCCGGGCCAGCTCGGCGTTGACGAAGCCGCGGTCGAACGGCGCGTTGTGGGCCACGATCGGGTCGTCGCCGACAAACTCCAGGAAGTCGTCCACGATCTCGTGGAAGCGCGGCTTGTCCTTGAGAAAGGCCAGCGAGATGCCGTGCACGCGCTCGGCGTCGGGGTCGATCTCGCGGTCCGGGTGAACGTAGCGGTGGAAGTTGCGCGCCGTCGGGATGAAGTCGATGACCTCGACGCAGGCGATCTCGATCAGGCGGTGGCCGGTTCGGGGATCGAGCCCGGTGGTCTCGGTGTCGAGGACGAGGTGGCGCGCCATGCCTTCCTCAATGCCGCTGTTCGGGTCCGTCTTCAACCGGGCGGAGGGTCGCAACGAACCCTGGCTCGCGGAGCTTGGTGAGCACGTCGCGGACCTGACGGCGCGCCGCCTCCAGGCCCTGGCCGGTGTCGATGACGAAATGGGCGCGCGCCCGCTTGTCCACATCGGCCATCTGGCGGGCGAGGATGGCGTCGAGCTTGGCCTCGTCCATGCCGGGCCGCGCGAGCACCCGCTGGCGCTGGACATCGGCGGGGGCGGACACCACAACCACCGCGTCGACACGCTTCTCGCCGCCGGTCTCGAACAGCAGCGGAATGTCGAGGATGACGATGTCGGCGCCGTCGGCCTGGGCCTTCTCGAAAAAGCCCGCGCGGCTCATCCCCACCAGGGGATGGACGATCGCCTCGAGCCGCTTCATCGCCCCGGCGTCGCCGACAACCTTCTGGCTGAGAAGGGTGCGATCGACCGCGCCGTCGACGACGACGCCGGGAAAGGCCTCGCCGACCGGTCCGACCGCCGCGCCGCCCCTGGCGTAGAGGGCGTGGACCTCGGCGTCGGCGTCGTAGACCGGAGCGCCCTCGGCCGCGAACATGGCCGCGGTCGTCGATTTCCCCATGCCGATGGAGCCGGTCAGGCCGACGATGATCATGCGCTTTCTCCCACAGCCTTCAGCGCCAAGGCGCGGACATCGACCGAGGCCGGCGGCGCGACCCCGAAGAAGGCCTCGAAACTCGGCACGGCCTGGCGGATCAGCATCTCCAGCCCGTCGACCGTGCGCAGGCCCCGCGCCTGGGCGCGAGCGATGAACTCCGTGCGCAGCGGCTTGTAGACCATGTCCATGACCACGGCCGTGGCCGGCGCCTCGCCGAGGTTCACGTCGGGGCCCGGCCCCCCGCCCAGACCGAGCGAGGTGGCGTTGACGATGACGTTGGCGCCGTCGAGCGCTCCCGCCCCTTCGACGGCGCGGACCGGCCCGCCGATATCGGCCGCCAGGCCCGCCGCACGAGCGACGGTGCGGTTGAGGATGCGCACATCCGGCGCGCCGGCCAGTCGAAGCGCCGCCGCGGCGCCCCGTGCGGCCCCGCCGGCGCCCAGAATCACGGCCGGCCCCGCCTCGGGGTCGAATCCGGGCGCCTGGAGCGCCAGCGCCGCCAGCATGCCGAGACCGTCGGTGTTGTCGGCCTCCACCGAGCCGTCCTCGCGGAAGAGCAGGAGGTTGGCGGCGCCCGCCAACCGCGCACGTTCCGTCGCGCCGTCGGCGCAGGCCAGCGCCTCTTCCTTGAACGGAATGGTGACGTTGACGCCCCGGATCACCCCGCCGCGCAGGCCTTCGACCAAGGCCGGGAAGCCGCCGGCCAGCGGAGCCAGCGGGACATAGGCGGCGTCGAGGCCCGCCGCGGCGATCCAGGCGTTGTGAAGGACCGGGCTGAGGGAATGGGTCACCGGCCGGCCGACCACGCCGGCGACCATGGCCGCGCCGGTGAGGCTCACGTCCGCAGCTCCCCGTGCAGGCGCAGGAAGTCGAAGAGGCCCATCAGCGGCAGGCCGAGGATGGTGAAATAGTCGCCGTCGATGCGCGAGAACAGCTGCACGCCCTCGTTCTCCAGCTGGTAGCAGCCTACGGAGCCGAGGATCCCCTCCCCCCGGGCAGCCAGATAGCCGTCGATGAAGGCGTCGCTGAAGTCGCGCATGGTCAGTCTGGCGGTCGGGACCTCGCGCCAGATGGCTTCGCCGCCCCGGGCGACGACCACGGCCGAGTGCAGCTTGTGGGTCTTGCCGCGCAGCAGCTGGAGGCGTTCGCGGGCCTCCGCCAGCGTCTCGACCTTGTCATAGAGCAGGCCGCCGAGGTCGAGGGTCTGGTCCGCGCCGATGACGAGATCGTCGGGACGGGCGCGGGAGACCCTGACGGCCTTCAGTTCGGCCAGGGCGTCGGCGACCTCGCGAGGGCCCTGGCCCTCGGCCAGAAGGCCGGCCTTGACCGCCGCCTCGTCGACGCCGGCGACCAGGGTTTCGAACGGCACGCCGGCCGCGGTCAGCACCGAGGTTCTCGCCGCGCTCCGGCTGGCCAGCACGATCATCCGAGAACCTCCACGGCGCCACGGCCCCCTGACAGCAGATTGATGATGGCGGCCGCCGTCTCCTCGACCGAGCGACGGGTGACGTCGATCACCGGCCAGCCCTGCCGCTCGAACAGGCGGCGGGCGTCGATGATCTCCTGCCGCACCGCCTCCTGGTCGATGTAGCTGCTCTCCCGCTGTTCGTTGAGGGACAGAAGGCGGTTACGGCGGATCTGGATCAGCCGGTCGGGCGAGGCGATCAGGCCGACGATCAGGGTGTTCCTGAGTTCGAACACCTCCCTTGGCAGCGGCACGCCCGGCACCAGCGGGATGTTGGCCGCCCGGACGCCCCGGTGGGCCAGATAGATGCTGGTCGGCGTCTTCGAGGTCCGCGACACGCCGATCAGCACCACGTCGGCCTGGCTCAGGTCCTGGCCCATCTGACCGTCGTCGTGACCGATCGCGTAGTTCAAAGCCTCCATCCGGTTGAAATAGTCGGTGTCGAGGTTGTGCTGGGCGCCCACGCGGCTCGAGATCGGCGCGCCGAGATAACGGGACATGGCCGCCACCACGGGGTCGAGCGCGGCGATGCAGGGAATGTCGTGGCGCCGGCAGCCTTCCTCCAACGCCGACCGCAGGGCGGCGTCGACGATGGTGTGCATCACCACGCCCGGGGCGCCGGCGATCTCCTCCAAGGCGCGCTCGAGCTGGCGAGGCGAGCGGACCAGGGCGTAGATGTGCTCGATGGGCAGGATGTCAGTGAAGCGGGCGCAGACGGCGCGCGCCATCGCGTTCAGCGTCTCCCCGGTGGAATCCGACACGAGATGGATGTGGAAATAGGTCGCGATGCGCGGCGCCGAACTCATGGTTCTTCCATAGGGCCAGTCCGGGCCAGGAACCAAGCCTGTGCATGGTCCGTTAATGTTCTCTTAACCACTGTGGCGCCGTTTCGGGATGGTTTCGACGTCTCTCGGCGCAGGCCCGCCGCGCCGGTGGATCGCGTGGACGCCTTGGCCGGTTTGGCCCGCCGCCATCCCCAGCTTCCTGCGACTCCCACAGGTAAGGATTCGTTAACCGTCCCCGCGCGTGGACGCGGTCTCCGACGACGGCCGCCATGGCGGCGCCGGTCGTTAGGGATTTGTTAAGGAATCCGGGCGGTATGACCGGTCATCCCCGAGACTCACAGGCGGCCATACCGTTGTGGGCAACGAGTGGATTGTCGTGAATCAGGGCTGGAGACCGACGGCCGTCGCAGATCTGTCCAAGCGGCGCCCGCATCCAGCTCCTACCTCCCCTTCCTTCTTAACTTTCTATTAGGAAAGTAAGGGGCCTTGCCTCCCGGCGTACGGGGCCTATCAAGCGAGCCATGAGCGAGAATTCCAGACCGGCCCTCCTTCGCGTCCTGTCGGGCGAAGCCCTGGCCCGACCCCCTGTGTGGTTCATGCGACAGGCGGGACGCTACCTGCCTGAGTACCGGGAGCTTCGCGCCAAGGCGCCGGACTTCATTTCCTTCTGTCTCAATCCGGAGATGGCGGCCGAGGCGACGCTGCAGCCGATGCGGCGGTTTCCGTTCAGCGCCTCGATCGTCTTCGCCGATATCCTGCTGATCCCGGGCGCCCTGGGGCAGAAGGTCTGGTTCGAGGCCGGCGAAGGTCCCCGCCTTGACGAGATGCCGTCGCTCGACGCGATGGAGGCCGAGATCGACGCCTCTACCTTCCGCCTGACGGCGGTCGGGGAGACCCTGTCCCGCGTTCGCGCCGCGCTCGAGCCGGACCGGGCGCTGATCGGCTTCGCCGGTGCGCCCTGGACGGTCGCGAGCTACATGATCGAGGGTCGATCGTCGGACCGGTCGAAGGCGCGGACGTTCGCCTACGAGCGGCCCGAAGACATGGACCGCCTGCTCGATATCGTCGCCAGGGCATCGGTCCGCTACCTGGCCATGCAGGCGGAAGCCGGCGCCCAGGTGCTGAAGCTGTTCGAGAGCTGGGCCGAGGGCCTGCCAGAGGATCTGTTCGAACGGATCGTCTGCAAGCCGCACCGGACCATCGTGTCGGGGCTGCGCGAGCTGGGCGTCGATGTCCCCATCATCGGCTTCCCGCGCGGCGCGGCCGGCCTCGCCGAGCACTATGCGTCGACGGTGGACGTGCAGGGCGTCGCGCTGGATACGGCCTGCCCCGCCCATGTGGGCCAGGCGATCCAGAAGACCGGCAAGGCGGTCCAGGGCGCGCTCGACCCGCTTCTGCTGCGGGCCGGCGGGCCGGCGCTGGAGGCCCGGGTGGACCAGCTGCTGGACCAGTGGGGGTCGGGCCCCTACATCTTCAACCTCGGTCACGGCATCCTGCCGGACACGCCCATCCCCCATGTCGAGCGGGTGCTGAAGAGGGTCACCGGCCAGTGAGCGCCGCGCAGCGGAAGATCGCCGTCGTCCTGTTCAACCTCGGCGGGCCGGACGGCCCCGAGGCGGTGCGCCCGTTCCTGTTCAACCTGTTCAACGACCCGGCGATCATCAGCCTGCCCGGCCTGGTCCGCACGCCGCTGGCCTGGCTGATCTCGAAGCGTCGCGAGGAAACGGCCAAGGCCAATTACGCCATCATGGGCGGCGGATCGCCGCTTCTGCCCGAAACACAGAAGCAGGCGGCCGCGCTCGAGGCGGCGCTGGCGACCCGGCTCGGCGACGCCGAGGTGCGCTGTTTCATCGCCATGCGCTACTGGAAGCCGCTGACCGACGAGACGGCGCGGGCCGTCGCCGCCTTCGGGCCGGACGAGATCGTGCTGTTGCCGCTGTATCCGCAGTTCTCGACCACGACGACGGAGTCCTCGCTCAAGGCCTGGACGAAGACCTACAGGGGTCCGGGCCGTGTGCGCGCCGTGTGCTGCTATCCGGCCGAGCCGGGACTGGTCGAAGCCCACGCCCGGGCGATCGTCCGCACCCACAAGGCGATGGGAGCGCCGGGGCCGCTCCGGCTGCTGTTCTCCGCCCACGGCCTGCCGGAAAAGGTTATCGCGGGCGGCGACCCCTACCAGGCGCAGGTCGAGCGGACCGCGCGCGCCGTCGTCGAACAGCTGGGCCCGGACTGGGCGCCGGACTGGGACTGGCGCGTCTGCTACCAGAGCCGGGTCGGACCGCTGAAGTGGATCGGCCCGTCAACGGAAGAGGCCATCGAGGCGGCCGGCGCCGACGGGCGTGGCGTGCTGGTGACGCCGATTGCCTTTGTGTCGGAGCATGTCGAGACTCTGGTCGAGCTGGACCACGAGTACGCGGAACTGGCCCGGCGGCTCGGCCTTCCCTTCTATCTGCGGGCGCCGGCGATCGGCACGGATCTCGCCTTCATCGAAGGCCTGGCGGAGGTGGCCGCCGATGCGCTCGGGCGCGAGGGCGTTGCGCCCGCCGGCGCACGGTGCGACACCAGCCACGGTCAATGTCCGTGCCGTGAGAGGGCTGCATGAGCTGGTTCGCCCAGAACTACGACCTGCTGCGGGGCCTGCACATCCTCGCGGTGATCGCCTGGATGGCGGGGATGCTCTATCTGCCGCGGCTCTACGTCTATCACATGCGGGCCGCGCGCGGTTCGGAGCTGGACCTGACCTTCCAGGAGATGGAGCGCAAGCTGCTGCGCATCATCATCAATCCGGCGATGATCGCGACCTGGCTGTTCGGTCTCTGCCTGATCGCCGCCGACGGCGTGAACCGCGGCTGGGACTTTCTCGCCCAGCCCTGGATGATCGTGAAGCTGGTCAGCGTCTTCGTACTCAGCGGCTGGCACGGATTCCTCGCCGGCGCACGCCGCAAGTTCGAGGCGGGGACGAATGCGCGGTCCGAGAAGTTCTGGCGGATGACCAACGAAATCCCCTTCGTGCTCGCCATCATCATCGTGCTGTCGGTGACGACGGAGTTCCTGTCGCGCTGACGCGGCCCGCCCGGCCCGGGCAACGCTTTTCTTGACGGCGAGGGGCCATCGTGGTTTCCCTCGCCCTCGACGCAGGGTTCGCCCTGCGCCTTCTCCTTTCGCCGGATCCGCGCCCGTCGGCGGCGCGCTCATGGTCCGGCTCCCCGAACGTCATTCCCGCGTCACGTGACGCTGTCCATTCGCCGCCCCGGAACCGCTCAGGGTCCCGGCCGGCGCAGAACCGAAAAGGGCCGGAAGGCCCTCACGCCCAGAGTCTGTCCATGTCTGAAGAAAACACGCCCGAAACCGAAAGCCCCGCCGCTGAAGAAGCCATCGTGGAGGCTGTAGTCGAGGATGCCGGCGAGACCGGCGCCGAGTCCGATGATTCCGAAGTCGCCGCCGTCGTCGCCGAGCTCGGCCTGACGCGCATGTCGCTTCAGGAACTGAAGGAAACCTCCCCCGCCGACCTGCTCGCGCTCGCCGAGAAGCTCGAGATCGAGAACGCCAACTCGATGCGCAAGCAGGACATGATGTTCGCCATCCTGAAGACCGTCGCCGAGGAAGGCGTCGAGATCTCCGGGTCGGGCACCATGGAGGTCCTTCCCGACGGCTTCGGCTTCCTGCGCAGCCCGGAAGCCAACTACCTGCCGGGGCCGGACGACATCTACGTCTCGCCGTCCCAGATCCGGAAGTTCGGCCTGCGCACCGGCGACAGCGTGGTCGGCGCCATCCGTGCGCCGCGCGAGGGTGAACGCTACTTCGCCCTGGTCAGCGTCGAGCAGATCAACTTCGAGGCGCCCGAGAACGTCCGTCACAAGGTCCACTTCGACAACCTGACCCCGCTCTATCCGGAAGAGCGGCTGAAGATGGAGATCGAGGACCCGACCCTGAAGGACCGCTCGGGCCGGATCATCGACATCGTCGCTCCGCTCGGCAA
>CALKHU010000032.1 GCA_937991555.1 uncultured Caulobacter sp.
GGGCGCCGGGGCGGCGGGCGCGGCCGGGGCGGCGACCTGCACGGGGGCCTGGACGACGGCGCCGGCGGCCACGGTCAGCTCGCGGGCCACGCGGATCTTCAGCCCGCCGGACTCGACCTCGATCTCGGTCAGGCCGGTGTCCTTCAGGATATCGGCCAGTTTGCGCACCACCTTGGTGTCGATGGGCTGGGCGTCCACGGAATCGGGAGCGGCCTTGGGCGTGGTCATGCAGCGTTACCTTGGGTTCTTCGGGTCAGGCCGAGGCGCGCTGGGCGCCGATCAGGCCGGCGGCGGCTTCCACCGCCAGTTCGTAGCTTGCGGCCCCGAAGCCCGAGACGACTCCGGTGGCGGCCAGTGAAACAAACGTCTCCCGGCGGAACGACTCCCGCGCCGCCGGGTTCGACAGGTGACATTCGACGATGGGTATAGCGAGAGTCTTCAGCGCGTCGAGCAGCGCCACGGAAGTGTGACCATAGCCCGCCGGGTTGATGATCAGGGCCGACGCCTCGGTCCGCGCCTCCTGCACCCAGTCGATGAGCTGGCCTTCGTGGTTGCTCTGCCGGAACACGATGGCGTGGCCCAGAGCGGCGGCGCGGGCTTCGCACCGGGCCTGGACGTCCGCCAGGGTGTCGTATCCGTAGATCTCCGGCTCGCGGGTCCCCAGCAGATTGAGGTTCGGCCCGCTCAGCACATGGATGGGTTTGCCCATGAGGCCCCGCCGTCGTTGCGGCGGCCCTTGTATCTTCGGATGGCGAGGGTCACAAGCTCAGGCCATGCGCATCTATGTCAACGGCGAGCAGCGGGTCGTCGAGAACGCCCCCACCGTGGCCGACCTGATCGCGGTCCTGGGGCTGGAGACCCGCAAGGTGGCGGTCGAGCGGAACCTCGAGATCGTGCCCCGCAGTCTGCACGCGGCGACCCCCGTGCTCGAGAACGACCGCTTCGAGATCGTCACCTTCATCGGCGGCGGTTGAGGCGGTCCGCGGCCGGCAGATTGTCGCCCCGCCCGGCCACGGGCCGTGCTAGAAGCAGGAACGCTCCGAACGAGCCCTGCCGGCGACTCGCCAGACCGCCGTCCTGCCCGACTTCCGCCCCGCGTCGCGGGGCTTCGGGGGAGAAAGGCGCCAGACCATGTCCCAGTCCCGCTATCAGCCGGCCGTCCGGAAACGCGACGCCGTGAGCGAGCTTCGCGCCGCCATCGCCGCCGCCGACGACCGCGGCGTCGCCCGCCAGGCGATGCTGCTCCGCCTGACCCACTCCGACGCTTCGCTGCTGAAGCGCAGCCCCGACGTCGCCGAGGACGAGATCAGCTTCGAGGGCGGCATGACCTTCCTCGGCATCAAGGTCGAAACCGGCGCCGTCACCGTCAGCGCCCTGACCGCCGACTGATCAGAAGCCTCGGCGCGCGGCCCGGCGCAGCCCGTCGATCGCCCCGGCCGCGAACATCCCGCGCCGCCAGGCGCTGTCGCTGTCGGGCGCGAGCCCGCTGGCGGCGATGTTCGCGTCGAGGTCGGTGATGGCCCATTGCCAGCCGTCACGGCTGGGCTGGACGATGACTGCGTAGCCCTCGGGTTGCTGCGGCATGACGGTCCTCCCGGTTTTCCAGGAGCTTGCCGGCGCCGGCTCAAGCGATGATCCGCGCGATGTGGAGAAGCGGTGCAGCCGTGCGTCCTTCGACACGGCCCTTTGGGCCTGCTCAGGATGACGTTGTCAGAAGGCTACTCACTCACGTCATGCTGAGCAGCGCCGCAGGCGCGTGTCGAAGCACGCAAGGCCTCAGCCCGTCTCAGCCGCCGGCAGCGTCACCACGAAGCGCGCGCCCGCCGCCGCCGTCTCGCAGCGGATGTCGGCCTGGCTGGCGGCCAGCAGGGAGCGGGCGATGGCCAGGCCCAGGCCGGTGCCGCCTTCGGCCCGGCGGCTGGTGAAGAACGGCTCGAACAGCCGCTCCCGGTCATGTTCGGCGACGCCCGGGCCGTTGTCGGTCACGGCCAGCACGACGCGCCCCTCCCGGACCGCGCCTGCGATCGTCACCGCCGTCGCGCCGGCCTGCCGGCTATTCTCGACCAGCACGGTCAGCACCGTCTCCAGCGTCGCCTCGGGCGCCGCCACCGGCGGCAGCGGCTCGGGCAGGTCCAGCGTCACCGCCATCCCCCGCCCGGCCTGGGCGTCGGCGACGCGCCGGGCCGAGGGCGCGACGTCGACCGCCACGCCCGCCTCGGGTCGCGCCATGTCGGCCCGCGCCAGGTCGAGCAGCCGCGTGACCAGCTGGTTGAGCCGGTCATTGTCGGCGGCGATGTTGGCGAGGAACCGTTCGCGGTCCTCGCGGCTCATGGTCTCGCCGTGGTCCTGCAGCAGCTCGACGGCGCCGCCGATCCCGGCCAGCGGCGTCTTGAACTCGTGGCTGACGGCGGCGGCGAAGTCGCGCAGGTAGCGGGACCGCCGGTCGATGGTCTCGGCCATCCCCGCGAAGTCGGCGTAGAGCTGTCGGATCTCGACCGCCGCCGTGCGCGGGATGTCGGGCGGCTCGCCGCGCCCCTCGGCGAGGTCGCGCGAGGCCCGGCTCAGCCGCTCGATCGGCCGGGTGATGCCGCGCGAGACCAGCCCGGACAACACCACCAGGATGCCGACGATCCCGGCCAGCCCGAGCAGGAACTTGCCACGGTCCTCGTAGAGGCCGCGGAACAGCGCCCGCGGCGAGCGCGACAGCAGCAGCACCCCCTCGACCCGGCCGTTGACGACGATCGGCCGGGCGTGGTGCAGGCGGATGCCGGACGCCCGGCTCAGCCACTCGAAGTCGTAGCGTTTGCGATAGTCCGACAGCCGCCGCATCACCGTCTTGGGCCGTCCGCCCAGCGCGGTCCGCACCTCGGGCAGCGCGGCCAGGCTGCGCCCCTCGCCGAGACCAAGCACGACCCGGCCGTTGCGGTCCGTGACCACGACCGAGGCCAGGGTCGTCCGGGTCGTCCCGTCGATGATCGGCTGCAGCGCCGGCAGCGCGGCCAGCGCCGCCGGATCGGCCGGCGCCGAGGTGACGCTCGCCCGTGGCCGGGACGGCAGCACGGGCGAGGCGCTGAGGTCGATTTCGGTGCTCTCGGGCCGGTAGTAGCCCGGCGCGGTCTTGTCCGGCGCCCGGGGCGGCGGCCGCGCCCCCGGCCACAGCGCGGACGCGGCGGCGGAGAGCGCGGCCCCCTGGCTGACGAGCTCGACCTCCGTCTGCCGCACCAGGGTGTTCTCATAGACCCGCAGCAGCACCATGCCGGCGATCGGCATGGCCGCCACCACCAGCAGCACCACGAGCAGGATGGTCCGCAGACGCATCGGCGGCCAGACGCTGCGGATCAGATCCTTGATCCGCCTGATCACGCCGCCGCGCCGGTGCAGGCGCCGAGCCGGTAGCCGACCCCCGCCCGGGTCTCGATCACGTCGTGGCCGCCCAGCCCGGCGAACTTGCCGCGCAGGTTGCGCACGTGGCTGTCGATGGTGCGGTCGGTGATGGCGAAGCCCGGGCCGTGCAGCCGGTCGATGATGGCGTCGCGGGTGAAGACCTTGGCGGGCGCCGAGGCGAGGGTCTTCAGGATGCTGAACTCGGTCACGGTCAGCGCCGCCTCGCGGTCGTCCCACTGGGCCGTCCAGCCGTCGAGGTTCAGCGTCAGCCGCCCGCGCACGATCGGCGCGGCGGGCGCCTCCGCGTCGGCCGCCGTCTTGCCGCCGGCGCGGCGCAGGATGGCCTGGACGCGGGCGGTCACCTCGCGCGGGCTGAACGGCTTCACGACATAGTCGTCGGCGCCCAGCTCGATGCCCAGCACGCGGTCGATCTCGTCGTCGCGCGAGCTGAGGAACAGGATCGGCAGGTCGCCTTGGGCCCGGATCCGGCGGCAGACCTCCAGCCCGTCCAGCCGCGGCATGTTGATGTCCAGCACCACCAGGTCCGGCTTCTGCTGCGCCACCGCCGCCAGCGCCGCCTCGCCGTCCTCGGCCTCGCGCGTGGCCAGCCCGGCCTTGGCCAGGGCGAACGCCAGCAGCTGGCGGATGTGCGGGTCGTCGTCGACGATCAGGATCGAGCGTTGCATGACGAGCATCATCCGCCCGTGGCTCGCAGGGTCAACGGGGGAGGGGTGCAGGCCGCAAACGCCTGTTGTGCAGATCCCGTGCAGACGCGTGCGGCGTTGACGCGCAAGGATGTCGTGCTACCGGGACGGGTGATTGCGGAGATTTCGATGCGCCTTACTAATCTTGTTATTGCCCTGTCGCTCGGCTTCGCCGGCGCCGCCGTGGCTGGCGAAAAGGCGCCGACACTGATCAAGCCCGGCATTGAACTCGCGTTCGAGATCACCGACTCCTACATTGAGGCCAAGCCCGAAGGCGGGGGGCTGGTGACGATCGCGGTATGCAACTTGTCCCAAACGACGGGACAGCTTGTCGTCAGCGATATCGCGCCAATAGACTCATCAAAGGACGGGCTACCCCCGTCGCTCGGCGTTTACTCAGTGCCGCCTCGAAAGTGCCTGACCGGCTTGAAGGGGTATGACGTGTCGATTGGGGGCAAGGAGCCTTGGTCGGGCACCCTTCGATTCGACTAGTTGCCAGCCTTCCAAGCCCGCCCGATGCGGCGTAAACCCAACCCATGAACGCCCCCACGACCGCCCCCGCCGCCGACACCTGGACCGTCGCCGGCCGCACCTTCCGCTCGCGCCTGATCGTCGGCACGGGGAAGTACAGGGACTACGCCACCAACGCCGCCGCCGCCGAGGCGGCGGGGGCCGAGATCGTCACGGTGGCCGTCCGCCGGGTGAACATCTCCGACCCGAACCAGCCGCTGCTGATGGACTATGTGAAGCCCGACCGCTTCACCTACCTGCCCAACACCGCCGGCTGCTTCACGGGCGAGGAGGCGGTCCGCACCCTGCGCCTGGCCCGCGAGGCCGGCGGCTGGTCGCTGGTCAAGCTGGAGGTCCTCAGCGACCCCAGGACCCTCTATCCGGACATGGAGGAGACCCTCCGCGCCCTGAAGCTGCTCGTCGCCGACGGCTTCGATGTGATGGTCTACTGCACGGACGACATCGTCTACGCGCGCAAGCTGGAGGAGGCCGGCGCCGCCGCCATCATGCCGCTCGGCGCGCCGATCGGGTCGGGCCTGGGCATCCAGAACAAGGTCAACCTGCGGCTCATCGTCGAGCAGGCGAAGGTGCCGGTGCTCGTCGACGCCGGCGTCGGCACGGCGTCTGACGCGACCATCGGCATGGAACTGGGCTGCGACGGCATCCTGATGAACACCGCCATCGCCGAGGCGAAGGATCCGATCCGCATGGCCGTCGCCATGAAGCACGCCGTCATCGCCGGACGGGAAGCCTACCTCGCCGGCCGCATGGCCCGCCGGATGTACGCCGACCCGTCGTCGCCGCTGGCGGGGCTGATCTAGGGCGTCGGCCGCGCGCGGCTCAGTGCCAGGTCAGATCGACCGGCGCGCCGATCGACTCCAGGCGCGAACGCAACCGCGCAGTGGGCTCGACCAGTGAAGGCGTCTTGCGGTCATGAAGCTCGACAAAGGACAGGCCGATGCTGCCTATCACGTCCTTGTCGATGAGGTGGTTGATGACCTCGATCTCGAAGCCTTCGATGTCCATCTTCATCAGCTTGACCGGCCCAAGGCCCTTCACGAATGACGCGAAGTCGACCGTGTCCACGTTGACGTAGTGGCTGGTGTCGATGTTGGTCTTGGTCGCCAGCAGCGAATTGGCGTGTGACTTGTCGACGGTCGCCGGATCGCGTTCGGGCTTCATGAAGAGCTTCGCGACGCCGTCCGTCGTCGACACAGCCTTCTGGTGCAGGGTGACGTTCGGCATGCCGCCCAGTTTCCGGGTCAGCACCTCGAAACAGGCCGGATCAGGCTCGAAGGCATGAACCTGCGCACCGGTGCGCGCGAGGATTTCGGTGTAGACGCCGACATTGGCCCCGCAGTCGATGGCGACGTCGCCAGGCCGCAGCCGTCCGACAGCCTCCATGAAACCCTTCGACGCCCGGACCTCGGGCTTGGCGAAGCTTTTGCGAAGCCGTTTCGCCAGCGCCTTGGCCTTGGTCAGCAGCCTCATCATCGTCGCCGTTCCAGTTGGAGCCGTGGGAAAGTCAGAGGCATAATGACGCCCGCATGGGCCATGACAACAGGGAACCGGCCGGCGGCCGCTCCGGCGCGCGCCCTGGCCTCCTGAAAGTCGCCGTCAGGTGGTGCGCTTGCGCTTCTCGGCCGCGATCGCGGCTTTCAGTCCGTTCGGATCGGCGCCGTGCACGACCGTCTCGCCGACGACGAAGGCCGGGGTGCCGTCGATGCCCAGTTCGCTGGCCAGCATCTGCACGTCGCGCAGATAGACCTTCCGGGCCGGGTCGGCCTGGACCCGGCGGGCGTCGGCGGGGTTGAGGCCATTGTCGCGCAGGATGCGGTCGACCTGGGCGTCGGTCAGCGGCTTGGCGCGCATGAAGGCGTTGTGGATCGCCACGTACTGCTCGGTCGTCTTCGCCAGCGAGGCGCCGGCGGCGGCGTACTCGCTGGCCTCGCCGAAGATGACCATGTCCTTCATCACCACGCGCACGTTGGGCTGGGTGCGGGCGATCTCGATCACCTCGGGGGCGATCACCTTGCAGTAGCCGCAGTTGTAGTCGAAGAACTGCACCAGGGTGATGTCGCCGTTCGGATTCAGCACCCGGTCGCGACGGTCCCGTTCGAGCCGGCCCTTGCTCTTGCCGATCGAGGCCTTGGCTTTCTCGGCGCGCTCGGCGCTCTGCTTGGCCTCCAGCCGTTGCGACATCTCGACCAGCAGCTCGGGATGCTCGAGCAGATAGGCGCGGACCTTGGCGCCGAACTCCGGCTCGACCTTGGGCTGGCCGCAGCCGGCGAGCGCCAGGGCCGCGGCGCCGATGATGAACATGCGCATGGGGATCGACTCTCTTCGGGCGTCAGCCGCCGCCTTCGCGGGCCAGGGCGCGGATGTCCTGGTCGCTCGGATTGGAGGCCATGACGATGTCGGTGGCGCGCACCCAGTCGGTGCTGCTGCGGTCGAGCAGCTGGCGGGCGCGGATGGCGAAGGCGCGGGACTGGTCGAGGGCGCCGTAGGCGTAGAACCGCTCGGCCGTGGCCAGCCGGGCCAGGCCCTCGTCGCCGCGGCGGTCGTAGGCCACCGCCAGCAGCCGCCAGGCTTCGGGGTTGTCGGGCTCCAGCACGGTCACGCGCTTGAGCTCGGCGATGCCTTCGTCGCGCTTCTTCGGATCGTCGAGGTTGACCAGCGTCTGGCCCAGGTTGATGCGCAGCAGGGTGGCGTCGGGCTTCAGCTCGACCGACCGGCGCTGCGGCGCCTCGGCCTCGGCGATGCGGCCGTACTCGAACAGGATCTGGCCCTTCAGCTCCCACAGGTACGGATTGTCCGGATGCTCGGCGAGCAGGGCGTCGAGCAGCCGCAGGGCCCGGTCGGGCTCCTTGGACTGGAAGTAGGCGATCGACCGCGCGTACCGCGCCGGGAAGCTGGTGTCGCTTTCCTTGTAGCGGATCAGGGAGGCGGCCGGGTTCATGAAGCCGTCGATCTTGGCCTTCATGATCTCGAACTCGGCGATGTCCTGCGGCGTGTCGACGGCGTCGAAGTGGGACTGGCTGGCCACGCGCGAGCGCAGCAGCTCGATCCGTTCGGACGACAGCGGGTGGCTGCGGAAGTAGGGGAACCGCCGCGACTCGGCGAACACTTCCTGGTACCGGAACTTGTCGAAGAACTCGACGAGCCCCTTGCCCGACTGGCCGGTCCGCTCGAGGAAGCCGACCGCCGCCTGGTCGGCGCGGCCCTCCTGCTCGCGGCTGTAGCCCAGCGCGCCCAGCATCCCCATCTGGCCGGAGCTGGCCACCATCATCGCGCCCGCGTCCGGCGCGCCCGCCACCATCGCCAACAGGCCCAGGCCCATGGTCAGCAGCATCGGCCGCAGGCCGGCCCGGGTCAGCTCGCCCGACCGGATCGGGTGCCCGCCGGCGATATGGCCGGTTTCATGGGCGATGACGCCCTTCAGCTCGTTGGGCGTCCCGGCCTCGAGGATGAGGCCGGTGTTGAAGCCCATCTGCTGTCCCTGGGTCGCGAAGGCATTCAGCGTGTTGTCGCCGACCAGCAGGATGCGGACGTCCTTGGGGTTCAGTCCGGCGGCGGCGATGATCGGGTCGGCCTGGCGGTGCAGGATCTCCTCGATCTCGGTGTCGCGCAGCAGGGTCGGCGCCCGCTGCTGCGCGAGCGCCTGCGTCAGCGGCGTGAGCGTCATGGCGGCGAGGGCCGCGCCGCCGATCAGGCCGCGGGCCGCTCGCATCAAGGTCCGGCTTGAGGTCATGCCTCTACGAGACTCCGGTTCGCGCCCCCGCGCACCCTCTGGAGAGTAGTCGCCGATCAGCCCCGGCGCCACCAGCCGCGCTTGGGTTTTTCGGGCGGGGCGGTGATTTCGGCCGGATCGGGTTCCGCCGGGGCCGGCGCCGGCTCGGGCGCGGCCTCGACCGCGACGGGCTCGGGTTCCGGCGTCGCCTCGGCGGCCGCGGGCGAGGTGTCGGCGACCGCCTCGACCGCCTCGACCGCCGCTTCGGCGTCGGCGGCCTCGTCCTTGCCGGCTTTCGGCTTGCGGGCGCGGCGCGGCTTCTTGGCCGGCGCCGCCTCGATCGGCGGCAGCTCGACCCAGACCTCGTCGGCCGGCAGGTCGCTGGTCAGCACCTGCTGGATCGGGAAGCGGTCGTCGGAAGCCTCGGCCTCCTCGGCCGCGACGACGGCGGTCTCGACCGCGGCGAGGGCCTCCGGCGAAGCCGTCCGGTCGCGACCGCGATCACCGAGGAACGGCTTCGTCACATGTTGGCGC
>CALKHU010000033.1 GCA_937991555.1 uncultured Caulobacter sp.
TGGCCGAGCCACCGGGTGTCGGCCTCGAACATGTCGCGCAGGTCCGGCATGCCGTACTTCAGCATCGCCAGGCGGTCGATGCCGAGGCCGAAGGCGAAGCCCTGGTAGACGTCCGGGTCGATGCCGCAGTGGCGCAGCACGTTGGGATGGACCATCCCGCAGCCGAGGATCTCCAGCCAGTCGCTGCCCATGCCGATGCGGATTTCGCCGCCCGAACGGTCGCAGCCGATGTCCATCTCGGCGCTGGGTTCGGTGAACGGGAAGTGGTGCGGCCGGAAGCGGCTGACCACGCTGTCGACCTCGAAGAAGCGGGCGACGAAGGTCTCCAGGGTCCACTTCAGGTGGCCCATGTGGATGCCCTTGTCGATGACCAGGCCTTCCATCTGGTGGAACACCGGCGTGTGGGTCGCGTCGCTGTCGCAGCGATAGGTGCGGCCAGGCACGACGATGCGGATCGGCGGCTCAGTGCCGGTGGCGATCCACGGCGCCGGCGGCGGCGTGTTGGACTTCTTCATCGCCCGCACCTGCACCGGGCTGGTGTGGGTGCGGAGCAGCTTGCGTTCGCCGTCCGGTCCCGGGTGGAAGAAGAAGGTGTCGTGCATCTCCCGCGCCGGATGCTTCTCGGGGAAGTTCAGGGCGGTGAAGTTGTTGAAGTCGGTCTCGATGTCCGGCCCTTCGGCGACGGCGAAGCCCATCTCGGCGAAGATGGCGATCATCTCGTCCATGACCTGCATGGTCGGATGCACCGAGCCCTTGCGGCGGGCCGGGGCGGGCAGGGTCAGGTCGAGGCGCTCGGCGGCCAGGCGGGCGTCGAGCTCGGCGGCCTCCAGCGCTTCCTTGCGGGCGGCGATGGCCGTCTGCACCCGGTCGCGCAGGCCGTTGATGGCCGGGCCGGCCGCCTTGCGCTCGTCCGGGCTCATCGAACCCAGGGTCTTGAGCAGGCCGGAGATGGAGCCGGACTTGCCGAGCGCGGCGACGCGGATCGCCTCCAGCGCGGCGACGTCGGCGGCGGCGGCGATCTGGGCCGACAGGTCGGCTTCGAGTTGGGAAAGGTCGGTCATGACGGGGTGTGATCTAGGTGGTTTTGGCTTCATCGGAAACCCTCTCCCCCTGCGGGAGAGGGTGGTCTGCGAAGCAGGCCGGATGAGGGGTCTCGCTGTACTCAACCCCTCATCCGGCCCTTCGGGCCACCTTCTCCCGCAAGGGGAGAAGGAGAGGGGAAAAACGAAAAGCCCCCCGGCTCGCACCGGAGGGCTTTCCAGATCGTCAGAGGGAGCGAGCTCCCAAGAACCATCAAGCCAGCGCGGCGCGAACCTTGTCGGCGATGGCCTTGAACGCGGCGGCGTCCTGGCCGGCGATGTCGGCGAGGACCTTGCGGTCGATCTCGATGCCCGACTTGTCGAGGCCGTGGATGAACTGCGAGTAGGTGAAGCCTTCCAGACGGGCCGCCGCATTGATGCGCTGGATCCACAGGCTGCGGAAGTTGCGCTTGCGGACCTTGCGGTCGCGGTAGGCGTACTGGCCGGCCTTGTCGACGGCGGCCTTGGCGGTCCGGATGGTGTTCTTGCGGCGGCCGTAGAAGCCCTTGGCCTGCTCCAGAACCTTCTTGTGCTTGGCGTGGGCGACGACGCCCCGTTTCACGCGAGCCATATCTCAGCGCTCCTCTTAAAGGCCGTAGGGCAGGTAGGACTTGATGGTCTTGGCGTCAGCCTCGCTCATCACCTTCGTGCCGCGCTGTTGGCGAATGTACTTGCCGTTGTGGCTGATGAGGCGGTGGCGCTTGCCGGCCACGCCGGCCTTCAGCTTGCCGGTCGCCGTCATCTTGAAGCGCTTCTTGGCGCCCGATTTGGTCTTCAGTTTCGGCATTTTGCTCAGGGCCGGAGCCCTGTCCTCTGTAGAGATGCATAAGAACCGCCAAGGCATGCCATTTGGCCCGGCGGTTCGGGAAAGGCGGGGCTAATACGGCATAGCCACGCCTTAGGCAAGGTCAGTCGCGCCGGAAGGCCTGGGCCGAGCCGCGCTCGGAGAGGATCTCGAGCCCTTCGGCCGTGAAACGCACGCGGGCGCTGGTCACGCCCTCCAGGCTGTAGAGGCCGGCCTCGTCCAGCGGCGCGAGCCGGCGCTCAGGGCGGTCCGGACGGGACAGCCACAGGGCGCCGTCGCGCCAGGCCACCGTCGCGGGGCCGTAGCGGCCGGCGAGGGCCTGCTGCCGCTCGGCCGGGACGGCCGGCGGCTTCACCCGGGCCTCTGCCTCCGCCAGCGCCCAGCGGTGCTTGCTGGAGTCGGGGCCGCCGGCGTCCGCCAGCCTGCGCAGCGCACGGGCGAGGGCGACGTCCAGCGCGGTCCGGGGCGCGACGTCGAGGTCCGGAGCGACGCCGACGCCTTCCCAGTTTCCGCCGCTGACCGAATGGACCGGGCGCCCGGTCGAGATGCTGAACACGAAGCCCGGCGCGATCGGCAGCAGGTCGTTGTTATTGGCCGCGCCAGCGGTGGTCGCGCCGACCAGTTCGCCCAGCCTGAACAGCTTCACATGCGAGGCGAACTCCTCGGCCGCCGAGCCGACGCCCTGGTCCGTCAGCACGTAGAGCGGCTTGCCGGTCAGGCGGCCGGCGGGCAGGTGGCTCAGCGTCCGCGACTGGGCCGGCGGCTCCCCGGCCAGGTAGAAGGTCTGCAGCAGCCGGTCCGCCGCCATGAAGTGGCTGGTCAGGTAGTTGACCGCCATGGCGTTGCCGCCGCCGTTGCCTCGCAGGTCGATGATCACGGCGTCGCCGCCGCGCAGGAAGCGCATCGCGTCGTCGTAGGCCTGGCCCGAGGCGTCGTTGACCCACAGGAACAGGCTGATCTTCAGATAGCGCACATTGCCCGGCAGGATGCGCATCTCGGTCAGGCCGTGATTGTCGCGCAGGGCCATGGCGGTGAAGTAGGCGTCCTCGTCCCCGCCCGCGGCGCCGCCGGCCTGCGGGGGCGCAGAGCGGACGGCGTACTGGGCCGGGTCGTAGAGCAGGTACATGTGGCCGTCGTGGCTGGCGGCCGACAGGTCCTCGGTGACGGCGCGGACGAAGTCCTCGGCGCGGTCGCGGGCGTAGCGCCCGGACCGCTCGGCGCGGGTCAGACGGTCGATGATCGCCTCGCGCCGCTCCGGGAAGACGTAGCGCTCGGCCACCAGCCGACGGATCTCGGCGAGGGCGCGGGTTCGGTCGGCGGCGGTGATCCGGCCCGAGGTCGCGGCCTCGACGGCCGGGGCGGGGGCGATCTGGGCGAGAGTCGGCGCCGCGCTCCCGGCCAGCAGAAGCAGGCCGAGGGCGGCTGCGGGCAGCCTGTGCAGGGTCATGCGGGGGTCTTCATCTCCAGGGCCAGCGCCACGCGGTCGCGCAGCGCGTCGCGGTCGAGGGCGGCCGAAAGCGCGTCCAGGCCTTCGACGAGGGTCGGGGCTTCTTCCGCCAGGATGGCGGCGGTGGCGTTGTTGATCGCATCCCAGAGCGGCTTGAGCTGGACCGCCATCGCCGCGCCCCTGGCGCTGACCGCCAGCACGTGGCGACGGCCGTCCGATGCGTCGGCGCGGCTCTCGATCAGGCCTTCGGCGAGGAGCGCCGAGCGCACCTGGCTGACGGCGGCGTGGGTGACGCCGAGCCGCTGGGCCAGTTCGCCCACCGTCGCGGGACCATCGACCAGCAGCGCCGTGAACACGGCGTACCAGCGCGGCTCGAAGCCGAGCCCCGCCTCGCGATAGAGGGCGGTGACGTCGCGATCGAGCCGCTCGACCAGTCTGCGCAGGCGGGAGCCGAAGCCGCCGCCGGGAGGGATGTCGATGAACTTCATATTTTCAGTAAGCGCTAACGGATCGGAGTCGGCAAGGCCCCCGCGCGTTAAATCGCGGTCATGCGGGAGGAGACCCGCAAACGCGGGCGGCGACAAGCCCCGCCCGCACCGCCCGTCCCTGGCGGTCTACTCCGGCGGGTTATGTCTGAGCAGGAAGGCGACCAGGGCTTCCAGCATCTGCTGGCGCGTCGCCGGTCCCGAGAGGTAGTGGTCCTCCCCGGCGAGCGTGACCAGGTCGACCGGCTTGCCCGCGGCCTTCAGGGCGTCGGCCATCAGCACGGATTGCTGGTAGGGCACGGTGGTGTCGTCCTTGCCGTGGATCAGGAGGATCGGGGCGTCGGCCTTCGCCGCCTGCCGCGCCGGAGAGATCTGCGCCAGCACGGGGTCGGCGCCGTTGCTGGCGCCCCAGAAGCGCGTCCAGTACCGCACCGCCTCCGACTTCTCGCCCGACCGGTCCGCGCGCCAGTCGAGGAAGCGGGGCAGGTCGCTGACCGGGGCGACGGCGACCGCGCAGCGATAGACGCCCGGATCCAGCGTCGGACCGGCGAGGGCGGCGTAGCCGCCGTAGCTGGCGCCGGCGATGCAGACGCGCTTCGGATCGATCACGCCTTCCGCCGCCAGCGCCCTGACGCCGTCGGAGAGGTCGGTCTGCATCTTGCGGCCCCATTCGCCGTAGCCGGCCACCTGGAGACCGGCCGTCACCCGGGCCGAGCCCCTGAAGTTGGGCTGCAGCACCGCATAGCCCCGGGACGCCAGGGCCTGGGCCCACCAGTCGAAGGTCTGTTCGTCCCGCGCCGCCGGCCCCCCGTGCGGCAGGACGATCAGCGGCAGCCCCTTCGGATCGCGGCCCACCGGCAGGGTCAGGTAGCCCGGGATCTCGAGACCGTCCCGCGCCTTGTAGCGGTAGGGTTTCATCGCCGCGACCGCCTCGGGCGGGACCCCCGGGTAGTCGTCGCCGATGATGTCGGCCCGCTTGTTGGCGAGATCGACCAGATAGTGGACGCCGGGGTTGCCGGGGCCCTCGACCCGGACCGCGACCTTGGTCCAGTCCGCCGTCCAGGATTCCAGTTCGACGACCTGGCCCTTGAAAGTCCGCGTGACCTTGTCCCACGCCGCCTTGGCGACAGGATCGATCATTACGGTGCGCGAGGCGTCGTCGGTGTAGGTCGCGCCGATCAGCCGCGATGTGGCCGGGTCGACGACGACGCCGTCGTAGGCCTGTCCCTCGGGCAGGGCCGCCGCCGGCGCGCCATCCGGACCCACCGCGATGAACTCCGACCCCTTCTCGCCGGCGACGGCGATGACGATCTTGCCGCCATCGGGGCTGAACGACACGAGGCTCGGCGAATCGAGCAGGGCGTTGATCTGGAACACCTCCGGCCAGCCGCTGCGTCCGCGCCGGAGCGAAGCGCCCCAGCCTCCGCCCACGCTGTTGTAGCGCGACCGGGCGCCGGGCTGCCCTTCCGCGTCGACCAGCCAGCCCTCGCCATCGGTCGTGGTGGTGTCGACGATGGCCGCCGAGCCGTCCGCGATCGAGACCCGCGCCAGCACGAAGGCCGGCGTCCCTTCGTTCGACAGCACACGCAGGTAGGCATAGGCCTTGCCGTCGAGGATGCGCACGACAGGCATGTCGAAGATCATGCCGTAGGCGTTGGGCACGCGGCCGGAGAGGTTGATGATCCGCTTCTTGCTGACGCTGAACGACTGCGCCGTGAAGAAGGTCATCTTGGGCAGGCCGATCTCCGGCAGGGACCGCGTCTGGCTGGTGACGACCACGATGTCGTCGTTGCCGGCCCAGGTCAGGCCGGCGACGTCGAGTTTGCCCAGGTTCAGCCCCGCGAGGACCTGGCCTTCGAGCGTCTGCAGCACGAGCCTGCGGTCCTCGCCGCTGACTCCGACGAAGGCCAGGCGAGACCCGTCGGGCGACAGGCTGACGTGGTTGATCGCCGGCAGCGCGCCATAGGCCGACAGCGGCGGCGGCGCGGCGAGCGCCGGCGCGACGGCGCCGACGCAGATGATGACGGCCGCGGCGACGGCGGCCCAGATTCCCGAACGCATGTGAACTCCCCCCGAACTCGCCGCGCAGCCTAGACGCGCGTCCGGGGGAAGTTCAAGTCAGGCGCTGCGCCGGACCGCCTTGCTGACCTGCCAGGCCATGAACAGCGCCGGCAGGCAGAGGCCGGCGGCGACCGCGAAAGGTCCGTTGGGGCCGAAGGCGGCGAAGATCGGCGCGGCGCTGAGCGGACCTATGATCCGCGCCAGCGCCCCGGCGGCGGTGTTCAGGCCCATCATCTCGCCCTGGCGGTCCGAATGCACCGACTTGGAGATGATCGCCCCGAGGTTCGGGAAGGCCAGCGACTGGCCGAGGGCGACGGTGATCATGCCGACGACCGCCAGCTGCCAGTTCGGCACCAGCGGCTGCAGGCCGAAACCGATGCAGATCAGGGCCAGGCCCGCCATCAGGGTCGCCGGCTCGCCGATTCGCCGCGCCAGCAGGCCCGCGAGCAGGCCCTGGGCGATCGCCGCCGTGATGGCGATGGCCAGGAAGCAGAAGCCGATCTGCTTCGGGCCCCAGCCGAAGCGGGCCTCGCCCCAGAGGCCGAAGGTCGCCTCCATGCCCGCGAAGCCGGCCATCGAGATCAGGGTCACGCTCAGGGCCCGCCAGACGACGGGATTGGCGAAGGCGTCGCTGAGCCCCTCGAGCCGCCCGCGTCGCGGGGCGTCCTTGTGGACGTGGCGGGTCTCGCGCACGAACAGGGTCACCCCGACCCCGGCGAGGACCGCGAGGCAGGCCGCGAACAGCAGTGGCGCGCGGAAGCCGGCCGTGCCGTCTTCCGTGTGCGCCAGCAGGCCTCCGATCGACGGGCCGGTCATGAAGCCCAGCGAGAAGGCCGCGCCCATCAGGCCGAGCATGCCGGCGCGCCGGTCCGGCGGAGTGATGTCGGCCATGTAGCCCTGGATGGTCGAGATGTTGCCGGTCAGGACTCCGCCCACCAGGCGGATCAGGCAGGCGACCCAGAGGTTCGGCGCGAAGGCCAGGAAGACGTAGGTCAGGGCGTTGCCGAAGATGGTGATCATCAGCACCGGCCGCCGCCCGATGCGGTCCGACAGCCGGCCCCAGATCGGCTCGGCGAAGAAGTTGCCGACCGAGTAGGCGGCGAACAGCACGAACACCTGCCAGTCCGGCGCGCCGAACGACTTGGCGTAGAACGGCAGCAACGGAATGATCACGCCGAAGCCCGCGATGTTCACGAACACCACGGCGAGCAGGACGTAGAGCGCCCGACGGTCTCCCTCGGCGGGAGCGCCGGGCGCGGCGGGAGGCGCGTCGGCAGGCATGAGGGGGCTGGCTCTACGCCCGTCCGCGGTCGCTGGCAAATCCGCCGGACAGTCGGGACACACGCGACGTCCGCTTCCGAAAGCCGCGCGCCTCCCCGCTACCCCGCGTTCCGAAGGCAGTCAGAAGACGCGGATCGCAATGACCAGCAGGCCCGCGAGGCAGACGGCGTTCATCGTCAGGGAGGCCGCCAGCAGCGTCTTGTTTCTGGCGACCTGCGCCAGCAGGCCCTGGTTCAGCTCTGACGTGCTCTTCGCGAGTTCGCCGAGCGACATCACTTCCGAGCTCAGCAACGACACGTCCGTTTCCAGAGCGTCGATCCGCTCCGCCGGAGTCGGCTTCCTGCCGCCGGCGGCCTTCTGCCGCGCCGAGCGCTCCTTCAGGCCGGCCGAAATCCTGTCGTAGGCGGCAGTGGCCATTGCGATCGCCTTGGGCGCCTGCTCGATCAGCGTTCCCCAGGGAACCGCCGTCGCAATCGTCACAATCGTCCCGGGCATCGCTTCTCCTTGGGGTTGGGCCAGCCTGCGGAGCCGGGCCGCTTCTCCGTCCCATGATCGGGGACGAGGGAGGCCATCTTCAAGGGGGCGTGGGCGGGCCGCCCGCACCGCCAGACATGGAAACGCCCCGGCCTTGCGGTCCGGGGCGTTCCGAGATCGGTCGGCGTGACCGATCCTAGCGCGGGGCCAGGATCATGATCATCTGCCGGCCTTCCATGCGCGGCTCGTACTCGACCTTGGCGACCTCGTCGAAATCGGCCTTGACCTGCTGAAGCAGCTTCATGCCGAGTTCGGGGTGGGCCATTTCGCGACCGCGGAAGCGGAGCGTGACCTTCACCTTGTCGCCTTCGTCGAAGAAGCGGTGCATGGCCTTGGCCTTCACATCGTAGTCGTGCTTGTCGATGTTCGGGCGGAGCTTGATTTCCTTGAGCTCGACGACCTTCTGCCGCTTGCGCGCCTCGTTCTTCTTCTTCTGCTCCTGGAACTTGAACTTGCCGTAGTCCAGGATCTTGCAGACGGGCGGGTTGGCGTTGGGGACGATCTCCACCAGGTCGAGGCCGACCTCTTCCGCCGCTTCGAGCGCGGCGCTGATGGGCATCTCACCCTGCTTCTCGCCATTCTGATCAATCAGAAGAACGCGGGGGACGCGAATGTCTTCGTTCATTCGCGGCCCGTCCTTCACGGGCGGCGTATTGTTGGGACGGCGAATAGGCGGTGCTCCGAGTGCTGTTTACGCAAAATGGCGCGGCCGCCGAGGCGTTCCGCGCGTCGCTCCGATATATGACCGCGACCCCGGCCGCGATCAAGCGCCGCGCGGCCACAGTCGGCAAAGATCACAAGGCCGCGACATGGCTCCGCCGGCGTGGCGCGCCCGGAACCTCGCGCGCCGGCGCCGGTTCGACCTCCAGGCCCGTTCGACGGGACGGGCGGAACACCGTGCACAGGGAGTGACATCATGGCTGACAACCGCAACGCGGGCTGGCGGGGGCGCTACGGCTGGGGCGAGACGTCGGGGGCCCGCGGGGGCTTCGGCGAGGAGCGCTACAGTCCGGAGATGTGGGACCGCGGCGGCGCCTACGACGCCGATTCGATCCTGCAGGGCGGCTACCGCGAAGGCGGGTCCCTGCAGGGCGGTCCTGGACGGGCCTACCGCGGACGGGAGATGGACGACTACGGGCGCGGCTACGGCGTGGAATGGTCCGAGGACCAGGGTTACGACCGCGCCGCGCGGCGGAACCAGGCGGGCGAAGGCTACGGCGACCGGTCGTACGACGACGGTCCCTACGCACCCTATGGCCGGCGCCAGCGCCGGGACGGCTACTACGGCGGGGACGTCGGCGGCGACTACGGTCGGGGCCGGCGCCCCGGCGAACGCCGCAGCTTTATGCAGCACAACGACTACGTCGAGGCGGTCACCGACGGCGCCGACACGCCGGGCGAGCATCGCGGGCGGGGGCCCAAGGGCTATCGCCGCTCCGACGAGCGCATCCGGGAGGACATCAACGACCGGCTGACCGACGACTCCTGGCTCGACGCCAGCAACATCGAGGTGGCGGTCGAGGGCGGCGAGGTCACGCTGAGCGGCTCCGTCGACAGCCGGCAGGCCAAGCGCCGGGCCGAGGACCTCGCCGAACGCGTGTCGGGCGTCGAGGACGTCCAGAACAACATCAAGGTCAGCCGGTCGTCGGACATCAACGACCAGACCGCCGCCTCGTCGATCGCCGGACCGACGATCTAGAGCGGCAGGAGCGAGTTGGCGGCCGTGGCCACGGTCTCGACCGCCAGCTGGTCCAGGCTGGGCGCCTGAAGCACCGCCACGTGGCCGCGCGGCGCGGTGAGCAGGGCGTCCGGCTCGTCCGGCACCACGGCGATGGTCGGCGCGCCGGCCGCGGCGATGAGGTGCATCGGGCCGGTATTGTTGCCGACGGCCAGGGCCGCCCGGGCCCCGAGGACCGCGATCTGCGAGAAGTCGGTGCGCCCGGTCAGGTCGCGGGCGTTGCCGGCGGCCTTCTGGATCGTGCGGGCCAGGGCGCTGTCCTGCGGACCGCCGATGATGACGATGTCGTAGCCGCGTTCGCGCAGCCGCCGGGCCAGCTCGCAATAGCGGTCCAGCGGCCAGCGCTTCTCCGGACGGTTCTCGACGCCGCCCGGCACCATCAGCACGAACGGCCGCGGCGGCGGCGCGCCGGCCACGGGCCGCGGCTCCTGGACCCTGCGCAGGATCCAGCTGAGGTCCGGCGCGGGCGCATCCCCCGGGGCGGTCGGGGCGCCGGGCCAGATGCCCGCCACCTGCAGCTGCTCGGCCTGCCGCTCAAGGGTGTGCA
>CALKHU010000034.1 GCA_937991555.1 uncultured Caulobacter sp.
AGCCCGTGCTGATCCAGGGCATCCAGCCCGGCGGCCAGCTGACCATCACCACCGACGTCGAGAACTATCCCGGCTTCGCCGATGTCATCCAGGGCCCCTGGCTGATGGACCAGATGAAGGCCCAGGCCGAACACGTCGGCACCGAGATCATCAATGACATCGTGCTGGAAGCCGACCTGTCGAAGCGGCCGTTCCACATCCGGTGCGACAGCGGCCAGGAGTGGCTGGCGGAGACCCTGATCATCGCCACCGGCGCCCAGGCCAAGTGGCTGGGACTTGAGAGCGAGAACACCTTCCAGGGGTTCGGCGTCAGCGCCTGCGCCACCTGCGACGGCTTCTTCTACCGCGGCAAGGAGGTCATCGTCGTCGGCGGCGGCAACACCGCCGTCGAGGAGGCGCTGTTCCTGACCAACTTCGCCAGCAAGGTCACCGTCGTCCACCGCCGCGACGAGTTCCGGGCCGAGAAGATCCTGCAGGAGCGGCTGTTCGCCCATCCGAAGGTCGAGGTCATCTGGGACCACGCCATCGACGAGATCCTCGGAGACAGGGATCCGCTGGGGGTCACCGGCGCCCGGCTGAAGAACGTCAGGACGGGCGAGACGCGCGAGGTGAAGGCGGACGGCGTGTTCATCGCCATCGGCCACGCCCCGGCCTCGCAGCTGTTCGCCGGCCAGCTTGAGATGGATGCCAGCGGCTATCTGAAGGTGAAGCCCGGCACGGCTTCGACGGCGATCGAGGGCGTCTACGCCGCCGGCGACGTCACCGACGACGTCTACCGCCAGGCCGTCACCGCCGCCGGCATGGGCTGCATGGCCGCCCTGGAGGCCGTCCGCTTCCTGGCCGAGAAGGACCACGAGGCCGAGAAGACTCCGATCAGCGAGTCCCAGGCGCAGAAGATCGGCGCGTGGTGATCCGGCCGGCCGCGCCGGAGGATCATGCCGCCATCCGCGCCGTCGTCACGGCCGCCTTCACCGCAGAGTTCGGCAAGTCCGACGAGGCCGACCTCGTCGACGCCCTGCGCGCCGACGGCGACGCGCTGCTCGAGCTGGTGGCGGAGGCGGACGGCGCGATCGTCGGCCATATCCTGTTCAGCCTGCTGGCGACCGACACCGGCGCCCGCCTCGCCGCCCTCGCGCCGCTGTCCGTCCTGCCCGGCCGGCAGAAGGACGGGCTCGGAACCTGGCTGATGGAGACCGGTCACGCCCTGCTGCGGGCCGCCGGCGTCGAGGCGGTCGTGGTGCTGGGCCACCCGGCCTACTACCCGCGCGCGGGCTACTCGGCGGACGCCGCGCAGGCGGTGAAGGGGCCCTTCACGGGTCCCTCCTTCATGGCCCTGGCGCTGAGGCCCGGCGCGCTCGATGCGCCGGTGGCGATCACCTACGCGAAGGCGTTCGGGGTTTCCCGATAGCGGTCGCCGTGCGTCCCTGGACGCGCCCGTGGGACCTCAGTCCGGCCGCCGCCGCGCGATCGGCAGGTCGCCGCTGTCGACCGGCGCCGCGCTGGGCGCGGTGCTGATCGGCGCGTCGGGGTCCTCGATCGCCTTCAGCCGGGCGTTGATGTCGGCGATCTCCTGCGCCGTCGGCGGACGGCGGGTCGGGGCCAGCACCCCCTCGATCCGGGGCGGCTCCTGCCCTGCCGGCAGGGCGGCCAGGTCCTGCACGGTGTAGGTGCGGGTCACGCCGTCGACAGCCAGCGTCAGGGTGCGGGTGACCGGCTCGCCGGTGATGGTTTCGCCGACCAGCTGCTCGCCCTGGGTGCGGGCGTCGAGGCCTTCGAGGATGGCCAGCGACAGGTTGGTCTCGCCGCCGGCGTAGCGGCCGGTGAAGGCGCTCGGCAGGCCCGACGGCCCGGTCCAGCGGTAGAAGATGTGCCGCCCGACGGTATTGATCTTGTAGAGAGTCGGAGCCCAGTAGGGCGCGACGTAGTCAGCATGGTAGTGGGTGGCCGTGCCGACGGACTTCAGCACGTAGCCGCTCAGGGCCCGCTTCGCGACCTGGCGCGAGCGCTCCCACAGCACGGGATGGGGAACCCGGGCCAGCGACCCGTCGCAGGTGAAGCTGAACTGGCAGCCGGTCACCCGGTGCGACCCCTGGTAGACCACGCCGCAGACCGATTTCGGATAGCCCGGGTGCCGCACGCGGTTGAGCACCGTCTGCGCCACCGCCTCCATTCCCTCGAGCGGCTCGGTGGCGGCCTCGTAGTAGATGGCCTGGGTCAGGCACTCCTCGGCGCGGACGCGGTCCTCCTCCGACGGCTTCCAGCGGAAAGGCGACGCCGGCGGCGGCGGGAACAGGCTTTCAGGCCGCAGGGCGTTGATCAGGCGGGCGTCGGCCGACGTGAAGTTGAAGTCGCCCAGCGTCGGCAACTGGCTGAGGTCGTAGCTGGTCCATCCGACCACGCGTCCCCACGGGTCCTTGTGACGGCCGTAGGGGTCGTGTCGCCGGGCAAGGGCCAGCATGGCCGGGTCCATGTCGGCGGTGACCCGGTCGAGGGAGATCTTCGAGTAGCCGCGCGCCACCGCCGCCACGCCGGCGATGCGGCCCGAGCCGGCCGCGCGCCGGTAGTCGGTCACGCAGCCGGCCAGCAGGGCCGCCAGGGCGACGGTCAGGGCGACGGCCCGCCCGGTGCTGATGCGTCCCCCGGTCAAGCGGACCTACTTGCCGCCCAGGGTCGCGCGCAGCATCCAGGCGTGCTTCTCGTGCGCGCTCAGCCGCTGGGTCGCGAGATCGACGGTGACGTCGTCGCCGGCCTTCTCGCCGGTCTCGAGCAGGTCCCGCAGGGTGGCGATCACCGTCTCGTGGCCGGCCAGCAGGTCGGCCAGCATGCCCTCCCAGTCCGTTTCGGGGTCGCCGTCCTTGATCGAGGTGAGGTTGCCGAAGGCCGCGCCGCTCTGGGGCGCCAGCTCGCCCAGCGCGCGGATGCGCTCGGCCAGCACGTCCAGCGCCGCCCATTGCTCGGTGTACTGGTCCATGAAAAGCGTGTGCAGCGAAGAGAAGTGCGGACCGCGGACGTTCCAGTGATAGCCGTGGGTCTTGAGATAGAGGGCGTAGGTGTCCGCCAGGGCCTTGGACAACCCCTGGGCCACGGCCGCCCGGTCCTCGGCGGCGATCCCGGTGTCGATCTTCGCAGCCATCCTCGTCTCCTTTTCGCGCTGACTAACTAAGCTCGTTCAGGTCCATGACAAGACGTCGCGTGCGCCGCGGTTCCGTGGCGGCGTGATCGGGCCGCTCCCGCAATGCGCGCATCGCGGGCCGCCTTCCCAATATAGTGATCGGGGCCGGATGTGGGAGCCCATGGCGCGGGCGGCGGCGGAACCGTGCGCCGACGGACAATGTCGCCATCCCCGTTGCGCCCCGCCGGTCAGCGGCCTATTTTTCGCTTGCGGGTTTTGCTCAAATGTAGCATAAGCCTCGCAACGCCGGAGTGGAGGTCTCTGCTGCCGGCGTTTTACAGGCCCCTGAAATGCTCACTTTGAGCATAAGGAGGAACCAGATGGCCGACGGGTTCGCCCCCCTGACCTTCACCCCCGAGGTGGAAGCCGCCACGGCGCCGCTGTGGGACAAGGTCAAGTCCAGGGTCACGCCGCTGGAATGGCAGCTGCACGCGCCGCTGATCGCCGAGATCAACCGTCTCAAGCGCGAGAAGAACGCCGTCATCCTGGCCCACAACTACATGACGCCGGAGATCTTCCACGGCGTCGGCGACTACGTCGGCGACAGCCTGGGCCTGGCGCGCGAGGCCGCCCGCTCGGACGCGAAGATCATCGTCCAGGCCGGCGTGCACTTCATGGCCGAGACCAGCAAGGTGCTGTGCCCGGACAAGACGGTCCTGATCCCCGACCTGCGGGCCGGCTGCAGCCTGGCCAGCTCGATCACCGGCGCGGACGTGCGGCTGATCAAGCAGCGCTACCCGAGCCTTCCCGTCGTCACCTACGTGAACACCACCGCCGACGTGAAGGCCGAAACGGACGTCTGCTGCACCAGCGCCAACGCCGTGCAGGTCGTCGAATGGGCCGCGAAGGAATGGGGCGTCGACCGCGTCATCCTGATCCCGGACGAGTTCCTGGCCCGCAACGTCGCCGCCCAGACGGACGTGAAGATCATCGCCTGGCAGGGCCGCTGCGAGGTGCACGAGCGCTTCACCGCCCAGGACATCGCCGACATGCGCGAGGCCTGGCCGGAGGCGCAGATTCTCGCCCACCCGGAATGCCCGGAGGAGATCCTGGCCGCCTCGGACTTCGCCGGCTCGACCGCCGCGATGAACGACTGGGTGGTGCAGAAGAAGCCGAAGCAGGTGGTGCTGATCACCGAGTGTTCGATGGCCAGCAACGTCCAGGCCCAGGCCCCGGACACCCAGTTCATCGGTCCCTGCATGATGTGCCCGCACATGAAGCGCATCACGCTGCAGAACATCCTCGAGGCCCTCCGCGAGGAGAAGCACGAGGTCACCGTCGACCCGGAGCTGGCCGAGCGCGCGCGCCTGGCCGTGCAGCGGATGATCGACATGCCGCCCCCGGCGACGCCGGCCCGCTACGACCTCGTCAAGGCGCGCCACCACGTGGCCGTGGAGCTGATCTGACGGAGGATCGCATGATCCGGATCGTGAAATTCCCGCTCGGCGGCGGCTACATGGTCAGGGCCACGCCGCCGGACGTCTGGAAGCCCTGGGGCAACCTGCTGCCGCTCAGCCCGACCAACGTCGTCGAGGAGCTGATCCGCCACGGCGCAAGCCTGCGCGACGCCTTCGACGCCGTGCTCGTCGCCGCCCCCGAAGCCGCGGGAGACCTGCGTTGACCCACCGCCACCATCATGACGGCGTCCTGATCGTCGGCGCCGGCCTCGCCGGCCTCTCGGCCGCGCTGGCCGCCGCGCCGCGCAAGGCGCTGGTGCTCAGCCCCACGCCGCTGAACCAGGGCTGCTCGTCGGCCTGGGCGCAGGGCGGCATGGCGGCGGCGCTCGGCGAGGACGACAGCCCGGCCCTGCACGCGGCCGACACCCTGGCCGCCGGCGCCGGTCTCTGCGATCCGGAGATGGTCGATATCCTCACCCGCGAGGGTCCGGACGCCGTCCGCAGGCTCGCCGCCATGGGGGCGCCGTTCGACCGCACCGAGGCCGGCGGATTCGCCCAGAGCCTGGAGGCCGCCCACGGCCGCGCCCGCGTCGCCCGCGTGAAGGGCGACCAGGCCGGCCGCGAGATCATGCGCGCGGTGGTCGCCGCCGCCTTCGCCTCGCCGCTGGTCGAGAGCCGCGCGGGCGTTCATGTCCGCAACCTGCTGCGCGACGCCGCCGGCCGGGTGCGCGGCGTGGTCGCGGTGCGCAAGAGCGCGGTGGTCGAGATCACCGCCGACGCCGTGATCCTGGCCGGCGGCGGCCTGGGCGGCCTCTACGCCGTCACCACCACCCCGCCCGAGGTGCGCGGCGAGGCGCTGGGCCTGGCCGCCCTGCACGGAGCGCTGGTCGCCGACCCGGAGTTCGTGCAGTTCCATCCCACGGCCATCGACATCGGGCGCGATCCCGCCCCGCTGGCGACCGAGGCCCTGCGCGGCGAGGGCGCGCTCCTGGTCAACGCACTGGGCGAGCCGTTCATGGCCGCCTACCATCCGGCCGCCGAACTGGCGCCCCGCGACGTCGTCGCCCGCGCCATCCATGCCGAGATCGAAGCCGGCCGCGGCGCCTTCCTCGACGCCCGCCGGGCGGTGGGCGACCACTTCCCGACCGCCTTTCCGGCTGTCTACGCCGCCTGCCTCACTGCGGGCATCGACCCGCGCGTGCAGCGCATCCCGGTCGCTCCGGCCTGCCACTACCACATGGGTGGCGTGGTCACCGACGCACAGGGCGCGACGACCCTGGAAGGCCTCTTCGCGGCCGGCGAATGCGCTGCGACCGGCGTCCATGGCGCGAACCGTCTGGCCAGCAACTCGCTGCTTGAGGCCGCCGTCTTCGGGACCCGCGCCGGCGAAGCCTCGCGAGACAGTGTTGCGGGCCGCGCCCGCCTCGAGCCCGCCGCGCCGCTGCCGGACCTGAAGGGCGCCGCCCTGACGACCCTGCGCCGGGAGATGACCCGCCACGCCGGCGTGGTCCGCGACGCCGACGGCCTGGCCCGGCTGGTCGAGACGGTCGAGGGCCTGAAGGCAGCGCACGGCGAGGGACCGGTGCTGGCCACGGCCGGGCTGGTCGCCCGCTGCGCCCTGGCCCGCAAGGAAAGCCGCGGCGCCCACTTCCGCGCCGACTTCCCGCAGGCCGGCGAACCGGCTACGCGGACCTTTGTCACCCTGCCCGCGCCGCAGGCGCTGAAAGTCGCCGCCGAATGATCCCGCCGCTGCCCGACATCCTGATCGAGCCGGTCGTCCGCGCCGCCCTGGCCGAGGACCTCGGCCGCGCCGGCGACATCACCGCCCTGGCCTGCATCGACGCCGACGCCGCCCTCACCGCGACCTTCGGCGCGCGGAAGGCCGGGACCATCGCCGGCCTCGACTGCGCCCGCCTCGCCGTCCTCGCCCTCGACCCGGGGGCGAAGTTCAAGGCCAAGGTCGCAGACGGCGCCCGGGTCGAACCCGGAACCGTTCTGGCCAGGGTCACCGCCAACGCCCGCGCCCTGCTGTCGGCCGAGCGGACGGCCCTGAACCTGCTCGGCCGCCTTTCGGGGGTCGCCACCCTCACCGCCGCCTATGTCGACGCGATCGCCGGCACGAAGGCCCGCATCGTCGACACCCGCAAGACCACGCCCGGCCTGCGCGCGCTGGAGAAGTACGCCGTGCGTTGCGGCGGCGGGGTCAACCACCGATTCGGTCTCGACGACGCCATCCTGATCAAGGACAACCACGTCGCGGCCTGCGGCGGCGTCCGCCAGGCCATCGAGCGCGCCCGCGCCTTCGCCGGACATCTGGTCAGGGTCGAATGCGAGGTCGACAGCCTCGACCAGCTGGCCGAGGCGCTGGACGCCGGTCCGGACGTGATCATGCTCGACAACTTCTCGATCAAGCAGCTCAACGTCGCCGTCGGCATGGCCGCCGGCCGCGTGGTGCTGGAGGCCTCCGGCGGCGTGACCCTCGACACCGTGAGAGCCATCGCCGAGACCGGCGTCGACGTCATCAGCGTGGGAGCCCTGACGCACTCGGCGCCGGTGCTGGACATCGGGCTGGACGCCTGAGCCCACTTTCCACCGTCATGGCCCGACTTGTTCGGGCCACCCATGCGTGGTGAAGGGGCCGTCTCACTGCGTGGTTCGACACGCGCTCTTCGAGCGCTGCTCACCATGACGTATCGGAGAACCCTCTGGGCACGTCATCCTGAGCAGCCGCCGCAGGCGGCGTGTCGAAGGACGCACGGCCCAGGACGTGTTTATGGATGGCACGAACAAGTCGGGCCATGACGAAAGTGCAAGGGGCGCAAATGCACATCGACATCACCGGCCGCACTGTCCTCGTCACCGGCGCCAGCCGCGGCATCGGGGCGGAGATCGCGCAG
>CALKHU010000035.1 GCA_937991555.1 uncultured Caulobacter sp.
GCGCCCGCGCCGCCGGTGATGACGTTGGCGAGGCCGTTGCCGGTCAGAGACTGGCCCGTGCCGACCGTGCCGGTCAGGTTCTCGACCTCCGAGCCGAGCGTATAGCTGGCCAGCGACGTCTGCACCGTATCCGTCCCGCCCGACGCCGCCTCGGTGACGGTGTCGCCGGCGTTGTCGACGACGTAGGTGTCGTTGCCCGTCCCGCCGGTCATGGCGTCCGCGCCGGTCCCGCCGTTCAGGGTGTCGTTGTCCGCGCCGCCGTCGAGGATGTCGTCGCCGGCGTCGCCGTTCAGGGTGTCGTTGCCCGCGAGGCCCGAGATCTGGTCGGCCGCAGTCGTACCGTTCAGCGTCTCCCCCGACGCGGTGCCGTTGATGACGTTGTAGGACGGCGATCCGCCGAGAATGAAGTTCGCCGCCGTCAGCGCCGTGGCGGTGACGTTGAGCAGGGTCACGGTCACGCCGGCGGCGACGGTGACCAGGGCGTCGGCGCCGCTCTGGACGATCGACAGGTAGCCGCCGAATGCGGACACGTCGACGAGGTCGGAGCCGAGGGTGAAGTCGGTGATGGTGTCCGCGCCGCCGCCGACGGTGATCACGAAGATGTCCGCGCCGCCGTTGCCGGTCAGGGTGTCGGCGCCGGCGTTGCCGGTCAGGCGGTTGGCGACGCTGTTGCCGATCAGGGTGTCGGCGCCCGAGCCGCCGATGGCGTTCTCGATCGTCGCGCCGATGGCGATGGCGACATTGCCGGTCAGGCCGCCGACGTTGGAGAAGTGGCCGGCGATCAGGGTGATGACCTGATTCTGACTGTAGCCGGAGAAGTCCAGCGTATCGACGCCGCCGGCGTCCCAGACGGCGAAGATCAGCTTGGTCGAGGCGGTGCTGGCCAGAAACCACGGCCGGTCGGCGGTGGAGTTGAAGCCATAGACGGTATCGCCGGTCCGGGTGGTGGTGTTGACGCCGTAGGTGCGCTGGGCGGCGGCGATGTCGTCGAGCAGGATGGTGGCCGCATAGGCGCCGCCGTGGTTCGCGCCGGTGTTGCTGGCGCTGAAGTAGCTCATCACCGTGTACTGACGGCTATCCTCATAATACTCGGCGTTGGCGCTGTAGGTGATCGTCACCCCCGCGCCGGCGTTGTACTCGCCCGGGTGCGAGAAGCCGATGGCGTGGCCGATCTCGTGGATCAGCGCCAGCATGGCGTAGTTGCCGATCACCGGGTCGTCGTAGGAAGTGTTGATCCAGACGTCGCCGCCGCTGGCGCTGCCGCTGGGATAGTAGGCGAAGGCGGCCGCCCCTTCGGCGCCCGCCGTGTAGTTGCCGAACAGCATCGTGGCGCTGTTGGAGTAGGCGCCCTCGCCCGTGGTCCCGGCGCCGACACGGTTGAACACCACGTTTGCCACGTCGGACCAGGACTGCAGCGCCAGAAGCGTGGCCTGGATCTGCTGCTCGCTGAACCGGTAGAAGCCCGTGGTGTCGTCCGGCATTGACGCCGGCGCCGTCGAGCGGAAGGCGAAGGTGACGTACGACGGAGCCCCGCCCCAGTAGGGATCGTCCCACTTGTTTTCGACGTCTGTCTTGCCCGGCTGGGTCCAGAAATCGTTCCAGGACGCGTAGGTGCGGTTCAGCCAGTAGGCCGCCTCGGCGACCGTCTTCGACGGCTTGCCGTTCGGGCCTGTGCCGCCGCGTTCGTCGGCGTCCAGGAAGCTGACCGGCCGTGACGGACCGATCCCGTCCGGATCGATCACCGCGCCCGAACACAGCGGGCAGCCGCAGCGGGCGACGTCGGCCTCGCCTTCCCCGCCGGCGGAGTCCTGCCCCTCGGCGACCGCGAACTTCCGGAGCGGCAGGTCCGCAGCTTCGAACTCGGACTCAAACGGCATCTTGGAACCCTTCCTCCAGCGCCGGCTTACGATCGCGACAAATCAGGTCGCGTTTGGGGCGAACCCCGACCTTGCGACTCCATACCACAGGCGAGGGCTGAACAGACCCTTGCGCCGCATGGTGAGCATCCCGGAAAGCACAAGGCCCGGACCTTGCGGGTCCGGGCCTCAGGCGTCAGCGGGCGAACTTCTGGAACTTGATCCGGTGAGGGATCAGGCTGTCGGTGCCGAGGCGGCGCTTCTTGTCCTCCTCGTACATCTCGAAGTTGCCCTCGAACCATTCGACGTGGCTGTCGCCCTCGAAGGCGAGGATGTGGGTGGCGAGGCGGTCCAGGAACCAGCGGTCGTGGCTGATGACCACGGCGCAGCCGGCGAACTCCTCCAGCGCCTCCTCGAGATTCTGCAGGGTCTCGATGTCGAGGTCGTTGGTCGGCTCGTCGAGCAGGATCAGGTTGCCGCCGGTGGCCAGCGTCTTGGCCAGGTGGACGCGGTTGCGCTCACCGCCCGACAGCAGGCCGACCTTCTTCTGCTGGTCGCCGCCCTTGAAGTTGAAGCTGCCGACGTAGGCGCGGCTGTTGATCTCGCGCTTGCCGACCATCATCACGTCGGTGCCGCCGCTGATCGCCTGCCAGACGGTGTCGTTGGGATTGAGATCGTCGCGGCTCTGGTCGACGTAGGCCAGCTTCACCGTCTCGCCGACGCGGACCGTGCCGGCATCCGGCTTCTCCTGGCCGGTGATCAGCTTGAACAACGTCGACTTGCCGGCGCCGTTCGGGCCGATGACCCCGACGATACCGTTCGGCGGCAGCTTGAAGGACAGGTCCTTGAACAGGACCTTGTCCCCGTACTCCTTCTCGAGCCCCTCGACCTCGAGCACCACGTTCCCGAGGCGCGGGCCGGGCGGGATCTGGATGACGGCGTGGGTCTGGGCCTTGGCCGAGCCTTCCTGCTCGGCGACCATCCGCTCGTAGGCGGCCAGGCGGGCCTTGGACTTGCTCTGCCGGGCCTTGGCGTTCGAGCGAACCCATTCCAGTTCGCGGGTGAGCGCGCGCTGGCGGGCTTCCGACTCCGACTGCTCCTGGACGACGCGCTTCTGCTTGGCTTCCAGCCACGAGGAGTAGTTGCCCTCGTGCGGGTGGCCCTTGCCGCGGTCGAGCTCCAGCGTCCACTTGGTGACCTGGTCGAGGAAGTAACGGTCGTGGGTGACCAGGATCACGCATCCCGGGAAGGCTTCCAGGTGATGCTGCAGCCAGGCCACCGACTCGGCGTCCAGGTGGTTGGTGGGTTCGTCGAGCAGCAGCATGTCCGGCTTGCTGAGCAGCAGGCGGGCGAGCGCCACGCGGCGCTTCTCGCCGCCCGACAGCTTGGTCACGCCGCTGTCGTTGGGCGGGCAGCGCAGGGCGTCCATGGCCATCTCGATGCGGGAGTCGATGTCCCACAGGTCGCCGGCGTCGATCTTCTCCTGGAGGGCGGTCATCTCCTCCATGAGCTCGTCGGTGTAGTTCTCGCCCAGCTCGGCCGCGATCTGGTTGTAGCGGTCGAAGATCTGCTTCTCTTCGCACCAGGCGATGACGTTTTCCCAGACGGTCTTGTCCGGATCGAGCTGGGGCTCCTGTTCCAGGTAGCCGCGCTTGACGCCGTCAGCGGCCTTGGCCTCGCCGCTGAACTCCTTGTCGAGGCCGGCCATGATCTTCAGCAGCGTCGACTTGCCCGAGCCGTTGACGCCGACGACGCCGA
>CALKHU010000036.1 GCA_937991555.1 uncultured Caulobacter sp.
GCCCTGCTCACGCCGGGCCACAACACGGTCGGCGGCTTCTGCGACCGCCGCCTCGACCAGCTGCTGGCGACGGCCGGCCGGTCCGGGTTCGACCGCCTGCCGCCGGCGACCCGTCGCCTGGCCCTGTCCCGGATCGTGACCTGCGACGAGCCGGTGCTGCGCCGGCCGGAGGTGATCGCCCTCATCCGCCGGCTGGAGCCGCTGGCCGACGACCCCGCGTTGGCCGCCGCCGCCGGGGCGGCGCTGATCGACGCCGACCTCGCCGACGAGCGGCCGGTCGACGCCGCCCGCCGCCTGGTGAGGGTCCTCGACAACGACCCGGCCCTGGTCGGCCGCTGGTGGGAGCCCTACCTGACCCCGCTGATCGACGGCGCGATGGCTGACGACGACCTCTACCGCGACATCGTCCGCCGGCTGCAGGCCGTGCCCTGGAGCGACCAGACCAGCGCCGCCGCCGCCCGCAACAACTGGGCCCTGCGCCGCGCCGACCATCTGGTCGAGGCCGGCGACCTGCGCGGGGCGGAGCGGGTGCTCGCCCGGGCGGACGAGTTCGACACCCTCGCCGCCGTCGCCCAGGAACGCTTCTACGCCCCGCTCTGGCCGCGTTTCGAGGCCGCCGGCCGCTTCGACTGGCGCAAGGTGATGGACGGCGAGCTGGCCTTCCGCCGCACGCTGGTCGAGTCCAATCCGGACTCCCTGCGGATGCAGCTGGCGGTGATGCGCCGCCTGCGGCTGCTCGGACGCCACGACGAGGCGATCGCTCTCGGCGAGGGTCTGCGCAAGCGGATCGCCGCCGGCGAGGACTTCGCCGACAGCGGGACCTTCGCGGCGCGGATTCTGGCCGAGCTCGGCGTGGCCCTGCTCGAGACCGGCCGCGCGCCGGCCGCGGAGGCGGTGTTCCGCGAGGCGATCGGCAAGGGCGAGAGCGGCGACGGCGGCGTCGCCCAGACGCTGGACTGGGCCGGCCGCCTCAACGGTCTCGGCCGCCACGCCGAGGCGCTGGCGCTGCTCGCCGACGTCAGGACCGACCAGGTCTCGGCCTTCGGCGCCATGTGGCTCGCCGCCGAGCGGGTCTGCGCCCAGGCCAGGACGGACCCGTCCCGGGCCTGGGCTCACCTCGCCACGATGCTGGTCAACCAGCGCGACGCGCCGGAGGCGATGCAGAAGGCCCTGCTGTGCCTGGACCGGCTCGACGAGGCCGCCGCCTACTACATCCAGCGCGTCGGCGATCCCGCGCGGCGCAGCGACGCCCTCGGCGCCGCCCGCACGGTGCGCCCGCCGCCGACGGTCGGCCCGTTCGACGCCGAGCTCATCCGCCGCCGCGACGCGGTCCTCGCCCGGCCGGACGTCCGCAAGGCGATCGACGCGGTCGGCCGCCCGATCGACGTGCCCCTGACCGGCCCCCTCTACGGCTGGTTCTAGTACAGCGAGCCGTCACGCCGGCGGTAACCGTCGCCGCCGGGCCGGATGATCAGGTCGATGTCGGGATAGTCGACGGTCTCGCTCGCCGTGTTCGTCGGATTGCCCACCTGCAGCAGCACGGCGTCGCGGTCGGAGCGGTTCTGCAGGTGATGGCCGTCGGCGACGCCCGCCTTCCAGGCGGCGCAGTCGCCCGCCTTCAGCACCGTCTCGCCGCCGTCCTCGACCAGCACCACCTCGCCGGACACCACCCAGACGAACTCGTCCTCATCGGCGTGCCAGTGGCGCTGCGACGACCACTGACCGGGCGGCACGGTCATCAGGTTTATCCCCACCAGCGTCAGCCCCGCGGCCTCGGCCAGAAGGATCGCCGACCGCTCGCGGCAACGCGCGTCATAGGGCGGCGGGTAGCCGGTCCCGTCGTGGCGGGGCGCGGCGTCGAGGTCGATCTTCGGCATGGGCGGAAGCTCCGTTAACCATTTTTCCATAAAGCGTGTTCCCGCTTTGTTCAATACCGGCCGCCGGCGGCGCGCTGATTTCGCAGGCCTATCGCCCGACAGGAGAGCGGCGATATCCCGAACCGGGACCGGCGTGTTCACACCCTGTTCGGATTGCAGGTCGCGCGACGCTCGTGCTCCAGCAGCCAGCGCTTTCGCGCCAGTCCGCCGCCGTAGCCGGTCAGCGACCCGCCCGCGCCGACCACCCGGTGACAGGGCACGACAAGGCTGACCGGGTTGGCCCCGTTGGCCAGGCCCACGGCCCGCACCGCCGTCGGCCGCCCGATCCGCGCCGCCAGCGCGGCATAGGTGATCGTCTCGCCCGCCGGGATGTCGAGCAGGGCCCGCCACACCGTCCGCTGGAAGTCGCTGCCGGGGGCGCGCCAGGGCACGCGCGCCAGGGCCGACAACTGGCCGCCGAAGTAGGCCGCCAGGGCGTCGGCCACGGCCGGCGGCGCCGCGCCCGCCTCGACCGGGACCTCCGCGTACCAGCGCCGGACCAGCCGGGCGGTGCGCGGGCTGTCGGCGTCGAAATCGAGCACCCGCACGACGCCCGCCTCGTCGCAGAACAGCCGCAGCGGGGCGACCGGCGTGTCGACCAGGCTGCGGACCAGCCGCGCGGGCCGGAGGTCAGGCGGCCCGGCGCGCATCGCCCGCCCGCTTCGCCGGTCGCGGGGCCGCGGGGTCGGAGGCCCACAGATGCAGCGCCGCATAGGCCCGCCACGGCCGCCACGCCTCGGCCCGGGCGAGCAGCGCCGCCGGCGTCGGCCGCACCCCGTCGGCGTCGGCCAGCGCCCGCATCAGCCCGACGTCCGCGGCCGGGAAGGCGTCCGGTTCGCGCAGCAGGCGCATGGCGATGTACTGCGCCGTCCATTCGCCGACGCCCGGCAGCGCCCTCAGCGCGGCCACCGCCTCCTCCAGGGAAGCGCGCGGCCCGAACAGCTGCGGGTCGGCCAGCACCGCCGCCGCCAGCCCGCCGATCGCCCGCGCCCGCGCGCCCGGCATCAGGCCGAGGCCCGCGATGTCGGCCGCCGCCAGCCGGGCCGCCGACGGAAAGACGTGGGTCAGTTCCGGCTCGGCCAGGTCCTCGGGCAGCGGCTCGCCGTACTCTTGCGTCAGCCGCCCGGCCAGCCGCACCGCCGCCGGCACCGTGATCTGCTGGCCGAGGATGGCCCGCACGCCGAGCTCCAGCCCGTCCCACGCGCCGGGGGCCCGCAGCCCCGGCCGGGACGCCACCCGCCAGGCCAGGTCGGGGTCCTTGGCGAGGTGCGCCTCGATCGTCTCGGGGTCGGCGGTCAGGTCGAACACCCGCCTCACCCGCGCCAGGATCGACGGCAGGACAGTCAGTCGGGGCGCCCTGACCTCCACCGCCAGCTGGTCGCCGCCGGCCCGGCTCACCGCCACCACGCCCGGGGTCCCGTCGATGGTCAGGGTCCGGGCATAGCGGTCGGCCGTCACCACCTCGACGCCGGGGATCGCCCGCGCGGCGAGGAAGCCGATCATGCCGTCCCAGTCATACGGCGGGCGGTAGCGCAGGGTCAGGGTCACCGCTCCCGCCGCCTCGCCCCGGGGCGCCGCCGTACGCCGGCGCAGGGCCATCGGCGGGCGGCCGTACAGCGCCTGGAAGGTCTCGTTGAATCGCCGCACCGATCCGAAGCCGGCCGCCAGCGCCACCTGCGCCATCGGCAGGCCGGTCTCGTGGATCAGCTGCTTGGCCAGCAGCACCCGCCGCGTCTGCGCCACCCCGACCGGCGATGCGCCCAGGTGCTGGCGGAACAGCCGCCGCAGCTGTCGCTCCCCGACCCCCAGCCGCGCCGCCAGGCCGTCGACGTCGCCGCCGGTCTCGCCGGAGGAGTCGAGCGCGCCCTGCTCGATCAGCGCCAGCGCCCGCGACACGGTGTTGGAGCTGCCCCGCCAGGCGCCCATGTCGGGCGCGGTCTCGGGCCGGCAGCGCAGGCAGGCGCGGAACCCCGCCGCCTCGCAGGCCGCCGCCGTCGGATGGAAGATCATGTTCTCGCGCTTCGGCGTCCGCGCCGGGCACACCGGCCGGCAGTAGATTCCGGTCGAGGTCACGCAGCCGAAGATCCGCCCGTCCCAGCGCGCGTCGCGGGTCTGCACGGCGCGGTAGCAGGCGTCCTGGTCAAGCTCGAGCGGGGCGATATCCATGCCGCGATCATCGGCGCGGCGCGGCCGGAAGTCTCGCGGTTTTCGGACTC
>CALKHU010000037.1 GCA_937991555.1 uncultured Caulobacter sp.
CCGGCGGCGACGCCGGCCCGTTTTACTTTGGGCGTCGACCGGGCGTCAGCTCAGGAACACCCACTGCCGGTGCCAGTCCAGGTAGCGCGCCTGACGATCGGCGAACGGCCGCACCGACCGCGCCGTCAGTCCACGCAGGCCCAGCCTCGCCAGGTCATCCCCGCCGATGCGCGGCGAGACCAGCACCCCGCCGCGATCCTCGAAACTGATGAAGCCGCGGTCGAACAGCAGGTCGACGTGCGGCGCCAGCAACAGGCCGTTGGCCCCGTCCAGTCGCTCGGCCGCCGAGGCGCAGGCCCGCCACGGCTTGATGTGGCTGGCGATCAGCAGCCAGGGATTGGCGACGCCGGTCACGCGGCAGGCCGGCTCCAGCGCCCGCACATTGTCGCGGAAGACGCCCTGGCCCCGCCGCGCGACGACCAGCTGGCGCTTCTGCGTCGCGCTCAGGGAAGGATCGGCGGCGATCGCCCGCTCGACGGCGTCGTCCAGGCTCGCCGGCGGCGGCTCGGCGGCGGGCGAGGCGACAGCCTCCAGATCCGCCGCCTCGAACCGCGAGCCCCCCAGGGCCGCGGCGAACGCCGCCTCGCCGATCTCGGTCAGATAGGCCTTCTGCCGGCCGAGGCCGGTGGCCGGGTCGATGGGCGAGTAGCGCCCCGGCATCAGCGGGCCCAGCGCGCCGATCACCTCGCGCGGGCAGACCGGCGGCTGGAGCGCGGTCCAGCGCACGGCCAGCCACCAGCCCTCCCGCCCCTCGCCGACGGCGGGCTCCTCGGCGGCGACGGCGTAGTCGACGACCCGGCCCACATGCCGAAGCCGGCCCGCCGCGTAGGACAGGATCAGGTCCCCCGGCCCAGCCCGCCGCATGTTGTCATAGAAAGGACTGCGCGCGCCGCCGCGCTCGATGCGCGGCGACCACAGGTAGCCGCCGGCGATCTCCCGGCGCGCCGTCGGCGTGTGATTGACCCACCACCAGCGTTGCATGCGCCCCCCACGCCGCGGCGCCGGAAGGATGCGACAGGATCGCCTCTGACGCCAGATTTGCATCCCGGGGATGGTCTCGCGGGGCTGCCTGGCGACCGGATGCGCATATGCCCTTGCAACCAAAGCGGCCGCCGCGCATTTGCCCGTGGGCGTCACGGGCAGGGGATCTCTTGGCAGACATTGATTTCCGGGCGCTCTTCCACGCTCTGCCCGGCGCGTACATGGTTCTGGACCGGAACCTGCGCTACGTCGAGGTCAACGCCGCCTATGAGGCGGCGGTCTTCCGCACGCGCGACGAGCTGATCGGCCGCGACCTCTTCGACCTGTTCCCGGACGCCGAGAACGGCGCGCTGCTGGAGACGTCGCTGCGCCGCGCCCTCGAGACCGGCGAGCCTGACACCCTCGCTTTCATCCCCTACGACATCCGCACCGACGCCGGCGTCGAGCGTCGATACTGGACCGCGGTGCACACGCCGCTGCGCGACGCGGGCGGCGCGGTCGCCTGGGTGCTGCAGAACACCGTCGACGTCACCGAACTGCACAGGTTGCGCGAGCGGTCGGGACCCCTGCCCGGCGAGACCGACCTTCTGCAGCGCGCCCGCGAGGCGGAGACCGCCAGCCGCGCGCTCCAGCGCGAGACGGCCGGCCTGAAGGAGCTGTTCCGCCAGGCGCCCGGGTTCATGGCCGTGCTGTCCGGCCCGGACCATGTCTTCACCCTGACCAACGCGGCCTACCAGAAGGTGATCGGCCACCGGGACGTGCTGGGCAAGACGATCCAGACCGCGCTTCCGGACCTCGTCGGACAGGGATTCTACGAGCTCCTCGACAGCGTCTACGCCTCGGGCGAGCCCTACGTCGGCACGGCGGCAAGCGTGTCGCTGACGAACACCCCCGGGGCCGAGCCGGAGGAGCGCTTCCTCGACTTCATCTACCAGCCGATCCGGGACGACGAGGGCGCGGTGATCGGCATCTTCGTCGAGGGCTCGGACGTCACCGAGCGCGTCCGCGCCGAGGAACAGCGCAAGCTCCTGCTCGACGAGCTGAATCACCGGGTCAAGAACACCCTGGCGACGGTGCAGTCGATCGCCGCCCAGACGCTGCGGACCACGCCCGATCCGGTCTCGTTCCGCGCCGCCTTCGAGGCGCGGCTGCTGGCCCTCTCCGGCGTGCACAACCTCCTGACTGAAGCCAACTGGGAGGGCGCGCGGCTCGACGAGCTGCTGCGCATGGAGCTGACGCCCCACGGGACCGACCGCTTCACGCTCGAGGGCCCGCCGGTGCGGCTCGCGGCGCCGCAGGCGCTGACCATTGCGCTGGTCAGCCACGAGCTGGCCACCAACGCCGCCAAGTATGGTGCGCTGTCGGCGTCGGAAGGCCGGGTCGGCGTGCGCTGGGACGTCGCGGCCACTTCGACCGGCGAGCGGCTGACCCTGGACTGGCGGGAGACCGGAGGGCCCCCGGTCGTCGTCCCGACGCGCCGCGGCTTCGGCTCGCGCCTTATCGAGCGCTCGATCCGGGAGGACATCCACGGCGAAGCGTCGATCGCCTACGAACCCGACGGCCTGCGCTGCCGGATCGCGCTGCGGATCGGCGCCTAGACCGTCAGGCGGCGTCCGGCCACGTCCCCCCGTCGGAGATTCGGCCGCTCGCCGTCCGCGCGACAACGCCCCTGACGTTACCCACTAGTAGCATACCGGCGTTCGCGGTATCGTTCGGGTTACGGGAACAGCGGGAGCCGAGTCATGGCCGCGAAGATCGGGCGCACGGTCGCCGAGTCCACGCCCTGGTGGCCCGAGCCGCCCCGCCCGCCGCAGGGCGCACCGAACATCCTGGTCATCCTGTTCGACGACGTCGGCTTCTCGGACTTCGGCTGCTATGGCTCGCCGATCGACACGCCGGTGATCGACGGGCTGGCCGCCCGGGGCCTTCGCTATACCGGCTTCCACACCACGGCGATGTGCTCGACCACCCGGGCGGCGCTGCTGACCGGCCGCAACCACCACAGCGTCGGCGTCGGCTGCCTGGCCAACTTCGACAGCGGCTACCCCGGCTACCGCGGCAAGATCGCCAGGGAGGCCGGCATCCTTCCCGAGATGCTGCGCCCGCACGGCTACCGGAACTACATGGTCGGCAAGTGGCATGTGACCCCTCTGACGGAGTCGGGGGCCACCGGTCCCTTCGACGGCTGGCCGCTGGGCCGCGGTTTCGACCGCTTCTACGGCTTCCTGGACGCCGAGACGGATCAGTACGCGCCCGAACTGGTGCGGGACAACACGCCGATCGACTGCCCGGGCAGCTTCGAGACCGGCTACCACCTGACCGCCGACCTCGTCGACCAGGCCATCCGCTACATCGCCGACCACACAGCGGACGCGCCGGACCGGCCGTGGCTGACCTGGCTCGCGCTGGGCGCCTGTCACGCGCCGCACCAGGCGCCGCGCGAGCTGATCCTCAAGTACGACGCCGTCTTCAAGGACGGCTGGGACGTGGAGCGTGACTGCCGGCTGGCCAAGCAGAAGGCCATGGGCGTGGTCCCGGAGGCCACGGCGCTCCCGCCGCGCAACGACCACGTCAAGGCGTGGGAGGACCATTCGCCGGACGAGCGCCGCGTCTTCACCCGGCTGCAGGCCGCCTTCGCCGCCATGCTCGAGCACGCCGACCAGCACCTCGGCCGCCTCGTCGACTTCCTCGAGCAGGCCGGCCTGCGCGACGACACCCTGATCCTGGTCATGTCGGACAACGGCGCCAGTCAGGAAGGCGGTCCGCTGGGGATGGTCAACGCCATGGGACCCTACAACGGCCGGCCCGAGCCGATGGCGGAAAAGCTGGCCCGTCTCGACGACATCGGCGGGCCGGACACCCACTCCAACTTCCCGCTCGGCTGGGCGATGGCCAGCAACACGCCGCTCAGGCGCTACAAGCAGAACACCCATGGCGGCGGCATCCGCGACCCGCTCGTGATCAGCTGGCCGAAGCGGATCGCCGCGCGGGGCGAGACCCGGAACCAGTTCTGTCACGCCAGCGACGTCGTCCCGACGCTGCTGGAGCTGGTCGGCGTCGCCCCGCCGGAGGTCGTCGCCGGCGTCCCGCAGATGCCGCTGGAGGGGACCAGCTTCGCGGCCTCCCTCGCCGATGCCGCCGCGCCGTCGAAGGCCAAGGCCCAGTATTTCGAGATGTTCGGCCATCGCGGCCTGGTCCAGGACGGCTGGAAGGCCGTCGCCTACCATCCGCCCGGCCGTCCCTTCGAAGACGACGTCTGGGAGCTGTACCACCTGGCGCAGGATTTCTCGGAAAGCACGGACCTCGCCGCCGCCTGTCCGGACCGGCTGAAGGCGCTGCAGGACGAGTGGTGGCGGCAGGCGGAGGCCAGCCAGGTCCTGCCGCTGGACGACCGCTTCGGCCCGCGCTTCGCCGAGAACGCCAGGCGGTTCCACGGCCCGCGCGACCGCTTCGTCTTCCACAGGGGCATGGGCCACGTGCCCACCGACGTGGCGCCGGACGTGCGCAGCCGCAGCTACCGCATCGAGGCCGAGGTCCGCGTCGAGGCCGGCGACGAAGGCGTGCTGATCGCCCACGGCGACATGACCAGCGGCTATTCGCTGTTCCTGCGCAACGGCCGGCTGGTGCACGACCTCAACGTCGGCGGAACCCACGCCACGGTCACCAGCGAGCGCGCCATCGCGCCTGGCCACCGCAGGCTCGGCGTCGCCGTACGCCCGGGCCCGGAGGGCCGGCGCATCGTCCTGCTGATCGACGGCAAGCCGTCGGGTGAGATCGTCACCCCGCTCGGCTTCCACACCCTGATCAGCTGGTCGGGTCTCGACATCGGCCTCGACCGCGGCAGCCCGGTCGGCGACTACGCCGCGCCCTTCGCCTTCACCGGCCTGCTGAAGAAGGTCACGGTGATCATGGACGACGACCAGGACATCGACGGCGACCGGCTCGGCGAGGCGGAGATGGCGCGGCAGTAGGGGCCCGTGCGTGCTTCGACACGCGCCTTCGGCGCCGCTCGGCACGACGCAGGCGGACAGCCTTCCGACTCCGTCATCCTGAGCAGCCGCGCCGCGGCGTGTCGAAGGACGCAAGGCCTTTACCTTGCCCCATCCCCGCGCCACCCTTCGCCCCATGTCCAAGCGCCTCCTCGCCGCCACTGCCGTCGCCCTCGTCCTGGCGGCCTGCTCGCCCCCCTCCGACCCCGCCCCGCCGCCCGCGACGCCCGCCGCGCCTGCCCCAGCCCAGGGCCCGGCTAGCGGCCCGCACACAGACCCCACCGCCACGGCCTCGCCGGAGGGCGGCCTGCAGGGCGGCACGGACAAGTGGCGCGAGGTCGCCAGCGCCGACGACGAGGACCGCTTCGCCCGGCTCGACGAGGCCTGGAAGAAGGCCCTGCGCGAGGCGAGCCACGAGTTCGGAGCCCAGATCGACTCCCTCGGCATGCTGTCGGTGCCCGACGCCGCGCTCGACAATCCGGTCCCTTCGCCCGGCAAGTACCGCTGCCGCACGGTCAAGATCGGCTCGATGGACGGCGAAGGGCTGAAGTACGTCGCCTATCCCTGGTTCACCTGCACGGTCGAGCTGACGCCCGGCGGCGACCTGATCCTGACCAAGACCACCGGCAGCCAGCGCACGCGCGGCCTGATCTACCCGAACGACGCCAATCCGAAGCAGCTGGTCTACGTCGGCGCCCAGGCCTGGGGCGACACGGAGACGACTTTCCCCGCCTACGGCGCCCAGCCGGAGCGCGACCAGGTCGGCGCCTTCGAGCGGATCGGCGCGGGTCGCTGGCGGATGGTCGTGCCCTGGCCGAAGCAGGAGTCGAAGCTCGATATCCTCGAGATCCGGAGCTGACCGCATGCGCCTGCGCCAGATCGCCCTCGTCGGCGCCGACCTCGACCGGGCCGAGGCCGACATCCGCGCCGTGCTCGGCCTGGACTACGCGTACGCCGATCCGGGCGTCGGCAAGTTCGGGCTGAAGAACGCGGTCTTCCCGGTCGGCGAGACCTTCCTGGAAGTCGTCTCGCCCAAGGCCGAGGGCACAACGGCGGGCCGGTTGCTGGAGAAGCGCGGCGGCGACGGCGGCTACATGGTCATCCTGCAGGTGCACGACATCGCCAGGGCCCGCGCCGCCATCGCCGCAGCCGGGGCTCGCGTGGTCGAGGACATCTCGCTGCCGGGCGTCGAGGCCAGCCACATCCACCCGCGCGACATCGGCGGCGCCATCGTCTCGGTCGACTGGATGGACAGTTGGGGCCGCTGGGAATGGGGCGGCCCGGTCTGGCGCGAGAACCTGTGCACCGACGTCTCCACCCGCATCGTCGCGGCGGAGATCCAGTCGGCCGATCCGGACGCCATGTCCGCCCGCTGGGCCAAGGTGCTGGCCATGCCGCGCGAGCAGGCCGCCGCCGGCTGGCGGATCCCGCTGGAAGAGGACGGCGAGCTGCGCTTCGTCGTTGCGAACGACGGCCGCGGCGACGGCCTGCGAGCCTTCGACGTCGCGGTGAAGGACCCGGCGGCCGTCCACGCGGTGGCGGAAGCGCGCGGGCTGGTGAAGGACGGCGAGGTCACGCTCTGCGGGACGGCGGTGCGGCTGGTGAAGGCGTAACCCGTCCTCGCCTTTCCTCTCCCTTTTTGGGAGAGGGGGACCATGCGAAGCATGGTGGAGCGGGAGGCGCGGCGGATTGAGGTTCAGGCGCGGCGCTTGCCTTCATCAGGGCCTCGCCAGGCCCTTCACGCGCCAGCGCGTCCCTCTCCACCGCCCTCCGGGCGGTCCCCCTCTTCCAGGGGGAGAGGAATGCCGCACCTGCCCTTGTGTGGCCCATCGGCCACACCTACATCCGACCCGTCCGGTTGCGCTTGATCAAGGCGACCGGACGCAGTCCGCCGTACCGGGGAGCCCCATGAACATCGACCTCTATTCCGACCGCGCCAAGCAGGCGATCCAGAGCGCGCAGTCGCTCGCCCTCGCCCGCCGGCACCAGCACCTGACGCCCGAACACATCCTCAAGGTCCTGCTCGAGGAGCGGGACGGCCTGAGCCGCGCCCTCGTCCAGAGCGCGGGCGGGCGCCCTGACGCGCTCGACGCCGCCGTCGAGGCCCTGCTGTCGCGCATGCCGAAGGTCGAGGGCGGCAGCGGCCAGCTGTACCTGAAGCCCGACACCGCCCGGGTATTCGCCCGCGCAGAGGAAGACGCCAAGAAGGCCGGCGACGCCTTCGTCACCACCGAGCGGCTGCTCATCGCCGTCGCCGCCGAGGGCGGCGAGGCGGCCAGGGCGCTGAAGGACGCCGGCGCGTCGGAAAAGTCGCTGGAAGCCGCCGCCGCAGACGTCCGCAAGGGCCGCACCGCCGACAGCGCCTCGGCCGAGGAGGGCTACGACGCCCTCAAGCGCTACGCCACCGACCTGACCCAGCGCGCGAAGGACCAGAAGCTCGACCCGGTGATCGGCCGTGACGAGGAGATCCGCCGCACGATCCAGGTCCTCAGCCGCCGCACGAAGAACAACCCGGTCCTGATCGGCGAACCCGGCGTCGGCAAGACCGCCATCGTCGAGGGGCTCGCCCTGCGCATCGTCGAGGGCGACGTGCCGGAGAGCCTCAAGGACAAGAAGCTGATGGCGCTCGACATGGGCGCCCTGATCGCCGGCGCGAAGTACCGGGGCGAGTTCGAGGAGCGGCTGAAGGCCGTGCTCAACGAGGTGACCGCCGCCGAGGGCTCGATCATCCTGTTCATCGACGAGATGCACACCCTGGTCGGGGCCGGCAAGACCGACGGGGCGATGGACGCCTCCAACCTCCTCAAGCCCGCCCTCGCCCGCGGCGAGCTGCACTGCGTCGGCGCCACGACCCTCGACGAGTACCGCAAGCACGTCGAGAAGGACGCCGCGCTGGCCCGCCGCTTCCAGCCGGTGTTCGTCAACGAGCCGACGGTCGAGGACACGGTCTCGATCCTGCGCGGCCTGAAGGAGAAGTACGAGGTCCACCACGGGGTGCGGATCAGCGACAGCGCCATCGTCGCCGCCGCCACCCTGTCTAACCGCTACATCACTGACCGCTTCCTGCCGGACAAGGCGATCGACCTCGTCGACGAAGCGGCCAGCCGCGTGCGCATGGCCGTCGACTCCAAGCCCGAGGAGCTGGACGAGATCGACCGCCGGCTGGTGCAGCTGAAGATCGAGCGCGAGGCCCTGAAGAAGGAGACCGACGAGGCCAGCAAGCGCCGCCTCGAGGACCTCGAGGCCGAGATCGACGACCTGCAGCACGACTCCGACGAGATGACCGCCCGCTGGAAGGCGGAGAAGGAAAAGGTCGGCAGCGCCGCCCAGGCCCGCGAGGCCCTCGACCGGCTGCGCGCCGAGCTGACCGCCGCCCAGCGCCGCGGCGACCTGCAGCGCGCCTCGGAGATCGCCTACGGCGAGATCCCGCAGCTGGAAAAGCGTCTCGGCGAGGAAGAGGCGAAGGCCCAGGCCGATCCGCTGACGCCGGAAGTCGTCGACGCCGAGCAGATCGCCGCCGTGGTCAGCCGCTGGACCGGCGTCCCGGTCGAGAAGATGCTCGAGGGCGAGCGCGAGAAGCTGCTGAAGATGGAGGACGGCCTGCGCGCCCGCGTGGTCGGCCAGGAGGAGGCGCTGGTCGCCGTCTCGGACGCCGTCCGCCGGGCCCGCGCCGGCCTGAAGGACCCCCAGCGGCCGATCGGCAGCTTCCTGTTCCTCGGCCCGACGGGCGTGGGCAAGACCGAGCTGACCAAGGCCCTCGCGGAGTTCCTGTTCGACGACGAGACCGCCATCACCCGGATGGACATGTCCGAGTACATGGAAAAGCACAGCGTCAGCCGCCTGATCGGCGCCCCTCCGGGCTACGTCGGCTATGACGAGGGCGGGGCCCTGACCGAGAGCGTGCGGCGCCGGCCCTACCAGGTGGTGCTGTTCGACGAGGTCGAGAAGGCTCACCCGGACGTGTTCAACGTGCTGCTGCAGGTGCTCGACGACGGCCGCCTGACCGACGGCCAGGGCCGCACGGTCGACTTCCGCAACACGCTGATCATCATGACCTCGAACATGGGCGCGGAGTTCCTCGCCAACCAGCCCGACGGCGAGGACGTGGAGGTCGTACGGCCGCAGGTGATGGACGTCGTCCGCCGCAACTTCCGGCCCGAGTTCCTGAACCGGATCGACGAGATCATCCTGTTCAAGCGGCTCGGCCGCGGCGAGATGGACAACATCGTCGGCATCCAGCTGCAGCGCGTCGAGAAGCTGCTGGCCGACCGTCGGATGGCGATCGCGCTGGACGCGGGCGCCCGGCACTGGCTCGCCGACAAGGGCTACGACCCGGTCTACGGCGCCCGCCCGCTCAAGCGCGTGATCCAGAAGGAGCTGGTCGACCCGATCGCCCGCAAGCTCCTCGCCGGAGACCTCGCGGACGGCAGCGTGATCGACGTCTCGGCCGGCGACGACGGCCTGCAGATCGGCCGGGCGAAGGTGCACTGACCCGGCGCCGGACCTCAGCGGGGGCATGCGCCTCGGGCCATGCCCCCGCTCCCCGGAAGCCCGAGCATCCGCGCGGATGCGGGAATGAGCGACGGGGAATAGGGGGATAGAGAGGAGTTTATCCCCGCCCCACCGGACCTGGCGCATCATCTGCGGGTCACACCGCACGGGGAGGGCGCTCGGCCGGCGACCTTGCGGCGGTGGGATGGAGTTCGAGCGGGG
>CALKHU010000038.1 GCA_937991555.1 uncultured Caulobacter sp.
GGCCGGCCCACAGCTGGCAAAGCCTACCCCCACAGACACCCGGGCCAGCCCGGGGCGCTCCGCACCACCTCCCCACCTTCAGGGCGCCCCCCGTGAAGCGGCGAAGCCGTGTCCACGCGGGGACTGCTTGGGGCGCAGCCCATAGCTGTCCCCCGAGCCGCCTTCGAAGGCCGTCACGGGGACAGGAAGCGCGCCCCTGCGGGCCGCTTCATCCGGTCCCCGCCGCCCACAACGCAACAGGGGCACGGGCGTCGCCGCCCATGCCCCCGCACGGTTTTCGGAGATCGGAGCGCTGTCTAGTGCGACGGCTTGGGCGGCGCGGCGAACGGATCGCCGGCCGGGGCCGACGGGGCGTGCGACACCGGCTGCGGGGCCGGGCTGTGCTGCGGCGCCGACGGACGCTGGAACTTCAGGCTGCGGCCCTGGAAGAAGGCGCCCGTCTCCATGGCCAGCTGCTCATGGGTGATGTCGCCGTCGACGTAGGATGTCCCATAAAGACGCACCTGCTTGGCGGTGACCGAGCCGATCACCCGGCCGCGCACCTCGGCGGCCTCGGCGTAGACCGAGCCCTCGATATGGCCGGTGTCGCCGACGGTCAGCCGGCCGACCCGGACGTCGCCGCGGACGACGCCGTCGATCTGCAGCTCGCCATCGCCGGTGACGCCGCCCTCGATGGTGATGCCGTCGCTGATCAGGGACGCCACGCGCGGACGGGCCTTGGGCGCCTCGGGGGCGACCGGGGCCGGGGCGGCCGCGGCGGGAGCGGCCGTCGGAGCGGCCTTGGGCGGGGTCTTATTGGGTTTGCTGAACATATTCGCCGGCCTTCAGGAAGCGGTTGGGGTTCTGCGCCCGGCCGTTGACCCACACTTCATAGTGCAAATGTGGGCCAGTCGACCGGCCAGTCGACCCCATCGATGCAATACGCTGGCCAACTGCCACGCGCTGCCCGACGGACACGCTGAAGGCGGAGAGGTGAGCGTAACGGGTCTTGAAGCCGCCGCCGTGGTCGATCTCCACCGTGTTGCCGTAGCCCGAGCGGACGCCGGCGTAGGAGACCACGCCCGGCGCGGTCGCGTAGATGGGCGTGAAGTTCGTGCCGGGGAAGTCCAGTCCGGAGTGGAAGGCCGGCCGGCGGGTGAACGGATCCAGCCGCACCCCGTAGCTCGACGACTGCGCCGCGGCGCTGGTCGGGCGGAAGAAGGGCAGGTTCCGGGCCGCGTCCTGCAAGGCGCGCATGTCGGACATGTTGTTGGCGGCGCGCTGGATGCGCATCGCGAAGCTCTCGTCGACGTCGAGGACGGCGGCGAGGGCGCGCGGATCCTTGGCCTCGATCAGCGGCCCGCCCAGCGATCCGCCCCGCGCGCGGTAGCCGTTGGGGTCGAGGCCCGCCAGCCGGAAGGCCAGCCGCAGGCGTTCGGCGCGGCTGCGGGCATAGCCCTCGGCGGCGCTGATCATCCGTTCCTGGTCGATCAGGGTGTTCTGGATGCGCTGCACGGGCGTGGTGGCGTTGAGCCGCGGCTTGGCCGGAGCCAGGGCCACGGCGGCGCCCGGCGCGCCCTTGAACTCCTTCAGCAGCTCGGCCAGCGCCGCGTGGCGGCTCTCGACCGACTGCGCCAGCTCGTCGAACGAGCCGTTGGTGGTCGACAGCTGGGCGATGGCGCTGTTGAGCCGCGCCTGGCGGTCGGCGGTCACGCGTTCCCAGTAGCGCTGCTGCTTGATCAGCTCCTGGTCGGCCGCGCTCACCGACAGGGCGCTGACCATCATGGCGGCGGTCGACACGCCCATCCACAGGGCGGCGGCGGCGATCAGGCCCGCGCCCATCATCTGCTTGCCGGTCGACAGCACGAAGCCGCGCATCTCGCCGCCGGAGCGGATGTAGAGATGTCTTTCCGGGAAGAGCTCTTCCAGAGCCCGCCGAATTCGCCGTACGCGCGTTACAGCCATAGCCCCCGAACCCGATTTTTTCGGTTTCGGGCGATATGCCGCGAGATTGGAGAAACGTGCAAGGGGCTTCGCGCGACAGGTGTGCGCGATGCCTCGATTCAGTCCCTTGCAGATCGAGCGTTAACCACAACCCGACACTTCCGCCACTGGAACGAGCGACTTTGCCCGTTCCGCGCGATTATTACGGGCAAGTCGCGTCCTTTTGGCAACACTTGCGGTTACTCTTCGGTCACAGGGCCGGCTGCGGCCGAACGCCGCCCCGCGGCGTTCACCCTACAGGGCCCGGGTCGCTTCCAGGACCTGCTGCACATGGCCGTTGACCTTGACCTTCCGCCAGATCCTGCGGACCACGCCGGCCTCGTCGATCAGGAAGGTCGAGCGGTCGATGCCCATGTAGTCGCGGCCGTAGAGGCTCTTCTGGACCCATGAACCGTAGCGTTCGATGACGTCGCTCTCGGCGTCCGAGCCCAGCTCGACGGTCAGGCCGTGCTTGGCGCGGAACTTCCCGTGCTTGGCGGCGGTGTCCTTCGAGACGCCGACGACCACGGCGCCCGCCGCCTCGAAGTCCGCCCGGGCCTGCGAAAAGCCGATGCTCTCGGTGGTGCAGCCGGGCGTGTCGTCCTTCGGATAGAAGAACAGCACGACCTTCCTGCCCTGCAGGTCGGCGAGGCGCACGCGGCCGGTGTCGGTCGGCAGGTCGAAGTCGGGGGCCTTGTCGCCTTCGGCGGGTCCGGTCATCGCGGTCGTCCTCTCGATCGGTCAGGGGGTGTCCCGAGCACCTACGCCCGGGCCGGGGTCCCGGATCAGCCGTGGCCGTCCGGAACCCTTGGCGGATCAGGCCGGCCTGACCAGCACGATCTTCTTCTTGCCCTGGCTCAGCTTGATCACGCCGTCGACCAGGTCGCCCTCGCCGATGACGCGGTCGCCGTCCTTCTCCTGGACGTCGTTGAGGCGCAGGCCGCCGCCCTGGGCCAGGCGGCGGGCCTCGCCGCGCGAGGCGGTCAGGCCGGCGTCGACCGCGAGGGCCGCCAGCGTCGCCCCGAACACGCCCGCGGACGGAAGCTCGACGGTCGGCAGGTCGGCCGACAACGCGCCCTGTTCGAACGCCTTCTCGGCCGCGTCACGCGCGGCCTTCGCGGCCTCCTCGCCGTGCAGCATGGTCGTGGCCGCGTCAGCGAGCGCCTTCTTGGCCTCGTTGATCGCCGCGCCCTGCATGGCTTCCCACTTCGCCACCTCGTCCAGCGGCATGTCGGTGAACAGCTTCAGGAACCGGCCGACGTCGGCGTCCTCGGCGTTGCGCCAGAACTGCCAGTAGTCGTACGGGCTGCGCATGTCGGCGTTGAGCCAGACCGCGCCCTGGGCCGTCTTGCCCATCTTGGCGCCCGAGGCGGTCGACAGCAGCGGCGTGGTCAGGCCGAAGGCCGGCCTGTGGTCGACGCGGCGGATCAGCTCGACCCCGTTGAGGATGTTCCCCCACTGGTCGGACCCGCCCATCTGCAGCACGCAGTTCCGCGACCGGTTCAGCTCCAGGAAGTCCACCGACTGCATCAGCATGTAGTTGAATTCGAGGAAGGTCATCGGCTGCTCGCGCTCGAGCCGCTGCTTGACCGAGTCGAAGGCCAGCATCCGGTTGACCGTGAAGTGCACGCCGTAGTCCCGCAGGAACTGGACGTAGCCGAACTTCGAAAGCCACTCGTCGTTGTCGACCATCACCGCGTCGGTCGGCCCGTCGCCGAAGGTCAGGAACTTGGCGAACACGGTCTGGATCGAGGCGATGTTGGCCCTGATGTCCTCTTCGCTGAGCAGCTTGCGCGACTCGTCCTTGCCGGTGGGGTCGCCGACCTTGGTCGTGCCGCCGCCCATCAGCACGATCGGCTTGTGGCCGGCCTGCTGCAGGCGGCGCAGCATCATGATCTGGATCAGGCTGCCGACGTGCAGGCTGGGCGCGGTGGCGTCGAAGCCGATGTAGGCGGCGATCGGCCCCTTCAGGCAGGCTTCGTCCAGCTCCTCCGGATGGGTGATCTGGTGAATGAAGCCCCGCTCCTGCAGCGTGCGCAGGAAGTCGGACTTGAAGGCGGCGTCGGCGGTCATCGGTAGCGTGTCTCCTTGCGCGGACGGCTCTAGCACGTCGGGCGGGGAGGGGTTCAAGGTCATGAGCATACGGAGGTCTCCTGGGAAGGGACCGGCGACCGTGTGCTTGATGAGGGAGTCACATGCCGCCGGAAGGTGGGCGGCATGCGATCGCAACGCCGCTCGTCAGAACGAGCGGGCGTAATAGAGGGCGGCGAGGGCGGCCTTGGCGATCATGCTCCCGCAGATGCCTGCGCGGTTGACCCGCGTCAACCGCCCGCTATCGAAGGACACATGAGGCTGACCCTTGCGCCACACCCCCTGACCCCTTGCGACGCGGTCGAGACCATCGAGGTCGATGCGGCGCGCGGGGACGGCGGCGCCCTGGCGCTTCGCTTCGTCGTCAAGGGCGACATCGGCCGACTGCGCCTGCCGCCGCCGCTTGAGCGGGCCCGCGCCGACGAGCTCTGGCAGGAGACCTGCTTCGAGGCCTTCGTGAAGCCGGAGGGCGGCGACGCCTATCACGAGTTCAACCTGTCGCCGTCGAACCGCTGGGCCGGCTACCGCTTCGACGGCTACCGCCAGGGCATGGTTTCGGAGGACGGCGTCGCGCTGGTCCATCTCACGCGCCGGGCGTCTGACGACCTCTATGAACTGGTCGCCACCCTCGATTTCGAAGCCGAGGCCGGCCTCGGCCCCGACCGGACGTGGCGGATCGGTCTGTCCGCCGTCATCGAGGAGACGTCCGGCGCCAGGTCCTACTGGGCGCTCGCCCATGCGCCGGACAAGCCTGACTTCCACCATCCCGACGCCTTCGCAGCCCTGCTGGAGCCCGCATGAAGTTCGGCATCGACCGCCTGATCTCCGAGCCCGAGCTGCGCAGGGCGCTGGCCGGCAAGCGCGTGGCGCTGCTGGCCCACCCGGCCTCGGTCACCGCCGACCTGACCCATTCGATGGACGCCCTGGCCGCCTGCGCCGACATCAAGCTGTCGGCCGCCTTCGGACCGCAGCACGGCATGCGCGGCGACCTGCAGGACAACATGATGGAGTCGCCGGACTTCACCGACCCCGTCTACGGCGTCCCGGTGTTCAGCCTGTACGGCGAGACGCGGCGGCCGACCGGCCAGGCGATGGGCACGTTCGATGTGCTGCTGGTCGACATGCAGGACCTGGGCTGCCGCATCTACACCTTCATCACCACGCTGCTCTATGTGCTGGAAGCCGCCGCCGCGCACGGCAAGGAAGTCTGGGTGCTCGACCGCCCCAACCCCGCCGGCCGGCCGGTCGAGGGCCTGACGCTGAGGCCCGGCTGGGAGAGCTTCGTCGGCGCCGGGCCGATGCCCATGCGCCATGGCCTGACCCTGGGCGAGCTCGGCCGCTGGTTCATCGACCACTACAGGCTCGACGTCGACTACCGCGTCATCGCGATGGAGGGCTACGACCCCGCCGCGGCGCCCGGCTACGGCTGGCCGCTCGGCGAGCGGGCCTGGGTCAATCCGAGCCCCAACGCCCCCAACCTCTGGATGGCCCGCGCCTACGCGGGCACGGTGATGCTGGAGGGCACGACGCTCAGCGAGGGCCGCGGCACGACCCGTCCCCTGGAGCTGTTCGGCGCGCCCGACATCGACGCCCGCAAGGTGATCGGGAAGATGCGGAGTCTCGCGCCGCAGTGGCTGAACGGCTGCCGGCTGCGCGACTGCTGGTTCCAGCCGACCTTCCACAAACACGTCGGCCAGCTGAACAGCGGCGTCCAGATCCATGTCGAGGATCCAAGCTACGACCATGAGGCCTTCCAGCCCTGGCGCGTCCAGGCGCTCGGCTTCAAGGCGATCCGGGCCCTGTATCCGGACTATGACCTGTGGCGCGACTTCCCCTACGAGTACGTGTTCGACAAGCTGGCCATCGACGTCATCAACGGCGGCCCCGGCCTGCGCGAATGGGTCGACGACAGCGAGGCGGCGCCGGGCGACCTCGACGCGATCACCAGGCCCGACGAGCAGGCCTGGGCGGAAGAGCGCGCGCCCTACCTGATCTACTGACATGACGATGCGCATCGCCCTGCTGCGCGGGGTCAATGTCGGCGGCGCCCGGAAGGTCTCGATGGCCGACCTGAAGGCCATGATCGAGGCGCTCGGCTTCACCGACGTGAAGACCCTGCTCCAGAGCGGCAACGTCGTCTTCCGCGCCGGTTCGGAGTCGGAGCCCGATCTCGAAAAGCGCCTGGAAGCGGAGGGCGAGAAGCGCCTCGGCCTGAAGACCGCCTGGCTGGTCCGCGACGCCCGGCAGTGGCGCGCCATCATCGACGCCAACCCCTTCCCGAAGGAGGCCGAGGCCGAGGGCTCGCGCATGCTGGTCACGGTCGGCCGCACGGCCATGCCCGCGGAGTCCCTGGACGCCGTCCGCGCCGTCCTGCAGCCGCACGAGAAGCTCGAAGCCGTCGAGCGGCAGGTCTACGCCTGGTTCGGCGAGGGCATGGGCCAGTCGAAGGCGGCCGAGGTCCTGAACCGCAAGGCGGTCAAGGCGATCGCCACGGGCCGCAACTGGAACACGGTGCTGAAGATCGCGGCGCTGATCGGGGCCTGAGCCCGCTCAGAACGGGCGGACGACCAGCATCCAGGCCGCGGCCGCCCCCAGCGCCGCGGCGAGGGCGAGGAGGATTTCGGCCCGCCTCGCCAGCAGCCGCTCGCCCTGCTTCATCACCGTGCGCTGGAACAGCCCCCAGGCGGCCGTCTTGGCCGTGATCACCGCCGCCACGACGAGCAGGATGCCGACGGTGACCGAGGCCGGCATGGCTACTTCGCCGCCTTCGCCCGCTCGATGCCGGCCTGCACCATGGCCCTGGCCTCCTCGGCGTCGCCCCAGCGGACGATCTTCACCCACTTGCCGGGCTCGAGGTCCTTGTAGTGGGCGAAGAAGTGCTCGATCTGGTCGAGGGTGATCTTGGGAAGGTCGGTGTAGTTCTGGACGCCGTCGTACCGCTTGGTCAGCTTGTGCGCCGGCACGGCGACCAGCTTCTCGTCGCCGCCGGCCTCGTCCTCCATGACCAGCACGCCGACGATGCGGCAGCTCATGATCGCCCCCGGCACGATCGCGCGGGTGTTGGCGACGATGACGTCGCAGGGGTCGCCGTCGTCCGACAGGGTGTGCGGGATGAAGCCGTAGTTCCCCGGATAGCGCATGGCCGTGTACAGGAAGCGGTCGACCATCAGGGCCCCCGACTCCTTGTGCATCTCGTACTTGATCGGCTCGCCGCCGATCGGCACTTCGATCACGACATTGACCTCGTGCGGCGCGTTAGCGCCCACGGGCACGGCTTCCAGACGCATGTGAGTACTTCCCAGGGAGTGCTGAGGTCCCGGCTCAGGCCGGTTCCGCTTCGAGACGCTTGTCGAGATAGCCGCCGACGTGGCTTTCGACGGCGGGCAGGTGGTCGGCCCAGAAGTGGTTGGCGCTCTCGACCAGATCGTAGTCGATGACGATCCCCTTCTGGGTGCGCAGCTTGCTGACGACCCGCTCGACCTCGACCGGCGGCACGATGGTGTCGGCCGCGCCGTGCAGGATCAGGCCCGAGGCGGGGCAGGGGGCCAGGAAGCTGAAATCGTACATGTTGGTCGGCGGCGACACCGAGATGAAGCCGTCGGTCTCCGGCCGGCGCATCAGCAGCTGCATGCCGATGTAGGCGCCGAAGCTGTAGCCGGCGACCCAGAACTGGCTGGCCTGCGGGTTGGTCGCCTGCAGCCAGTCCAGCGCCGTCGCCGCGTCGGCCAGCTCGCCGATGCCGGCGTCGAACTCGCCCTGGCTGCGGCCCACGCCGCGGAAGTTGAAGCGCAGCACCGAGAAGCCGCGCTTCATGAACAGGTGATACAGCTGCACGGCGACCGGGTTGTTCATGTGGCCGCCCGCGCGGGGGTGCGGGTGGAGGATGAGCGCGATCGGCGCGTTCTCGCGCTTTCCGGGGGAATAGCGACCTTCGATCCGGCCGGCCGCGCCGGTCAGAACAACCTCGGGCATCCGGGGCTCCCATCTACGTCCGGGCGGCGGCCAGAATACTTGACCATCCCACTCGGTTTTCCTAAATCCGCCTTGCGCGGTCGGCCCTCGGGGCGACGCGCGAGGCGCGGCTTTAGCACAGGCCGCGCGCCGGATGCCAAGGAATCTCGCCATGCGCCTGTCCACCAAGGGCCGCTACGCCGTGATGGCCATGACCGACCTCGCCGGACGGCAGGACGCGGACGGTTCCGCCCGCGCCGTCTCGCTGGCCGACATCGCCGCCCGCCAGCAGATCTCCCTGTCTTATCTCGAGCAGTTGTTCGCCCGCCTGCGCCGCAAGGGCCTGGTCAAGAGCGTCCGCGGCCCTGGCGGCGGCTACCGCCTGGCGATGGCCGCGGGTGAGACCCGCATCGCCGACATCGTCCTCGCCGTCGATGAGCCGCTGCGCGCGACCCGTTGCGGAAAGCCGGCCGGCCGCGGCTGCATGATCGGCGGCGAGCGCTGCGTGACCCATGACCTCTGGGAAGAGATGGGCCGCCAGCTGCACGACTACCTCGCCTCCGTGTCGCTGGCCGACGTTCTGGCCGGCAACCTGCGCCCCGGCGCCGTGGAGGCCGCCGCCGCGTGAGCGTCTATCTCGATCATAACGCCACCGCGCCGGTCCGCCCCGAGGCGAAGGCCGCGGTCGTGCGCGCGCTGGAGGTCGGCGGCAATCCGTCGTCGGTGCACGCCGCCGGCCGCGCCGCGCGCGCCCTGGTCGAGACCGCCCGGGCCCAGGTCGCGGACCTGGTCGGCGTCGTCCCCGGCTCGGTCACCTTCACCAGCGGCGGCACGGAATCGAACGCGCTGGCCATCGAGAGCGCCGTGGCGGCGGGCTACGACCGCATCCTGCTCGGCGCCACCGAACACGGCGCGGTGGCCGAGAACGTGAAGGCCGCCGGCCTCCCCGTCGCGGTCTGGCCGGTCGACGCGAACGGCGTCGCCGATCTCGACTGGCTGCGCGCCGAGCTGGCCAGGGGCGGCAAGCCCTTCGTCTGCCTGATGCTGGCCAACAACGAGACCGGCGTGATCCAGCCGGTCGCGGAGGCCGCAGCCCTGGTGCGCGAGGCCGGCGGCTGGCTGCACGTCGACGCCGTCCAGGCGGCCGGCAAGATCGCCATCGATTTCAGCGGCCTGGGCGCCGACACCCTGGCCCTGGCCGCCCACAAGCTCGGCGGCCCGTTCGGCAGCGGCGCCCTGGTCGCCGGGACCCGCGCCGTTCTCTCCCGTCGCCTGCACGGCGGCGGGCAGGAACGCGGCCGCCGCGCCGGGGCTGAGAACCTCAGCGGCATCGCCGGCTTCGGCGCCGCCGCGGTCGCCGCCAAGGCCGGTCTCGACGCCATGACCCGCCAGGCCGCCTGGCGCGACGCCCTGCAGGCCCGGGTGGCAGCGGCGGGCGCCGTGATCCTCGGCAGGGACGCCGCCCGCCTGCCGCAGACGCTCGGTTTCGCGGCTGCGGGCTTCGACGCCCAGATGCAGGTGATGGGCATGGACCTCGCCGGCGTCGCCATCAGCGCCGGCCCGGCCTGCTCGTCGGGCAAGATGAAGCCGAGCGATGTGGTCGCCGCCATGGGACGCGCCGATCTGGCGCCGTTCGCCGTGCGTATCAGCGGCGGCTGGAACACCACCGAAGACGACTGGCGGCGCGCGGGCGACGCCTGGCTCGAACTGCACGCGCGGCATCTCTCGCGCAGGAAGGACGTGGCCTGATGGCTGCTGTTAAGGAAACCGTCCAGGCGGTCGCCGAGCTCGAGAAGTACGAGCACGGCTTCGTCACCGACATCGAGCAGGAGTTCGCGCCCAAGGGCCTGAACGCCGACATCGTGCGCTTCATCTCGGCCAAGAAGAACGAGCCGGAGTGGATGCTGGAATGGCGTCTCGCCGCCTTCGAGCGCTGGCTGGCCATGGACGAGCCTGACTGGGCCAGGGTCAGCTACCCGAAGATCGACTACCAGGACGCCTATTACTATGCCGCCCCATCGACGAAGGAGGGGCCCAAGTCCCTCGACGAGGTCGATCCCGAGCTGCTGGAGACCTACAAGAAGCTCGGCATTCCCCTGCGCGAGCAGGAGGTCCTGGCCGGCGTGCAGGGCGCGCCGAAGTACGCGGTCGACGCCGTGTTCGACAGCGTCAGCGTCGTCACCACCTTCAAGAAGGAGCTGGCCGCCGTCGGGGTCATCTTCTGCTCGATGAGCGAGGCGATCCGCGAACACCCGGAGCTGGTCCGCCAGTACCTCGGCTCGGTCGTGCCGGTCAGCGACAACTACTTCGCCTGCCTGAACAGCGCCGTCTTCAGCGACGGCAGCTTCGTCTACGTGCCGCCGGGCGTGCGCTGCCCGATGGAGCTTTCCACCTATTTCCGCATCAACGCCGCCGAGTCCGGCCAGTTCGAGCGCACGCTGATCATCGCCGACAAGGGCGCCTACTGCTCCTACCTCGAAGGCTGCACCGCCCCGCAGCGGGACGAGAACCAGCTGCACGCCGCCGTGGTCGAGCTGGTCATCCTCGAGGACGCCGAGATCAAGTACTCGACGGTCCAGAACTGGTACCCGGGCGATCCGGTGACCGGGAAGGGCGGCATCTACAACTTCGTCACCAAGCGCGCCGACTGCCGCGAGGACCGCGCCAAGGTCAGCTGGACCCAGGTCGAGACCGGCTCGGCGATCACCTGGAAGTACCCGTCCTGCATCCTGCGGGGCGAGGGCAGCTCGGGCGAGTTCTACTCGATCGCCGTCACCAACGGTCATCAGCAGGCCGACACCGGCACCAAGATGATCCACCTGGGCGCCAACACCAAGTCCAGGATCATCTCCAAGGGCATCAGCGCCGGGAAGTCGTCCAACACCTACCGCGGCCTGGTCTCGGCCCACCCGAAGGCCAGGGGCGCGCGCAACTTCACCCAGTGCGACAGCCTGCTCATCGGCAAGGACTGCGCCGCCCACACCGTGCCCTACATCGAGGCCCGCAACGGCCAGTCGGTGTTCGAGCACGAGGCGACGACGACCCGCCTCTCCGAAGACCAGCTCTTCTACTGCCGCCAGCGCGGCCTGGACGAGGAAGCCGCCGTCGCCCTGCTGGTCAACGGCTTCGTCCGCGAAGTCCTGCAGGAGCTCCCGATGGAGTTCGCCGTCGAAGCGCAGAAGCTGGTGGCGATCTCGCTGGAAGGATCGGTCGGCTAGTGCTCCGCGCCATCGACCACGTCCAGATCGCCATCCCCGTCGGCGGGGAGGACGCGGCTCGTCCGTTCTACGGCGACCTTCTCGGCATGACCGAGGTCCCCAAACCCGCCGGGATGGCCAGGCGCGGCGGGGCCTGGTTCGAGGCGGGCGGCATCAAGGTGCACCTGGGCGTCGAGCAGGACTTCCGCGCCAACGTGAAGGCCCACGTGGCCTTCGTCGTCGATGACGTCGCTCAACTCACGGTACGAGCCCATGTGGCCGGCTACGACACCAAGCTCAACGACGAGCTCGACGGTTGGGAGCGGGTCTTCATTTTCGATCCCTTCGGCAACAGGCTCGAGTTCCTGGCACCGCGACCAAAGTTCGGCCTGACGTCGGAGCAGTATCGCTACGCACATGACCTCGCCGTTCATGCTGGGTGGGGTGCATGGGTCAATCCCGCGGGCAGCGATCTTCCGCATCGAAGCGCACTGCTGCTGAGCGGCCAGCTTGAGCCGGACCAAGAGCAAGTGCTGCTCACCGAGCTGCTGAAGCTGGCGGCTTATAGCCCGGACCATTCGTGGGAAGCCCCCACACTCACCGGATACTCGACCGAGTTTGCGGTCGAAACTTACGAAAAGATCACGCAATACAATGCTTAGCATCAACAACCTCCACGCCTCGGTCGGCGACAAGCCGATCCTCAAGGGCCTGACGCTCGACGTTCCGGCGGGCGAGGTGCACGCCATCATGGGGCCGAACGGGGCGGGCAAGTCGACGCTCAGCTATGTGCTGACCGGCCGCGACGGCTATGAGGTCACCGACGGCTCGGCCACGCTCGACGGCGTCGACCTGCTCGGCCAGGAGCCGGAGGAACGCGCCGCGCGCGGCCTCTACCTGTCGTTCCAGTATCCGCTGGAGATCCCGGGCGTTCCGGCGCTGACCTTCATCCGCACCGCCGTCAACGCCCAGCGCAAGGCGCGCGGCGAGGCCGAGATCAGCGCGCCGGAGTTCCTCAAGAAGGCCCGCGCCGTCGCCGGCTCCCTGAAGATCGACTTCGAGATGCTCAAGCGCGCCCTGAACGTCAGCTTCTCGGGCGGCGAGAAGAAGCGGATGGAGATCTTCCAGATGGCCATGCTGGAGCCGCGCTTCCTGATCCTCGACGAGACGGACAGCGGCCTCGACATCGACGCCCTGCGCATCGTGTCCGAAGGCGTCAACGCCATGCGCTCGCCGGACCGCGCCATGCTGGTCATCACCCATTACCAGCGCCTGCTCGACTACATCAGGCCCGACCGCGTCCACGTGATGAGCGCCGGCCGCATCGTCGCCTCCGGCGGTCCGGAACTGGCCCACGAGCTCGAGAAGGAAGGCTACGACAAGTACGTGAGGGCCGCGGCGTAATGGGGTGCTCGAACGCCATGCGTCCTTCGACACGCCGCTTCGCGGCTGCTCAGGATGACTTACTCAGCAGGCCAACCCTCCACGTCATGCTGAGCAGCGCCCGCAGGGCGCGTGTCGAAGCACGCAAGGCGGCAGCCGCATGAGCAGCCTCGCCAAAGCCATCGAGACCGGCGACCTGACCCAGCTCCCGTCGCGCCGCGACGAGGACTGGCGCTGGACGGACCTGCGCGGGCTGATCAGGACCCTGCCGGGCGCGTCGCCGGAGGCCGCCCTCACGACGCCGGGTCCTTTCGCGGCGCTCGGCCTGGACGCCCTGACCGTCGTCAACGGCCGCACCATCGACGGCGGCTTCCCTGGCATCGTCGCCGAAGGCGGCGGGGAGTCGGTCATGGCCGTGCGCTTTGTCTCGGCCACCGACCGGACCGCTCACCGCGCCCACATCGTGGTCGAGGTGGAGGCCGGCGCGAAGCTGACCCTGCTGGAGAGCTACGAAGGCGCGGCAGAGGGCTACCTCTCCAGCGTCGAGATCGATTTCGCGGTCGGCGAGGGCGCTTCGCTGGAGCGGATCATCATCGCCGACGACGCGGCCGAGGCGGTTTCCGTCTCGATCGCCGACGTCTCGCTCGCCCCCGGCGCCACCTACGCCCAGACCGTCCTCACCACCGGCGCCCGTCGCCAGCGGATCGAGACGCGTGTCTCGCACCCCGGCCAGCACGCCAGCGTCCGCCTCGACGGCGCCTACCTGCTGCGCGGCCAGCGGCACGCCGACCTGACCACAACGGTCACCCACTCCGGCCTCGACGGCCAGACCGCGCAGCTGACCAAGGGCGTCGTCCATGACCAGGCGCGCGGCGTGTTCCAGGGCCGCATCGTGGTCGAGAAGGGCGCCGACAGGACCGACGCCCGCATGGGCCACCACGCGCTGATCCTGTCCGACCGGGCCGAGATCGACGCCAGGCCCGAGCTGCTGATCTTCGCCGACGACGTCCAGTGCGCGCACGGCAATACGGTCGGGGCGCTGGACGAGAACGCGCTGTTCTACGCCCGCCAGCGCGGCATCCCGCTGGATGAGGCCCGCGCCATGCTGACCCACGCCTTCCTCGGCGAGGTGGTCGACCGCATCGAGCACGAGGGCGCGCGCGAAGTCGCCGCCGCTTGGGTGGCGAAGCAGCTGGGGAGGGGTGAATGACCTTCGACCCCCAGACCATCCGCGCCCAGTTCCCGATCCTGTCACGGCAGGTGAACGGCAGGCCGCTGGTCTATCTCGACAACGCCGCCTCGGCCCAGAAGCCGCGGCCGGTGATCGAGGCCATCACCGGCGTGATGTCGGGCAGCTACGCCAACGTCCACCGCGGCCTGCACACCCTCGCCAACGAAACCACGGAAGCCTATGAAAAGGCGCGGGAAAGCGTCGCGCGCTTCCTGGGCTGCGGGCGCGACGAGGTGGTCTTCACCAAGGGCGGCACCGAGGCGATCAACCTCGTCGCCAACACGGTCGGCCAGGGGCTGAAGGCCGGCGACGAGATCGTCGTCACCCAGATGGAGCACCACTCCAACATCGTGCCCTGGCACCTGCTGCGCGAACGGCAGGGCGTGGTGCTGCGCTTCGCGCCGGTGCGGGGGGACGGCTCGCTCGATCTCGACGCCGCCAGGGCGCTGCTGAGCGACAGGACGAAGCTGGTCGCCTTTACCCACATGTCCAACGTGCTGGGCACCATCAACCCGGTCGCCGAGCTGGTGAAGGCGGCCCACGCCGTCGGCGCGCTGGCGCTGGTCGACGGCTGCCAGGGCGCGGTCCACACGGCGGTGGACGTGAAGGCGCTGGACGTCGATTTCTACGTCGCCACCGGCCACAAGCTCTACGGCCCCACGGGAATCGGCGTGCTCTACGGCAAGGCCGAGCGCCTGGCCGCGCTGCCGCCGTACCAGGGCGGGGGCGAGATGATCGGCCATGTCCGCGAGGACGAGATCACCTACGCCGACACGCCGATGCGTTTCGAGGCCGGCACCCCGCCGATCATCGAGGCCATCGCGCTGGGCGCGGCGCTGGAGTGGCTGATGT
>CALKHU010000039.1 GCA_937991555.1 uncultured Caulobacter sp.
AGGGACGGGGCGAGGGTCTTCTCGCCTTCTTCCCACTTCGCCGGGCAGACTTCGCCCGGGTGCGAGGCGACGTACTGGGCCGCCTTGACCTTGCGCAGCAGCTCGGCGGCGTTGCGGCCGATGCCCTCGGCGGTGATCTCCATGAACTGGATGACGCCCTCCGGGTCGACCAGGAAGGTGCCGCGGTCGGCCAGGCCCTGGCCTTCGCGCATCACGCCGAAGTTGTTGGTGATCACGCCCGACGGGTCGCCGATCATCGTGTACTTGATCTTGCCGATCGCCGGCGAGGTGTCGTGCCAGGCCTTGTGCGAGAAGTGGGTGTCGGTCGACACCGCGTAGATCTCCACGCCCAGCTTCTGGAACTCGGCGTAGTTGTCGGCCAGGTCCTCGAGTTCGGTCGGGCAGACGAAGGTGAAGTCGGCCGGGTAGAAGAAGACCACCGACCACTTGCCCTTCAGGTCGGCGTCGCTGACGGCGACGAACTTGCCTTCCTTGAAGGCCTGGGCGGAGAACGGCTTGATCTGGGTGTTGATGAGGGACATCGGTAGCTCCCGGTTGAAGGTCAGCGGCCCGTGTAGCGAGTCGCGCGGCATAAAGGAAATTGATTTAACCTCGATCTGGCATAGAGCGGGTCTATTCCGTTTCGGGACCATTCCGGCGCCGGCGGCGGCGCGGCGCCATGACCAGGGTCAAGTCTCGCCGCCCGCCGATGTTCCCGAGACGACGGGCCGCGCGTGGGCTATAGGGGCCGCCGTCCGTTCCGGAGACCGCCGATGACCGCCGACGACCAGAAACGCATCTCCGGCGAGGCCGCCGCGCAGCTGGTCGAGGCCGGCATGGTCGTGGGTCTGGGCACCGGCTCGACGGCGGCCTGGTTCGTCAGGGCGCTCGCGGCGCGGGACCTCGACATCCGCGGCGTGCCGACGTCGGAAGCCACCGCCAACCTCGCCCGCGAGCTGGGCATGACGCTGGCCAGCCTCGACGACGTGAAATCGATCGACCTCACCGTCGACGGCGCCGACGAGATCGGCCCCGGCCTGTCGCTGATCAAGGGCGGCGGCGCGGCCCTGCTGCGCGAGAAGCTGGTCTGGGAGGCGTCCCGCCGCTGCGTCGTCATCGCCGACGCCGCCAAGCGGGTGAAGGCGCTGGGCAGGTTCCCGCTGCCGATCGAGGTGGTCCGTTTCGGCCACCCGCACACCGGCCGCAAGCTGGCCGACATCGCCGCCGAGTTCGACCTGCCGCCGCCGCGCCTGCGCACGGCCGAGCGCGGCGTGGTCGTGACCGACGGCGGCAACGTCATCTACGACATGGCCTCGGGCGTGATCGCCGAGCCGGCCGCCCTCGGCGTGGCGCTCAAGAGCGTCACCGGCGTGGTCGACCACGGCCTGTTCCTGGACCTCGCCGACGAGGCGCTGATCGGAACCGACGACGGGGTGGTCAAGCTCCTTCCCTGAGCCCTCTTCCCCCTTCCTCCTCGATGGAGGAAGGGCCGGGGATGGTGGTGAAGGCAGGGCGTTGCGGGGAAAGCGCCGTATGGCGCCGGCGCCTCGCCGAGCCCTTCCCCGGACTCAGCGGCCACACCACCACCCAACCCTCCTCCATCGAGGAGGAGGGCTATTGCGCTGGACTGGCCAATGTCCCGTATCGTTGCCATATCCGCAGCGTTCGACCCTGATCCGGAGCCCCCGATGCCCGCCTACGACTACGACCTCTTCGTCATCGGCGCCGGCTCGGGCGGGGTGCGGGCCGCCCGCCTCGCCGCCATGACCGGCGCCAGGGTCGCGGTCGCCGAGGAGCACCGCGTCGGCGGCACCTGCGTGATCCGCGGCTGCGTGCCGAAGAAGTTCATGGTCTACGCCAGCGAGTTCTCGAACCAGGTGAAGACCGCCCGCGGCTTCGGCTGGACGGTGGAGGAGCCGGTCTTCGACTGGCCGACCTTCCGCGACGCCAACGAGATCGAGGTCTCGCGCCTGTCGGGCATCTACGTCACCAACCTGCAGAAGGCCGGGGCCGAGCTGATCCATCGCCGCGCGGTGCTGAAGGACGCCCACACCGTCGAGATCGTCGGCGAGGACCGCACCGTCACCGCCGCGAAGATCCTGATCGCCACCGGCGGCCGTCCGACCATCCCCGACTTTCCCGGCGCGGACCTCGGCATCACCTCGGACGACGCCTTCCATCTCGACAGCCTGCCGCAGCGCATCCTGGTCGTCGGCGGCGGCTACATCGCCGTGGAGTTCGCCGGCATCTACGCGGGCCTGGGCAGCCAGGTGACGCTGCTCTACCGCGGCCCCAACATCCTGCGCGGCTTTGACGACGACGTCCGCGCCCACCTGGCCGGCGAGCTCGAGCGGCGGGGCGTCAAGGTGGTGCTCGGCTGCCAGCACCGCGCGATCGAAAAGACAGACGCCGGCCTCGTCAGCACGCTGGACAACGGCCTGAAGTTCACCACCGACCAGGTGCTGTTCGCCACCGGCCGCGAGCCCTACGTCGAGGGCCTGGGCCTGGAGACCGCCGGCGTCGAGCTGAACGCGCGCGGCGCGATCAAGGTCGACGCCTACTCGAAGACCAGCGTCGACAGCATCTGGGCCGTCGGCGACGTCACCGACCGCATCAACCTGACCCCGGTCGCCATCCGCGAGGGCGCCGCCTTCGCCGAGACCGAGTTCAGGAACAACCCGACGACCTTCGACCACGAGATGGTCGCCACCGCCGTCTTCTCCCAGCCGCCGATCGGCACGGTCGGCCTGGGCGAGGCCGAGGCCCGCAAGGCCTTCGGCCCGATCGACGTCTACCGCGCCGTCTTCCGCCCGATGAAGGTCACCTTCTACGGCGGCGAGGAGCGCACCCTGATGAAGCTCCTCGTCCGCCAGGACACCCAGCAGGTCGTCGGCGTCCACATCGTCGGCCCCGACGCCCCTGAGATGATCCAGATGGCCGCCATCGCCGTGAAGATGGGCGTCACCAAGCAGCAGTGGGACCAGACCTGCGCCGTCCACCCCACGGCGGCGGAAGAGCTGGTGACGATGCGCGAGAAGTACCTCCCGGCGGACCTGGGGAAGGTGGGGTAGGGGGCGGGGCTGGATTGCGGCAGTTGCGGACATCGACAGTACGGCGATACTCGGACCTCCTGACCAGGGCCCGGCACCAAGCCGCGTTGGGCCGCGCGGGGCGAACAACCGTTGGGGGCTACCTCGGCGCCTTCAGGTCGCGGGGGGCCACGATCCCGCCAGCCATCCTCCTCACCTGGCGATTCCGCTGACATAGAGATCATGGGGATGAAACCGACGCGCCACCGAGGCATCCCCGTACGACTTCGACACGAGGTCGCCCGACAGGTGGCTGAAGCCCGCAGCCCAGGCCTGCATAAGATCGGCGGACGTGGTCACGTCGTAGAAGGCTGCGGCAATTTTGGCCTGTCGGGCTGCCGCCGTGAAACGGTTTGCGCGCCGCCAGTCCGCTTCACGGTCGTTTGAGGGGGTCCATACCACGCCACTGAGCCCCGACGATTGCCAGTGAGCGACGTCCTCGCCTTGGCGCGTGCGGGCCAGCACGCCTCTGACAAACGGTTTGATCTGGGTAACGAGCGCCGTGAGCGTGAGCAGCGGCAGGGCGTCGGGCACTTCCTCCAGCTCCACGAACAGCAGGCGGTCGCCACCTTGCGATTTCATTCGTGTGAGTTGGGAGATCACCCTCGTCCGGGCGCTTGAATGGGTGAGGCCGCCGAAGGCGACGGGCAGGTGCAGCGCTGGCGGAGGGCCCTTCGCTTCGGCCCAAACCTCTTCGGCGAACGCCATGGCCCGAAGCGCCAGTTCCAGATGACAGCGCGCCGTGAGATCAGCGGGAACGGGGGGCAGGAGATCACCCGCCACGGACACCTCGAGGACCACCGACCGGATCAGGAACGCTGCTACCGCGTTCATATGAAGGTTCCAGATGGGCTGAAGGTAGAACATGACGCGCAGGCTGGTGGCGTTCGGCCTGGCGACCAGCGCCGTCCTGCGCAGGGCCGATGTGACACCGAACCGCTCCCACGGCGGCGAGCCGTCGTTGGCCTCGGCGAGGTCCAAGGCGCGGCCGCTAGAGGCCCGCGCCATCTGATCGGGGCAGATCGCGATGGCCTCTATGTCGTCGTCCTGGATACGGTCGACGACGGATATCCGGATGTTTTCGGCCTTCACGGCGCCCAGGAAATAGCTGAGCGTCTCGCGCATCAGCTGGGACGCACGGCTGAGCGCCGCGACGGTAGACCACCCAGGCTGGATCAGAATGAAATCGGCATCGTTCACTCGAGCGATGAAGTCGTCTTCCCGTCCGGTCCGCCTGAACGCGCGGACGACGAAATCCTCGACGAGGGCCTGGTGACGGCCCCAGCGTTCTCCGACTGCGTCTCTAATGGCGTCGACGGAGATGATGTGCACCAGACCCTGCTCCGCAGCCCGCGCGGCGCCGACCCCGCGAAGCACGTCACAGATCGACGACGACAGTCGAGTCGCTAACTGCATGGATCCAGGGCGCGGCGCACGAACTCCGCCGTCTCCTCGGTCTGCATAATCAGGGCGTCGGCCGCGGCGCCCGCGCGGTCGCCGCTCGGCACGAGGTCCATCACGGCCTCCGCCAGGGCGATGATGCGGGCGAGCCGGTTATTCAGCTCGTGGCGAATGCCGGCGAGTTCAGACGCCGCCATCGGCGTCCGCCTTCATGAACAGCGCCCGCGCCGCGTCGGTCAGTTCCTGCGCCCGAAACGGCTTCGCGAGCACGGCATCGGCCCCGACGGCGGACGCCAGTTCAAGGAACTTGCCGGCGGGGGTATGCCCCCCGCCAGAAACGGCCAGCACCTGAACGGCGGGACGCGCCGCCTTTATGGACATCAAGGTTTCTATGCCCTCGCGTTCAGGCATGATGATGTCGGTGACGACCAGATCGGGCGAGGCTCCATTGAACCTCTCCAGTCCTTCGGCGCCATTCGTCGCGACCAGGACCTTGGCGTTCGACTTCAAAAACGCCCGCGCCATCGCCTCAAGCAACAGCGGATCGTCTTCGATCACGAGCACCGTGCGGCCAGCCAGCGGGTCAGCCATGAGCGGTGCTCGAGACGTTCTGTCTTGGCGACCTGAGCACAAAGTTCACCGAAACTGCAAAGCAAGACTTCATTGGGCTGGCCCCCGACGGTCGGCGTTCGCCCCAAAATGGACCCGACGCCTCGCCAGGGCACAGATGGTAATTCTACGATAGCGCCGCTCGCGCCTCGTCCAGCACGCGCCGGATCGCGGCGGCCAGGTCGCGCCGGCGGTAAGGCTTCGGAAGCAGATGGACGCCCTCAGGCAGACGCCCCGCCCTAAGAAGGGCGTCCTGCGAGTATCCGGAGGTGAACAGCACCTTCAGCGCGGGACGGAGGGCAGTGGCGCGAGCCGCCAATTCCCGACCGTTCATGCCCCCGGCATCACGACATCTGTAAAGAGCAGGTCGACATTGTGCGGCAGGAGCGCGAGCGCCTGGACAGCGTCCTCTGCCGCCGTGACCTCATAGCCGAGGGCGCTGAGCTGCCCGACAAGGTTGAGTCGCAGATCCCGATCGTCCTCCACAAGCATGATGTGCTCGCCGCCGCCCGGGGCCACCGCCGGCGGCTGCCCCCCAACCTCGGGGGATGGAGCTTTGCACTCCCCGATGCTTGGGAAAAAGAGTTCGATCGTGGAACCTTTGCCCGGAGCGGACCGGATCTGCGCCTCCCCCCCGGTCTGTTTGATGAAGCCGTAGACCATGGAAAGCCCAAGCCCGCTGCCCTTCCCCACAGGCTTGGTGGTGAAAAAGGGCTCGAATGCCCTATCCGCCACCTCTTGCGGCATGCCCTCGCCGGTGTCGGTGACGGCGAGGCGAACGCAAGCACGACCAATACTTGCGGGGCAGTCATGAGCCGCGACGTTGCTGAGGCTGATGACCAGTTTCCCCCCTCCGGGCATCGCGTCCCTGGCATTGATCGCCAGATTCAAGAGCGCCACCTCCACCTGTCCGGCATCCGCCTCAACGGACCACAATCCCTCCGGCGCCTCCAGGTGGATCTCGATGTCTTTCGACAAAGTGCGCTGAAGAAGCGGCAAGAGGTTGGCCATGAGAGCGCTCAGGTTCAGCGTCCTGGGGCTCAGCGGCTGCCGACGGGCCACGGCCAGGAGGCGGTTCGTGAGCTCGGCCCCACGTTCCGCCGCTTGGATCGTCAGCAGTGCGAGTTCCCGCAGTTCCGGCTCGTCGCCGACTCCGTCCAGCAGTCCCTCGGAGTTCTGGACGATAACGGTCAGCAGGTTATTGAAATCATGGGCTACGCCGCCGGTGAGCTGGCCTACAGCGTCGAGCTTCTGTGACTGACGCACGCTGGCCTCCAGCTCGCGTCGTTCGGTGACGTCCAGCATGGAACCGAGCGCCCGCGTCGCCTGCCCGAGCGCGTTCCGTATGATGAACCCACGATCCGCGACAATGGCGTACTGGCCGTCGGAACGCGCGAAGCGATACTCGTCGCGCCAGATTGTCTGGGCGGATGCGAGCGTCTGCAGAAACCCCCGGTGCACCCGCTCGCGGTCCTGCGGGTGAATGTGATCGACCCAGAAGCAGAGCTTGTTCTGTTCGGGCTGCGGCTCATGACCGAAATGGTTCTTCAGGTTGTCATTCCACCACAGCGCATCCCCCTCAGCGTCCCAATCCCAAACGACGTCGTTGGTCGCTCGTGCGAGCAGCCTGAAGCGTTCTTCGCTCAGTCGGGTTGCTTCCTCAGCCTCCCGCCGTGCGGTGACGTCTCGTTGAACGGAGACCCAGTGGGTGTACCAACCGTTGTCATCGGCGATCGGAACGATGTCCATCTCGACCCAGAAGGGGTCCCCTGAGCGGGTGTAGTTCACAAGCTCCGCCCGGACAGGCTCCCAACGCTCGAGCGCGCAGCGGATGCGGTCCAGTTCCAAGCGGGAGGTGGCGGCGCCCTGCAGCAGGCGCGGCGTGCGCCCGACGATCTCCTCCTTCTCGTATCCCGTGAGACGAACGAAGGCGTCGTTGACGTAGACGACCCTGGGGCCTCCGGCGCTGCTGTCGATCGGTTCCGCCTCGGTGATCAGGACCACGTCGTTGAGCCGAGAGACGGCCTGATCCAGCAGGCGAAGCCGGGTCTGGGCGGCCCGCTCATCGGTGACTTCGCGAAGATAGACGGACGTACCCGCTTCGGAGGGATAGATGGTCGCTCGATACCAACGCCCGGTCGGTTGCAGTTGCTCAGTCACCTCCTGCGTCTGGCCACTGGAGGCGGCCGCCCTCAGCCCGGACTCAAACAGCGTGCCCTTCGCTTCCGGAAGCGCGCTCCAGACCTCTTTGCCCACCAGTTCGGCTGGGCGGCGTCCAAAATGCTGGGCCGCCCGGCTGTTCAGAAAGGTGAAGCGATTATCTGCGTCCAGAGTGAAGAAGCCATCGCTGATGCTCTCCAGAATGGTCGTACGGTCGCGCTCGATTTCGACCAGCCGCGTCACGTCACGGGCTGAGACAAGGCGTGCGGGGCGGCCGTTATGAGTCACCTGTTGCGAGACGATGTCGACGTAGATCTGCTGGCCGCCGCGGGTGAGATGGCGCCAAACTCCGGAGCTATCGATGACCTCCGTGACACCTGCCTTCTGGGCTTTCATTCGCCCGACCTCCGCGGGGAGGCGGATGTCCGCAAGGGTCATGGCCAGAAACTCGGACCTCGACCAACCGTATTTGCGTTGCGCAGCGTCATTGACATCGAGAAACGCGAGCGTTGCAGTGTCGTAGACCCACATCGGATCGGGGTGGGCCCGGAACAGGGCGTCGTGCGGGTTGAACTCAGCCAAAGGCGGTCACGCGTCTTACAAATGCTTGAGAAACGCTGTCGCGCCGACGCCCGTTCCTGCAAGCTCGTAATTCCACCAGGCTGACGCCGCACCGGCGGTCTATTAACGCGGCGCTTACCCAAGACGGGCAGGCTCGTCGCCGGATGTATGCGTACCTGGTAGAGGATGACCCGCTTGTTCTGGCGTCGCTCAAGGCGACGCTCGAGACGCGCTGCGAAGTTCGCTCATTCGCCTGTGCGGAAAGCTTTCTCACCAGTCTGGCGCCTTCGTCGCCGGGAGTGGCGCTGATCGACATCGGCCTGCCGGGCATGAACGGGCAGGCCCTCCATGCACAACTGGTCGCATCGGCGGCGCCGGTCGCGGTCATCTTCCTGACAGGCCGACGCGAAGTTCTAGAGGCTGTCGAGGCCATGCGGCGGGGTGCGGTCGACTTTCTCTGCAAACCAGTGCGCAGATCCGAACTGCTCGCCGCGTTCGATCGGGCGGCGGTTGCCTTGGCGCGTCTGGTCCAGACCCAGAATTGCCAGACGAAGCTGGCGCGGCTCACCGACCGCGAGCTTGAGGTCTTGCGCAGACTCGCGACGGGAGCCCCGAGCAAATGCATCGCCCATCATCTCGGGATCAGCGCCCGCACGGTCGAAATGCATCGGGCACGCATCTCCGCCAAACTTGGCGTTCCGACCACGGCAGCCATCGCGCTCGCATGCGAAGCTGGGCTGATCCACTTCACCATGACGGCGGCCGGGGCGCCCCCAGCGCTGCGAGATGCTGTCACTTTAGCGCAAGCCCGTCTCCGCTAAGGCAACTGTCAGGTTAGCCGCCGCAATGTGCGCTCGTCCTTGAGCGGCCGGTCCTCACGCTGCGGCAGTTGCAGCCGTCCACGTCTCAAACGCCGCGTTCGAAAGACGCGCAGGGTGGACCAGCTGATCAGATGGGGCTGGAGGTTGAAGGCGTTGTAGACGTCGTTTGCGGCGGCGTGGGTGGCCAGGAAACTCTGGGACTTGCTAGAGGTACTGCTGGGCGGTCCCAGCGTACGCACCAGCAAGCAGACCGTCGGCATGTTCGCGAAGAGTCACGAGCGGACTTCGTCCGAAAAGCGAGACTCCCGGGACACATAATCCCGGGACAAGGCGGGACATTGCGAGACAATCGGCTACCCGGCGCGACCGCCTCGCGGCGCGGGCCGGGCCGGTCGGGCGAGGCCCCGGCGGGCGCCTGAACACCGCTCCTCCGCCGCGATTTCCCTTGTTTTCCCTGGCCTCTACGGCCCCCGTCCCCGCCGCTTCCGCCCGCGCTATACTGGAGGCGGAACGGAGGTCGGCCGGGCGTCCCCGGGCGACCAGGGGCGGGCGGAACGCGAGATGAAGACACACAGCCCTTCCGGGGCTTCCCGCAGCCCCCGCCGCCCCCGTCCCCGGGCGGCCGCCGATGGTTTCATCCGCAACCACGGCGCAATCCCATACCCCTTCATGCGACATTCACCCGCATCGGGCGCATTATTTTGCCTTCGATGGTGCGATGCGGTATGAACCGCGTCCCTTTTTCGAGTTTGAGACCATGACCGAGCGCTGGACCCCGTCCACCTGGAGAAGCAAGCCCGCCAAGCACATGCCGACCGACTATCCGGATGCGGCCGTGGTCACGCGCGTCGAGGACGAGCTCCGCCGGATGCCGCCGCTCGTCTTTGCGGGGGAAGCGCGCCGCCTGAAGAGCCTGCTCGGCGACGTCGCGCGCGGCGACGCCTTCCTGCTGCAGGGCGGCGACTGCGCCGAGAGCTTCAAGGAATTCCACGCCGACAACATCCGCGACACCTTCCGCCTGATCCTGCAGATGGCGGTGGTGCTGACCTTCTCGGGCGGCAAGCCGGTGGTGAAGGTCGGCCGCATCGCCGGCCAGTTCGCCAAGCCGCGGTCGGAGCCGGTCGAGACCATCGACGGGGTGACGCTGCCGTCCTACCGGGGCGACAACATCAACGGCATGGCCTTCGAGGCCGGCGAGCGCACGCCCGACCCGGAGCGCCTGCTGAAGGCCTACGCCCAGTCGTCGGCGACGCTGAACCTGCTGCGCGCGTTTGCCCAGGGCGGTTACGCCGACCTGCACAACATCCATCGCTGGACGCTCGGCTTCGTCGCCGACAGCCCGCAGGGCGCGCGCTACCGCGAACTCAGCGACAAGATCAGCGAGAGCCTCGCCTTCATGGCGGCCATCGGCGTCACGCCCGAAAGCCACCCGGGCATGCGGCAGGTGGAGTTCTTCACCAGCCATGAGGCGCTGCTGCTCGGCTACGAGGAGGCGATGACGCGGATCGACAGCACTTCGGGCGACTGGTACGACACCAGCGCCCACATGCTGTGGATCGGCGAGCGCACCCGCCAGTTGGACGGGGCCCATGTCGAGTTCATGCGCGGCGTGAAGAACCCGATCGGCGTCAAGGTCGGGCCGACGCTGGAGCCGGACGACCTGCTGCGGCTGATCGACGTGCTGAACCCGGCCAACGAGCCGGGCCGCCTGACCCTGATCGGCCGCTTCGGGGCCGACAAGGTGGCCGAGCGCCTGCCGCGCCTGATGCAGGCGACCCGGCGCGCCGGCCGCAGCGTGATCTGGTCGACCGATCCGATGCACGGCAACACCCTGAAGGCCGCCACCGGCTACAAGACGCGGCCGTTCGACCGCATCCTGGCCGAGGTGAAGGCCTTCGTGGACGTGGCCGAGGCCGAGGGCGTCCATCCCGGCGGCGTGCATCTGGAGATGACCGGCCAGAACGTCACCGAATGCATCGGCGGGGCCCGGGCCCTGGCCGAGGGCGACCTCGCCGACCGCTACCACACCCACTGCGATCCGCGGCTCAACGGCGAGCAGGCGCTCGAACTGGCCTTCCTGGTCGCCGAGCGGCTGAAGTCCGGCCGCGAGCGGATGCGGGAAGCGGGCTAGGCTTTGCGTGGTTCGACACGCGCTCTTCGAGCGCTGCTCACCATGGCGTCCTCGGCACGTCATCCTGAGCAGGCCCGAAGGGCCGTGTCGAAGGACGCATGGCGCTAGGGCGCGCCGGTCCGGATCCAGCCCGCCGCGCGCTCGCCCTCCGGGTCGCCGGCCTTGCCGAAGTCGACGTTGATGCTGCGGTGCGTCTCGCCGGGCGCGGCGACCACCTCGGCCCGGCCGCCCGCGCCGCGCAGGGCCCCGGCCAGCCCCTCCGACTGCCGCCGGGCGTCCGCGCGGGCGGCGACGTGGAAGATCAGGAACGGCGGATACCTGCGGCCGGCCTCGACAAGCCGGGTCGGCGACAGCTCGGCGGCCCGCGGTCCGAACGCCTGCCTGTACATGTCCGGCAGCACGCCCCGGCGGTCGCCGAACCCGGCCATCTGGGCCACGGCGTCATAGCCGGCGCCGTCGATCGGGATCACGCCGGCCAGGTCCGAGGGGGTCAGGCCGTGGGGGCCGAGGTAGCGCGGATCGATCCCGACCAGCGCCGCCAGGTGCGCGCCCGCCGAGTGGCCGGCGACGAAGATCCGCGCCGGATCGCCGCCGCTCAGCGCGGCGTTCGCCTTCAGCCAGGCGATCGCCGACGCCACGTCCTCCGCGCAGCCGCCGGCGTCGACCTCCGGCGCCAGGCGGTAGCCGGCGGAGGCCAGCAGGAAGCCGTGGCGGGCCGCGTAGTCGGGCAGGGCGTTGACCGCCCGCCGGTCGCCGATGCTCCAGCCGCCCCCGTGCACGAACAGCAGCACCGGCGCGGCCTTCAGGCCGTCCCGCCGGTAGAGGTCCAGCGCCTGGCGCGGATGCAGGCCCAGCCGCACCGTCAGCGGCGGCGTCTGCGCCCGTGCGGGCAGGACGGGGGCCGCCATCGCGGCGGCGGCGAGCGGGAGCAGGGCGCGTCGGCTGATCATGCCCGTTGCACGGTTCAGGCGTCCGCCTCCGTCGCGCCGGTCATCCGGTCGCGGGCGGCCTTGCGATGACCCCGGGCCTCGACCAGCCGGCCGGCTGCGCCCAGGCCCCAGGGCGGCATGTTGTTGTAGACGGTCTCATAGGCGCCGGGCCGGACGACATAGGTCTCGTGCCAGATGCCGACGTCGCCGTTGCTGCCGACCGCGCGGTTGAAGGCCTGCCAGGCGGGCAGGTGGGCGGCGTCCCGCGCCCGCGCGTAGGCCTCCAGGTGGTCGAAGCTGCGCCAGTACTGCACCAGCCAGATGTTGCGCAGGCCGAAGTGGCTGAAATGGTGCATCAGCCCGAGGTCCGGATTGCGGTAGAGCTCGACCAGCATCCGCGGCATGGCCGCCGCCACCGGCCACCAGCGCCAGACCTTCCAGAGCCGGTTGATCCGCATCCCGATCAGGAAGACGACGAACTCGCCGTCGACCTCGGCGCAGAGGCGCTCTGCGCGAATGGCGGTCATGCCGGGGTCCTCCGTTTCAGGAACGGCTGCGGCCTGCCCATCACCAGCGACCGCCACAGCCACTCGAACGGGCCGTAGTGGAAGAGCGCCAGCCACGGCCGGCTCCAGAGCAGGATGAAGGCCCAGATCCCGGCCACGACATAGTAGAGCTGGTAGCGCTCGAGCTCGCCGTAGAGGCCGAAGCCGAAACCGCAGAAGACGACGCTCGTGATGATCGACGTGCCCAGGTAGTTGCTGAAGGCCATCCGGCCCGCGGCGGCCAGGCGGCTGACCAGCCAGCCCAGCGCCCCGGACCGCACCAGGAGCAGCAGGGCGCTGGCGTGGGCGAGGGCCACGAACGGCCGCGGCAGGGCCCCGAGCACGATGTAGAACTGGCGATGGACGGGGTCGAAGCCGCTCTGCACGGTCGCCCAGGCCATGGCGGCGGTCAGCGGCGCGGCGACGAGGTAGCCGACCAGGACGAGCGCCCGGTAGCCCTGGTTCCGCCAGCCCAGGGTGAAGAAGCCGAGCCGGAACAGGCCCATCCCGATCATCATCTGGCCGATCGCCTCGGGCAGCGCCTCCATCAGCAGGAACCAGGTCTGCATGATGAAGGCCATCTGCGCCCGGGCCTTCACCGCGTCGAGGAAGCCGCCCTGGTAACCGGCGATCTCGGCCTCGCCGAACGCGGCCGGCGGGGTCAGGTAGAAGGACGCCTCCTTCCAGGCCTTGAGGGTCTCGGCGGAGGCGCCCGGCGCCCGCGCCGCCTCGCGCAGCAGCCCCACCTCGTGCCCCTCGTAGAGGCCCTTGGCGACCAGGGCGACGAGGATCGCCGCCCCCGCGAGGATCAGGGTGCGCGGCCCCCACCGCCGGACGAGGAACACGATCGCCCCGGCGATGGCGTAGGTCACCAGGATGTCGCCGAAGAACAGCAGGTAGGCGTGGGCCATCCCGATCACGAACAGCCAGGCCATCCGCCGGTAGTGGGTCGAGACGGGTCCGGGCAGGCGTCCCTCGGCGCGATCGGCGATCAGAAGCATGCTGGCGCCGAACAGCATCGTGAACAGGCCGCGCATCTTGCCGTCGGCGAGGACGTAGTTGACCGCCCAGACCCACAGGTTCGCGCCCTCGTGGCCGCCGTAGTAGGTCGGATCGATGTAGGCGAAGCTGGGCATCCCCATGCCGACGATGTTCATCAGCAGGATGCCCAGCACGGCGAAGCCGCGCACGGCGTCGATGGACGTGTGGCGGACGGCCGCCGGCGTGTGGGTCATGGCGCTTCCCCCCGAAGCGGTCTTTCGGCCCGCGAGGTTGAACCCGCGCGGAGGGAAGTCAACGCCCCGGCGTCGGCGCGCCGGTCAGTAGCCCAGCACCCAGCCTTCCTCGCGCTCGACGGCGGCGACGTCGGCCTCCGAAGGCGAACCCTTCGGGCCGAACGCCTCGCCGAGCCGGCCGGCCTCGTCGAGCTTCAGGAAGTGCTCGCACAGGGCGCGCACCTGGGCGCGGTCGACCACCTCGCCCGGCTCGGCCCGGACCTCGCCCAGCGCCGGATAGACCTCGGCGATGACCGCCTCGACCCCCTCGAGGTCGGCGTCCTTCAGGGGCTTCCAGCCGGTCTGGAACGGCCACACCCGGGCCTTGTCGCCGAGTTCGTCGAGCAGCGCCTTCATGCGCGGGATGCCGACCAGCGCCTGGCTGCCGACGGTGCCGTTGCCGAAGATCTGCCAGACGCTCTTGGCGCCCGCCTTGCCCTTCACCTTCGTCGCCAGCTCGGCGCGGCGCAGTTCGGCCGGCAGACCGGTGCGGTCGAACTCGGGCTTGGTGGTCGACAGCCAGCGCTGGGCGTCGTTGGCCGGGCAGCCCCAGAACGGCCAGGGCTGGTCGGTCATCAGCCGGTTGATCTTGGCCGCGACCTGGAAGCGGTTGTTGACGTTGTTGGGCTTGTCGACCACGTCCTTGGCCAGGAACGCCCACAGACCGGCCCAGTCCTCGCCCTTCACCTTCAGCAGCCGGGCCGTGCCTTCGGGATAGCCGAGCGCGAAGTCGACGCCGACCAGCACCCGTTCGCCACGGCGGCGCAGATCGGCGAGGATCTCGCGCAGCTGCGTCATGGCCGCGTCGCGGGTGGGCGGATTGAAGGCCTCGAACGTCGGCCGGAAGCGGATGTCGCGCTTGATGACCCCGATCCAGATGGAGTCCTTCCCCTGCCGCGGCGCGGCGGCGGCGCTCCAGTCGATCATCACATAGGCGCTGAACAGGCGCGACACGGCGTTACCCTCCCTGGGAGGCGGCTCTCATAGCCCCGTGCAAGCGCCGGAGGAAGCAGCCCCGTTCACAACGCGCCGCATCGTGATAGGACCGGCCGTCCGTTCACGGAGGAAGTCATGAGAGTCGCCGGCGCGCTGGTCATCCTCGCAGCCCTCGCCCTCGCCGCCTGCGGTCCGGAATCCGCCCGCCCGGAGTCGGCGCTGGCCCGGTCGAAGATCATCCCGCCTGGACCGACCGGTCCGGTCTACGCCACGACCGGCACCGTGCAGTCGTTCGACAACCGCACGGTGACCCTGGACCATGACGGCGTGTCCGGGGCCGGGCTCGCGGCCGGCCGCACCACCTTCCGCACCTGGGCCGACGTCGTCGCCAATCCGCCCGGCGAGCCCGGCGCGCGGGTCGCCGTGAAGGTCCAGAAGCTCGGCGACGGCTGGGCGGTCGTGGAGATGTCGGGGCGGTAGGGACAGACACCCTGGTGTCTGTCCCAAGTAGGGCTGACCAGAACTGGCGCTGAGCGGGCGTTCCGCCGGCAGAGAGCCAAGAGGGCTTGGCGCATTGCCAGTGGAGAGGGCGTACTCTGGCCTCTCCGGCTGCTTTGGTGGTCGGCACGACAGGGACAGACACCGAGGTGTCTGTCCTTCCGGCCGAGCTAGCCCAGCTTGACCAGCATCTTGCCGGTGTTCTCGCCGCGGAACAGCTTCAGGAAGGCGCCGGGCGCGTTCTCGATGCCCTCGTCGACGGTCTCCTTCCACTGGATCTTCCCCCCGGCGATCCAGCCGGACATGTCCTTCAGGAACTCGGGCAGGTGGTGGAAGTGGTTGGAGACGATGAAGCCCTCCAGCCGGATGCTCTTGCCGACGGCCAGGATCAGGTTCTTCACGCCGTACATCTCGCCCGTGGAGTTGTACTGGCTGATCATGCCGCACAGGGCGAAGCGGGCGAACGGCCGGGCGGCGGCCAGGGCCGCGTCCATGTGCTCGCCGCCGACGTTCTCGAAATAGACGTCGATGCCCTTGGGCGCGACGCGGTTGAGGGCGGCGGTCAGGTCCTTCTCGGCCTTGTAGTCGATCACCTCGTCGCAGCCGATCGACTTGAGGAAGGCGACCTTCTCCGGCCCGCCGCAGGAGCCGATGACGGTGTTGCCCTTGATCTTGGCGATCTGGACCACGACCTGGCCGACCGCGCCGGCGGCGCCGGACACGAAGACGATGTCGCCCTCCTTCATCGCCGCCACCTTCAGCAGCCCGGCCCAGGCGGTCATGCCCGGCATGCCGGCCACGCCCAGGAAGGCCTGCGGCGGCAGGCCGAAGGTGTCGAGCTTCTGCACCGCCCCGGCCGGCGCGTTGAACGCCTCGCGCCAGCCGAACATCGACTGCACCAGGTCGCCGACCTTCAGCGACGGGTCGTTGGAGGCGATCACCTCGCCCACGGCGCCGCCCTGCATCGCCTCGCCCAGGGCGAACGGCGGGGTGTAGCTCTTCACGTCGTTCATGCGGCCGCGCATGTAGGGGTCGACCGTCATCCACTGGTTGCGGACCTGCACCTCGCCGGGGCCGGGCGTCGGCAGCTCGACGGTGGCCAGCTCGAAGTTGTCGGCGGTCGGCGTCCCGACGGGGCGGCTCTTGAGGCGGATCTCGCGCGAGGT
>CALKHU010000040.1 GCA_937991555.1 uncultured Caulobacter sp.
TCGACCGCCGGCCAGATCGGCACGGCCTGGGGCTGGTACATGGTCTCGCCGGAGTTCGCCTACCTCTGGCCGTCCAGCAGCCAGCCGGCGGCCTATGACGCGCCGGACCTGCTGAAGGTCGTCGTCATCATGACCGACGGCAACTACAACACCGCCTACTGCAACGGCGTGATCGCGCGGAACTCGGGATCGGGCAGCGGCGACGCCCAGGACAAGATCAACTGCACCGCCACCAACGGCGACGCCACCTCCCAGGCGGAGTCGCTGTGCACGGCGATGAAGGCCAAGGGCATTATTGTCTACACGGTCGGGTTCAATGTCGGCCGCGGCAGCGACGCCGAGGACGTCATGGAAGCCTGCGCGACCAGCAGCGAGCACGTCTATCTGCCGTCGAGCGGCGCGGCGCTGAAGGACGCCTTCGCCGCCATCGGCCGCGACCTGATGAAGCTGAGGCTGTCCCGCTAGGGAGGGGCCGGTTCCGGCGAGCCGGTCTCAGCCCGCCAGCCGCTGGCGCGCGTCGACCGTCTCGCAGGCCTTCATCAGCACCTCGACAAGGGCCGCGCCGGAGATCGGCTTGGTCAGGTGGCCGTCGGCGCCGGCCGCCAGCGAGGCCTCGACATGTTCGGGCAGGGCGTTGGCCGACAGCGCCCAGATCGGCGTCGGCGGCAGGCGGCGGGCCTGCTCGTCCTGGCGGATCGCCCGGATGGCCGTCAGGCCGTCCATGACCGGCATCTGCATGTCCATGAGGATCAGGTCGAAGGTCGCCTCGGCCGCGGCCGACACCGCCTCGGCGCCGTTCTCCACGCAGGTCAGGTCGACGCCGACCTGGCCGAGCAGCAGTTCGACGACCTTGCGGTTGATGGCGTGGTCCTCGGCCAGCAGAACGCGGGGCTCGCGCCCGTCGGCGTCCTCGGGCGCGGCCGCCGCGACCGGGGCCGCCGTCGCCAGGCCGCTCGCCTCGCGGAGAACGAGGTCGAGGGTGAAGGTCGCCCCCTCGCCTGGCGTCGAGGTCGCGTCGAGCGCGCCCCCCATCGCCTCGGCGAGCGCGCGGGAGATGGCGAGGCCCAGCCCCGTGCCCCCGTAGCGGCGGGTGATCGAGCCGTCGGCCTGCTCGAAGCGTTCGAACAGCCGCGCCTTCACCTCCGGCGAGAAGCCGATGCCGGTGTCATGGACGCTGATCGTCAGACGCGAACGCCCGTCTCCCTCAGGCCGGGCCGAGGCGCGCAGCCCCAGCCGGCCTTTCGCGGTGAACTTCACCGCGTTGGACATCAGGTTGCAGACGATCTGCCGGATGCGGACGACGTCGCCGACGAAGGCGCCGCACGCCTCCGGCGCGATGTCGATGTCGAGGTCGAGCCCCTTGGCCTCCACCGCCGGCTGGAACAGCGCCGCCGCCTGGCGCAGGCAGGCGCCGAGGTCGAAGGGCTCGGCCTTCAGCTCGAGCCGGCCGGCTTCGACCCGGGCCAGGTCCAACACGTCGGCGAGGATCGCCTCCAGGGTCTGGGCCGACGTCTCGATCAGGCCGACCATGTCCGCCTGGGCGTCGGTCAGCGCGGTGCGCGACAGGGCAGAGGCCACGCCCATCACGCCGTTCAGCGGCGTGCGGATCTCGTGACTCATGTTGGCGAGGAATTCGCTCTTGGCGCGGTTGGCCGCCTCGGCGGCGTCGCGCGCCCGCATCACGGCGGTTTCCGACTGCTTGCGGGCGGTGATGTTCTTGAGGACGCCGAGGACGCCCTCGATGCGGCCGTCCTCGCTGTAAATCAGCTCGGCCGCCGAGAAGGCCCAGACCTCGCGACCGGGCGTGTTCATCCGGTACTCGGTGCGGAACGGCGTCCCTTCGTTCAGGTGCCGCTCCCATTCCGCCTGCGCCGCCTCGCGGTCGTCGGGATGGACGGTCACCCAGATGTCCGGCGCCAGGTCCTGGTAGGACAGGCCGTGGTTGAAGAAGGTGTCGTAGGCGCCTTCGACCCGCAGGGTCTTGGTGCGGTAGTTGAGCTCGTAGACCGAGATCTCGGCGATCTCGAGGGCGAGGTGCAGCCGCTTCTCCGAGCGCTTCACGCTGTCCAGCGCATTGACCACGTCGCCGACGTCGTGGGTCATCGAGACCATGCCGCCGATGGCGCCGTCCTCGTCGTACCAGGGAACCAGCGCGCCGCGCAGCCAGCGGTCCGGCATGCGATGGCTCGGCACGAGCATCCGGTCGGTCACCTGGATCTCGCCTGCAAGGCAGGCCCGGTAGGCGTCCTCGAGAACCGGAAATGAGGCCGGGAACAGCTCGGCCATCGACCGCCCGAGCGCTTCTTCCGACGAGATGCCCTTCTCCTTCGACCAGTGGTCGTTGACGTACAGGTAGCGCAGCTCCCGGTCCGTCACGCCGAGCGAGACCGGGGAGGCGCGCATGATGGCCTCCTTCAGGCTGGTGGCGGCGCGGGCCTCGCGGGCCGCCGTCTCGGCGGCGCGGGTCGCCTGCAGCCGCTCGATCGCCTCGGCGAGCAGGGCGGCGAGGTCGGCCAGGTCCGCCATCGTCCGATCGCTGCGCGGTCGCGGCTCCCGCCCCGCGACGCACAGCGCGCCCAGGCGGACCCCGTTCGACAGCTCGATGATGGCGTTGGCGTAGAAGCGCGCGTAGGGCGGGCCGGCGACCCACGGGTGGTCCGGCCACTCCTTCAGGAGGTCTTCCTGCCAGATCGCCCCGGTCTCGAGGTTCCTGGCGGTGGAGGACTCGGCGGACGGACCATAGTGCTCGGGCACGTCGTCGAAGCCCGACAGCCATACCCGCTCGTCATCGACCAGGGTGACATAGGCATGGCTGGCGTCGGCGGCGCTGCGGGCCAGTCGCGTCACGCGGTCGATGACCGGCCGCAGGGCGGCCAGATCCAGGGTCCGGAGGGTCGCGATGCGCCGGGCCTCGGCGTCCTTCGGCGCGGACGGCGCCATCCTCTGCTTCCCCCTGTGTATCGTTGGGAGAAACAGTCGGGCCCCGTGGTTAAAATTGCGTGCGCGCGACCTGCGGCCGACGGTCCGCCTCAGGCACGAGCCATCAGACGGAATCGTCTGATGGCTGAATCGTGCTCTGGATTCATAAGCTAGAGCAGCTTGATCTCGCGCAGGCGCTGCATGAGGAACGCGTCGGCGGTGATCGGCTCCGGATAGCGGTCCGGGTTCTCCGCCGTGGCGCAGCCGGGCAGGGTCCGGATCTCGTAGTCCGGCGCGAAGTGCAGGAAGAACGGCGTCGAGTAGCGCGCGAAACCGCGGCGCTCGGGCGGCGGGTTCTGCACCCGGTGGATGGTCGAGGGCAGCACGTCGTTGGTGTTGCGCTCGAGCATGTCGCCGATGTTCACCACCAGGCAGCCCGGCGGCGGGTTGATCGGCAGCCACTGGCCGTCGCGGTCGAGCACCTCGAGGCCGCCCTCTTCGGCGCCCAGCAGCAGGGTGATGGCGTTGATGTCCCCGTGGGCTCCAGCGCGGACGCCGGTGGCGTCGGCCGGGATCGGCGGATAGTGCAGCAGGCGCAGGACGCTGTTGCCCTCGCGAACCGCCTCGTCGAACTGGTCGCGCGGCAGCTCCAGGTAGGTCGCGATGGCCTGCAGCACCTTCTTGCCCATGCCGTCGAGCGCGCCGTAGAGCCAGGCGATCCTCTCATGGAAGTCCGGCGTCTCGGCCGGCCAGACGTTCGGCGGCATCGACGGCTCGTAGCGGTGGCCGGGCGGCAGGTCGCGGCCCATGTGCCAGAATTCCTTGAGATCGTGGTGCGTGGCGCCCTTGGCCGTCTCGATGCCGAAGGGGATGTAGCCGCGCTGCCCGCCCTTGCCGACCACGTACCGCTTCTTCACATCCTCGGGCAGGGCGAAGAAACGTTTGGCGGCGTCGATCGCGGCGTCGATCCGCGCCTGGTCGAGGTCGTAGTCGGAGATCACGGCGAAGCCGTAGCGCCGGAAACTGTCGCCCAGCGCCTTCGAGAAGCGGTCGAAGTCGGCTTCGTAGAGCGAGAACGAGACGGGCTCGATCGCTGACTTGGTCAGGGTGGTGTCGGTCATGGGGCGCTTCTACACCCCCGGCCCGGCGAACGCACCTGACATGGATCAAACGCCGCGGGCGACGGGGAACCCGGCGTTGCGGCAAGGCGTTCCGGCCCGCGTCACAGACAGGGAAACTCCATGCTCAGATCCACGGCGCTCGTCGCCTGCCTGGTCGCCGCCGCCGGCCTCGGCGCCTGCACCACCATCGATCCCGTCACCGGCGAGACGGTGCGGAACAACACCGGCACGGGGGCCATCGCCGGCGCCGTCGGCGGCGCGCTGCTCGGCTACCTGACCAACACCAGCGACGGCGAGCAGGGCCGCAAGAATGCGCTCCTCGGCGCGGGCATCGGCGCCCTCGGCGGCGCGGCGGTCGGCAACTACATGGACCGCCAGCAGGCCGAGCTGCGCCGCGAGCTGGCCGGCACCGGGGTGAGCGTCACCCGCCAGGGCGACGACCTGATCCTGAACATGCCCAGCGACGTCACCTTCGGCGTCGACCGCTCGGACATCCAGCCGCAGTTCTACCGTGTGCTGGACGGCGTCGGCGTGATCCTCAACCGCTATCCGCAGACGCTTGTCGACGTCGTCGGCCACGCCGATTCGACGGGCGACGACGGCTACAACCAGGCGCTGTCGGAGCGCCGCGCCAGCGCGGTGGCCTCCTACCTGATCGATAACGGCCGGGTCCTGCGCGACCGGCTCTACGTGCAGGGGCGCGGCGAGAGCCAGCCGATCGCCAGCAACGCGACGCCCGAAGGCCGGGCGCAGAACCGTCGCGTCGAGATCGTGCTGCGGCCCTTCCGCGGCTGATCAGGCGTCCGCGTCCGGGAGGGCGGCCGGCTCGGGCTCGGGCCTGGCCGCCCCCTTGCGCGGCTTGAACAGCGGCGCGGGGACCGGCGCGTTGCCGTGCAGCAGCCCGACGCCCGCGTAGATGCCGCCGGTGATCTCGAGCGCGAAGCGTTCCTCGTCGCGCTCCCGGATGTCGGCCGTCGTCTCGGCGATCTCCTCGGGACTGAGGCCGAGCCTCTCCAGCGCGCTGGCGCCGAACGCCATGGCCGACTCGAAGGTCTCGCGGACCTGGTAGTCGACCTCGGCCTTGATCAGGTCCAGCGCATGGCCGCGGTCATAGGCGCGGACCATCAGGGCGGCCTGCGGGAATTCGGCCCTGGCGGTTTCCACGATCAGGTCCGCCGCCTTCCGGTCGTCGAGGCAGACGGCGATGATCCTGGCCTTGTGCGCCCCAGCCGCGTGCAGGATTTCGGGCCGGGAGCCGTCGCCGAAATACACCTTGAACCCGAACGGTTCGGCGTTGCGGATGCGGCTGGCGTTGTTGTCGAGGATGCTCACCTCCACGCCGCGGGCCAGCAGCGACTGGCTGACGACCTGTCCGAAGCGGCCGAAGCCGATGATCAGCACGCTGCCGGTCAGTCCGTCCGGCTCCTCGACGCCGTCAGTGTCCTGCGCCTCGGCGGGCGTCAGGGCGCGGACCGCCATCACCACGAACGGGGTCAGGATCATCGACAGGATGACGGCCGCGGTGAACACCGCGTTCTCCGCCGCGTCGATGACGCCCGCGGCCGTGGCGGCGGCGTAGAGGACGAAGGCGAACTCGCCGCCCTGGGCGAACAGGGCGGCGCGGTTCACGGCCTCGGCGTTGCGGGCCCTGAACAGGCGCGCGACGGCATAGATGCCGAGTCCCTTCACAGCCATCATGCCGAGCACGACGCCGCCGAGCAGCAGCCAGTCGCGGGTCACCACCGCCAGGTCCAGGGACATGCCGACGGCCATGAAGAACAGGCCGAGCAGCAGCCCGCGGAACGGCTCGACGTCGGCCTCCAGCTGGTGGCGGTAGGTGGATTCCGAAAGCAGCACCCCGGCCACGAAGGCGCCCATGGCCATCGACAGGCCCGACAGGTCGGCCAGCCAGGCGGCGCCCAGCACGACGCCGAGGGCGGCGGCGGTCATCACTTCCCGCGCGTGGGCCGCCGACAGCAGGCGGAACAGCGGGTTCATCAGGTATCGCCCGGCGACGTAGAGGCCGGCCAGGGCGGCGAAGGCCAGCAGCAGGCCGGGCAGCCAGTCGCCGCCGGCCGCCTCGCGCGGCGACAGCAGCGCCACGACGCCGAGCAGAGGCACGATGGCCAGGTCCTCGAGCAGCAGGATGGAGATGGCGCGCTGGCCCTTGGGCAGGCCGATCACGCCGCGCTCCTCCAGCATCTGCATGATCACCGCCGTCGACGACAGCACGAAGCCCATCGCCCCGATGAAGGCCACGGCCGGCGCGAAGCCGGCGGCGACCAGGGCGGCCGTCAGGGCCAGCCCGCAGCCGGTCACCTGCGCGACGCCGAGGCCGAAGATGTCGCGCCGCATGCTCCACAGCCGCGCCGGCCGCATCTCCAGCCCGATGATGAACAGGAACATGATCACGCCGAACTCGGCGATGTGGAGGATGGTCTCGGGCTCCTCCAGCACCTTCAGTCCGAACGGGCCGATCGCCACGCCGGCGGCGAGGTAGCCCAGGATCGACCCGAACCCCAGCCGCTTGAAGACCGGCCCGGCGACCACCCCGGCCCCCAGCACCGCCACCACCTGGGCCAGGTTCACGCCTGTCGACTCGGCCGCCATCCCGCCTCCGCCAGCTGTCCGCACGCCGTTCTCGCATCGCCCGGGCCCGCGGTCGATGGGGCAGGGTCCGCGTGGAGGCCCGGTGGCCGCCGTCTGACGCAGATGTTAGCGTCGGTCCACGGCGCGCCGTTATTCATCAAGGGTTGAATTTATCGCCGTCTTCGGCGAGACCGGCGCCGCGCTTTCCCTGGAGGACCCATGGTCGACAAGGTGACCAAGACCGCCGCAGAGGCCCTCGACGGGCTGCTCTTCGACGGCATGACCATCATGGCCGGGGGCTTCGGCCTCTGCGGCATCCCCGAGAACCTGATCGCGGCGATCCGCGAGCATGGCGTGAAGGACCTGACGGTCATCTCGAACAACTGCGGGGTCGACGGCTTCGGCCTCGGCATCCTGCTGGAGAACCGGCAGATCCGGAAGATGGTCAGCTCCTACGTCGGCGAGAACAAGCTGTTCGAGCAGCTCTACCTTTCGGGCGAGCTGGAGCTGGAGTTCAATCCGCAGGGCACCCTGGCCGAACGCATCCGGGCCGGCGGCGCCGGCATCCCGGCCTTCTTCACCAGGACCGGCGTCGGCACCCTGGTCGCGGAAGGCAAGGAGGTGCGCGAGTTCGACGGCGAGCTCTATGTCATGGAGCGGGGCCTGACCGCCGACCTGTCCATCGTCAAGGCGCACACCGGCGACCACGAGGGCAACCTGGTGTTCCGCAAGACGGCCCGCAACTTCAACCCGATGATGGCCACGGCCGGCAGGAAGACCGTCGTCGAGGTCGAGCATCTGGTTCCCACCGGATCGCTCGACAAGGACCACATCCACACTCCGGGCATCTTCGTCGACCGCATCTTCCAGGGCGCGACGTTCGAGAAGCGCATCGAGCGCGTCACCACCCGCCAGAAGGAAACCGCCTGATGCCCTGGACCCGTGACGAAGTCGCCGCCCGCGCAGCGAAGGAGCTGCAGGACGGTTTCTACGTGAACCTGGGCATCGGCATCCCGACCCTGGTCGCCAACTACATCCCCGAGGGCATGAACGTAACGCTGCAGAGCGAGAACGGCATGCTGGGGATGGGCCCCTTCCCCTATGAGGGCGAAGAGGACGCCGACCTGATCAACGCCGGCAAGCAGACGATCACCGAGCTCGACAGCTCGTCCTATTTTTCGTCCGCCGACAGCTTCGCGATGATCCGGGGCGGGCACATCGCTCTCTCGATCCTTGGCGGCATGCAGGTGTCCGAGACCGGCGACCTGGCCAACTGGATGGTGCCCGGCAAGATGGTCAAGGGCATGGGTGGGGCCATGGACCTGGTCGCCGGCGTCAAGCGCGTGGTGGTGGTGATGGACCACTGCGAGAAGTCCGGCGCGCCCAAGCTGCTGAAGGCCTGCACCCTGCCGCTGACCGGCGCCGGCGTCGTCGACCTGCTGATCACCGAGCTTGGCGTGTTCGAGATCAACCGCGGCAAGACCCCGGTCCGGCTCATCGAGCTGGCGCCCGGCGTCACCGTCGAGGAGGTGCGCGAGAAGACCGAGGCTGCGTTCGAGGTGGCGGTGTAACGATTCGCCGCCATCCCGAATCCGTCATGGCCCGCTCGTCCGGGCCAGCCATGAACGCGGACGACAGCAAGAAGGGCGCGGATCGCTCCGCGCCCTTTCGTTTGACTCATCAGGCATGGGCGGCGCGACCCCGGATCAAGTGCGGGGCGGGCCATGACGCTTGTTGGGGGCGAGCTACTTCCGTTCCACCGGCGCGAACCCCTCGCCGAGCATCAGCGTCACGCGCCGCACGCAGCGGTGGTCGTACTTCGCGTCCGACTCGCCGGGCTTGCCCTTGCAGGGGACGCTGAGGGTCAGGCGCTGGACGTCGATGACGTCCGCCTTGCGGAAATCGGCGGCGATGCGCGCCTGCCGGGCGCCCTTGCGGTCGTCGAGGATGGCCACGACGACGCGGCCGCCCTTCGCCCGGGTCAGGGGCGCCTCGGCCTCGGCCTGGTTGCCGGCCTTGTCGCGCACCCAGATGGTCAGCGGCGGCGCGCCCGGTTCGGCGAAGAAGTCGCGCCCGTAGTAGGCCAATGAGTTGAACAGGAAGCGGTCCTCGACGGCGATGGCCGTGACGCCGCCGTTGAGGGCTTCGGTCCGGGCCCGGTCGATGACGATCTCGCTCGCCTCCTCCCAGCCGCGCAGCCGCTTGATGCTGTTGGACATGGCCAGCTGGTCGACGATCCGCGGGTTGGCGGCGGCGTAGACGATGAACAGCGCCATCGCCCCCTGCAGGACGAGGGTCGCGATCAGGCCGATCCGGGCCGCGACCTTCCATCGTCCGGGCCAGTCACGGGTCAGCAGCGCGGCCGTCAGCACCGAGCCGGCGACATAGGCGCTGGCCGCCCAGTTGGCGTTCGCGCGCGAGACGAAGGCCATCACCACCATCGCCGCCAGCGCGGGCAGGGTGAAACAGGCCAGCATCAGGTCCGGCCCCTGCAGCCGCTTGCGCACGGCGAGCGTGATCCCGGCGCCGGCCAGGACGCCGAACGGTACGGGGCCGAACACGCCCAGCTGACCGACGATGAACTCCAGCATCGGCTCGATGTTGAACAGCCTGCCGCCCAGGTCGGCGTTGGCGGCGGTGTGGCCCACGGTCGCGAACTGGTGGTTGGCGTTCCAGGCCAGGTTCGGGGCGATGACGACCAGAAGGGCGCCGGCCGCGATCAGCGCGCGGCGGGCCGTCCAGGCCTTCCGCGCCTCCGGTGAGACCAGGAGGTGCAACGTCAGTCCGGCCAGGAAATAGAGCGCCGCGTACTTCGACAGCACCGCCAGGCCCAGCGCCAGGCCGAGCCCCAGCGCCGGCTTCCAGTCCCGCCCGCCGTCCTGGAGTGCGACATAGGCGAGCAGCGCCAGCGACAGGAAGCAGAGCAGCGGCGCATCGGTGGCGGCGATGAAGGACGACAGCGCCACGCCGGGCATCAGCAGCCACAGGACGGCGGCGGCGAAGCCGGTCCAGGGGCCGTAGAGCCGGCGGCCGGTCGCGAACAGGACCGACGCGGTCAGGCCGTGGAACAGCGGTCCGGCGAGGCGCACCCAGGCCTCCTCGTCGCCGCCCAGGTGGGTCGTGGCCCAGATCGACCAGGCGATCATTGGCGGCTTGGAGAAATAGCCGAAATCGAGCGTGCGCGACCACAGCCAGTACTGCGCCTCGTCCGGGTACAGCTGCAGCGGCGAGACGAAGATCGCCGACAGCCTGAGCGCCGTCAGCACAAGGACGACGAGCAGCGTGAGGCGCGCGGCCCTTGTGGAATCGGGTGTTAACGGCGAAGCGGCTTGGGTCATCTCGGCGGGGGACGCTGGCCTCGGGGAACGGCGCTGTAAAGGCCAACCTTGCCTCCAGGTGTCGCAATCATGCGACATGGCGCCCCAAAAAGCCCACAATTCCTAACGCCGCCTTGCTTCGTCCGGGCGCGCCTTTAGACTGAAGAACCAGGCGTTGGGACCCTTCCGGCATCGTCACCTAAGCTTCGCATTCACGCGCTAATGCGTGCTGCCGATGCCTGACCGGGTCCGCACAGGTTATCCAACCGGCGTCGGGATGAGAGGGGATACTCAAAACCATGATGAAGACTAAGCTCGCCTTCGTGGCGACGACCGCGCTCGCGGGCGGACTGCTGTTCGCCTCCGCCGCTTTCGCGCAATCCACCGGCACCAATGAAGTCGAAGAGCTGGTCGTCACCGCCGCTCGCGGCCAGCCGACCATCGACGGTGTGATCACCGCCGAGTCTGCGCCGAAGGCGAAAGCCTCGATCGACCAGGAGTTCATCGCGACGCAGGCCACCGGCCAGACGATCGTCCAGACCCTGAACCTGACGCCGGGCCTGAACTTCACCAACAGCGACCCGTACGGCTCGTCGGGCGGCAACCTCCGCATCCGCGGCTTCGACGGCAACCGCATCTCGCTGACGTTCGACGGCATTCCGCTGAACGACACCGGCAACTACGCCATCTACACCAACCAGCAGCTCGACGGCGAACTGATCAGCCGCGCCAGCGTCAACATGGGCACCACCGATGTGGACAGCCCGACCGCGGCGGCCACCGGCGGCACCATCAACTACACCAGCCGCCGTCCCGACGATGAAATGGGCGCCTGGCTGAAGGGTTCGGTCGGTTCGTACAACTACCGCCGCATCTTCGGCCTCGTCGATACCGGCGAGATCGGCCCCTGGGGTACGAGCGCCTGGTTCGCCGGCTCCTACCAGCAGTACGACAAGTTCAAGGGCCCGGGCGACCTCGAGAAGTGGCAGGTCAACGGCAAGGTCTACCAGCCGCTGGGCGACAACGGCGACTTCGTGGCGCTGGCGTTCCACTACAACCAGAACCGCAACGCCTTCTACCGCACCACGACGATGGCCAACTTCGAGCTGTTCGGCCGTGACTATGACAACCTGTCGGTCTGCACCCGCGACCCGGCCACGACCGGCACGGCGGACAACGACAACAACAGCGCGGTGATGTTCGATCCGTCGCTCGACAACGGCATGGCCTCCGGGGACAACCCGGCCTACACGTCGAGCTGCGGCAACTTCTACGGCCTGCGGATCAACCCCTCGAACACCGGCAACCTGCGCCAGCAGGCCCGCTTCACCCTGACCGACACCCTGACGCTGACCCTCGACTCGGCGTTCCAGTACGTGCTGGCCAACGGCGGCGGCAGCACGACCCTGTCTGAAACCGCCACGGTGGTGCGCGGCTCGTCGGGCCTCGCCGGCTTCGACCTCAACGGCGACACCGACACGCTCGACACCATCCGCTTCTACGCCCCGAACACGACCAACACCCGCCGCAAGACGGTGCTGGGCTCGCTGATCTGGGAGCCGAACGACAGCAACAGCTTCCGCCTCGCCTACACCTTCGACCGCGGCAACCACCGCCAGACCGGCCACTACGGCTACCTGACCGGCAACGGCGAGCCGCAGGACGTGTTTGGCGGCAAGGACGGCTACGGCCGCAAGGTCCTGAACGCCGACGGCTACGCGCTGCGCACCCGTGACCGCCTGTCTTTCGCCATCCTGAACCAGATCTCCGCTGAATGGCGCGGTCAGTTCATGGAAGACAAGCTGTTCGTCACGGTCGGCGTCCGCGCGCCGTTCTTCAAGCGCGAGCTGAACCAGTTCTGCTACACGCAGAACAACAACAACTCCGTCCTCTGCACCACCCAGACGCCGGTCGCCAACGTCGACATCGACCCGGGCACCGCCGGCGTCCAGGCCTCAGCCAACCTGGTGACCTTCGCCGGTTCGGCCACCCAGTACATCCGTCCGTTCTCGACGGAAGTGGAGTACGAGGACGTCCTGCCGAACGTCGGCGTGTCCTACAACTTCATGCCGGGCCACACCGTGTACCTCAGCTACGCCGAGGGCCTCGCGGCGCCGCGGACCGACCAGCTGTACACCGCCGGCGTGCAGACGGTGACCGACGTGATCCGCCTGTCGGACGTGGAGCCGGAAACCACCAAGGCGTGGGACCTCGGCTACCGCTTCCGTTCGAGCCAGTGGATCCTGTCGGCGGCGCTCTGGTACAACACCTTCGACAACCGCATCGTCTCGTCCTTCGATCCGGACCTCGGCTTCAGCGTCGACCGGAACGTCGGCAGCGTCGAGATGAAGGGCTTCGACGCCCAGGCCGGCTGGACCCCGTCGCCGAACTTCAGCCTCTACGCTTCGGTCAGCTACACCGACAGCGAGCTGCAGGATGACCTGCTGCTGCGCGTCACCCCGACCGAGACCTACCTGCCGCTGAAGGGCAAGACCCTGGTCGAGACCCCGGACTGGATGTTCGGTCTGCGCGGCCAGTGGACCCCGACCGAGTATCTGACGGTCGGCTTCCAGGGCAAGAAGGTCGGCGAGCGGTACACCACCGACGTCAACGACGAAGTGACGCCGGGCTACATGGTGTTCGACTTCGACCTGCGTTACGACCTGCCCTGGATCAACGAGAAGGGCGCCTACCTGCAGCTGAACGTGACCAACGTCTTCGACGAAGACTACTACGGCAACATCAGCTCGGGCACGAACGCCAAGACGATCGCCGACGTCGACCCGGGTCCGGGCGTGGTGTCGCGCGCTCCTAGCACCGCCTTCGTCAGCATCGGCGCTCCGCGCACGGTCCAGCTGACGCTGAGCACCAAGTTCTAGATCTCCGGAACATGAACTTCGGGAAGGGCGGCCTGAGCGATCGGGCCGCCCTTCTTCTTTGTGCGTTACACTTGACGCAGCCCCCCTCTGCCCTCACTTCCCCCGGCCCATGAACAAGCCCGTCGTCCCCGCTGAATGGTCCCCGCACCGCGCCATGTGGCTCGGCTTCCCGAGCCATGGCGAGCTCTGGCAGGAGGATCTCGAACCCGCCCAGGACGAGGTCGCCGCCCTCGCCCGCGCCCTCGCCGGTCCGGGCGAGGAGCGGGTGCGGCTGATGGTCTGCGGCGACGAGGCCGAGCAGGCCGCCCGCAGGCGCCTCGACGACGTGCGCGGCGTGGAGATCGTCCGCGCCCTGTTCGGCGACATCTGGCTGCGCGACACCGGGCCGATCTTCCGCGAGGATGGCCAGGCCATCGGCTTCCGCTTCAACGGGTGGGGCGGCAAGTACGACCTCGAGGGCGACGACCAGGTCGCGGCCCAGATCGCCGCCGCCGCCGGCGCGCCGCTGGTCGCCAACGACTTCATCCTCGAGGGCGGCGCCGTCGACCACGACGGCTGGGGCACGCTGCTGACCACCCGCCAGTGCGTGCTGAACCCCAACCGCAATCCCGGCTGGGACGAGGCGGCCGCGGAGGCGGCCCTGTCCGCCGCGCTGGGGGCGCGCAAGACGCTGTGGCTGGGAGACGGCCTGCGCAACGACCATACCGACGGCCACGTCGACAACCTCGCCCGCTTCGTCGCGCCCGGCGTCGTCGCCAGCCCGGTGGCCTGGGGCAAGGCCGACCCCAACGCCCAGCTCTATGACGAAACCGCCCGCATGCTGTCCCAGATGACCGACGCGCGCGGCGCGCCGATCCAGGTCATGCGCATCCCCTCGCCGGGCTGGATGGACGGCGACGGCGGCCCCGCCCCGGCCAGCCACATGAACTTCATCATCGCCAACGGGGCGGTGATCGTGCCGCTGTACGAGGACGAGAAGGCCGGCGCCTTCGCCGTCGAGGCGGTGAAGAGCCTGTTCCCCGAGCGCAAGGCCATCGGCCTGTCGTCGAAGGCGATCCTGACCGGCGGCGGCTCGTTCCACTGCATCACCCAGCAGGAGCCCGCCTGACCATGGCCCGGACCCTCAGCCTCGCGGCGATCCAGACGAGCTACGGCCCCGACATGGAGGCCAACATCCAGAAGACGCAGGCCTTCATCCGCGAGGCCGCGGCGGCCGGGGCGCAGGTGATCCTGCCGTCGGAGCTGTTCCAGGGGCCCTACTTCTGCGTGGCGCAGGAGGAGCACTGGTTCCGCACGGCGCATCCCTGGCGCGAGCACCCGGCGGTGAAGGCCCTGGCGCCGCTGGCCGGCGAACTGGGCGTGGTGATCCCGATCTCGATCTTCGAGCGCGAGGGACCGCACTACTTCAACAGTCTGGTCATGGCCGACGCCGACGGCTCGCTGATCGGCGTCTATCGCAAGAGCCACATTCCCGACGGGCCCGGCTACCAGGAGAAATACTACTTCCGGCCGGGCGACACGGGCTTCCGGGTCTGGGACACGAAGTTCGGCCGCATCGGCGTCGGCATCTGCTGGGACCAGTGGTACCCGGAGTGCGCCCGCGCCATGGCCCTGATGGGCGCCGAGGCGCTGCTCTATCCGACCGCCATCGGCAGCGAGCCGCATGACGAGACCCTCGACACGGCGCTGCCCTGGCGGCGCGCGATGCAGGGGCACGCGGTCAGCAACGTGATCCCGGTGGTCGGGGCCAACCGCACCGGCTTCGAGCCGTGGGCCGGCTATCCGAACGGCGGCCAGCGGTTCTACGGCTCGTCCTTCATCGCCGACCACCGCGGCGACCTGGCCTCCGAGCTGGGCCGCGACGACGAGGGGCTGGTGCAGGCGACCGTCGACCTCGACTTCCTGCAGACGCACCGGGCGGCCTGGGGCTTCTTCCGCGACCGGCGCCCGGACCTCTATGGCGCGCTCAGCACCGGGCGGCCGGCCTGATGATCGCGACGGACCGCCTCGTCCTGCGCAACTGGCGGTCCTCCGACCAGGAGCCCTGGGCGGCGCTGAACGCCGACCCGGAGGTGATGGAGCATTTCCCGGCCACCCTCACCGCCGAGGAGAGCGCGGCGATGCTGGCCGTGCACCAGGCGCTGATCGCCGAGCGCGGCTGGGGGCTTTGGGCGGTCGAGCGGCGCGCGGACGGCGTCTTCCTCGGCTTCTGCGGCCTGATGCAGCTGCGCGAGTCCAACCCGCTGGCGCCGGGGGTCGAGATCGGCTGGCGTTTCGCCCGCCACGCCTGGGGCGCCGGCTACGCCAGCGAGGCCGCGCGCGGCGCGCTGGAGCACGGCTTCGAGGTGCTGAACCTGCCCGAGATCGTGTCCTTCACCGCCACCACGAATCTGCGGTCGCAGGCGGTCATGCAGCGGATCGGCATGACCCGGCGCGAGGACCTCGACTTCGACCACCCTGCGCTGCCGAAGGGCCATGTCCTGGAGCGCCACGTCGTCTGGTCGGCGGAACGGACCCTGTAGGCGCGCGGTTCAGGCGCCCGGGCATTGCGCCGGGGCGCCCAGGCCGCGGGCGGCCTCGACCTCGGATCGCGCGGCGGCCAGGTCGGCCTGGAATCCGGGGTCGGCGTGCAGGCGGGCGACCAAGGCGCCGGCCAGGATCCGGCCGCCCTCGATGTCGCTCGGCCAGTGGACGCCGCAGATCATCCGGCTCTCGCCGAACTCGCGGCCACGGGCGACCAGCTCGGTCGACCGGTCCGGAACCAGTTCGGCGAGGATCAGGCCCCAGCTGTAGCCGATCAGGGCGTGGCCCGAGGGGTAGGAGCCGTTGGTCTCGATCCAGCTCTCGCGCGGCACGCAGATCGGCGCGTCGTTGCCGGCGGCGGGGCGCTTGCGCGCGTAGTGGTCCTTGGGCGGGTTGTAGACCGGCCGCCCGTCGTGGATCAGCCGCATCAGCATGCGGGCCAGGGTCGGGGTCGTGTCCGGCCCGATCCGGACGCCGGCCGCGCAGGAGAAACCCCGGAAGGCCTCCGTGCCCGACAGGTCCGCGTCGCGGATGGCCTGCACCCAGCGCGGCGAGCCCTCGAGGGCCCGCGTGGTCCGGAAGACGTCGAGCTCTCCCAGTTGCTGCGGCGAGCCGACGGCCGGCGGCGGCGGCAGGATCTTCATGCCGTCGGGATGGCCGCCTTCGGGGAGGTAGCCCTTGGGCGGCTCCTTCCAGGTCGACGAATGGACCGGCGTCGGCGGCGGAGCGGCGGGCGCGCGCCATGGCTCGACGATCGCGCAGGACGCCAGCGCGCCGGCGGAGAGCAGGACGGCGAGCGAGGCGGCGCGGCGGAGCATGGCGGGAAACCTCTGGCGGCGGTCTGGCGCCGGAAAAGGCCCCGGTCCAGACGCCGCGTCAAGCGGCGGGCGGCAGATCGCTTGACTTCATGATATGTTATTTCATAACACTCGACACATCCTCGTCGCCCGCCGTCGCCGGAATCCTGGAATGTCGCTTCGTCGCCTGCTGTTCGCCGCCGCCTGCGGCCCGGCCCTGATCGCCCTGCCCGCCCTGGCCGCGGAAGCGCCGCCGCCGACCGACGTCGAGGCGCTGGTGATCACCGCCGCGCCGTTCGCGGTGTCGATGGATTCGGCGACGACCAGCATCGAGGTCGTCGGTCGCGACCAGCTCGATCTCGAGGCCCCGACCGGGCTTGGCGACGTCCTCGCCGACCTGCCCGGCCTGCGGTCGAGCGCCTTCGGGCCCGGGGCCAGCCGCCCCGTCGTCCGCGGCCTCGCCGGGCCTCGGGTTCTGGTGCTCAACAACGGCGTCGGCCTGATCGACGCCAGCGCCCTGTCGCCCGACCACCAGGTCGCCGCCGACCCGGGCGAGGCGCAGCGGATCGAGGTCCTGCGCGGGCCGGCGGCGCTGCTCTACGGCGGCTCGGCGATCGGCGGCGTGGTCAACGTCATCGACGACCGCATCGCCCGCAAACCCCTCTCCGCGCCGCTCACCGGCCGGATCAACGCCTCCGTGGGCAGCGTCGACGACAGCCACGCCCTGTCAGGCTCGGCCGCCTTCGGCGCGGGGCCGCTGGTGTTCACGATCGACGGCGTCAGCCGCCGCAGCGAAGACTACGAGATCTCCGCCTACCCGGAATCGCGCCGGCTGCTCGCCGAGGAGGGCGAGACCGCCGAAGCGCCCTGGCCGAAGCGGCTGGAGAACAGCGCCGTCGAGCTCGACGCCTGGGGCGCCGGCGCCAGCTGGGTCGGCGACAACGGCTACCTCGGCGTCGCGGTCCGCCGCACGGAGACGACCTACGGCGTGCCGGGCCATGCGCACGAGGAGCCGCCCGTCCCGCCGCCGGTTCCGGTCGAGGAGGAGCACGTCACCATCGGCCTCGAGCAGACGCGGGTCGACCTGCGCGGCGAGTGGAACGCCGGCTTCGGCCCGTTCGAGACCGTGCGCTTCAGCGGCGGCTGGGCCGACTACACCCACACCGAGTTCGAGGGCGCCGACGTCGGCACCCGCTTCTTCTCCGACGGCTGGGAGGGCCGGCTGGAGCTTGTCCAGCCTGAGCGGAACGGCTGGAACGGCGCCTTCGGCCTGCAGCTGCTGAGCCGCAACTTCGACGCCGTCGGCGACGAGGCCTATGTGCCCCGCACCGCCATCGAGGAGGCGGGCCTGTTCACCCTCCAGCGCGTCGATCTCGACCGCTGGGGCTTCGAGGGCGGGCTGCGGCTCGACCGGCGCCGGCTCGACAGCCTGGCGGGCGACCGCGACTTCGACACCGCGTCCGCGTCGGTGGGCGTGTTCTTCCGGCCGGCGGAGGACTGGTTCATCGGCTTCAGCCTGTCGCGCACCGAACGCGCCCCGACCGAGGCCGAGCTGTTCGCCGACGGGCCCCATGCCGCCACGCGCGGCTACGAGATCGGCGATCCCGACCTCGCCAGCGAAGTGGCCACCTCGATGGAGACGACGCTGCACTACGGCGGCGAGCGGCTGGAGGCCGACCTGCACCTCTACGCGGTGCGCTACGACGGCTTCATCGACCTGACCCCGACGGGCGCGGTCGAGGACGGCCTCGATGTCTTCGCCTATGTCCAGACCGACGCCCGCTTCCACGGGTTCGAGGCCGAGGCCAGCTACCGGCTCTGGGAACAGGGCGGGCGCAGCCTGACGCTCGAGGTCGGGGCGGACTATGTGCGCGCCTCGAGCGACCTCGGGCCGCCCGCGCGCATCCCGCCCTGGTCGGTGAGCACGAAGCTCGACTGGCAGGGCGAGGCGTTCGGCGGCTGGGTGGAGGCGCGCCGCGTCGGCGAGCAGGACCGCGTCGCCGGCTTCGAGCTGCCGACCGACGGCTACACGGTGATCAACGCCGGAGCGACCTGGGCGCCGGCCGCGCTGGACGGGGTCAAGCTCTACGTCGAGGGCCGGAACCTCGGCGACGCCGAGATCCGCGAGCATGTGTCGTTCCTGAAGGACCTGGCGCCGCAGCCCGCCCGCGGCGTGCGGGCGGGGGTGACCTACCGGTTCTAGCCGAGCACGGTCTTGCCGTTCCGGACCACGGTGACGCCGCGGTCCTTCACGCGGGCCTCGAACGAGACGACGTCGCCGTCCTTCCACAGATCGACGCTGATCGTCTCGCCGGGGAAGACCGGGCTCGAGAAGCGCACCTGGTGGCTCTTGATCCGCGACGGATCGAAGTCGGCGTAGGCCTGCAGCACGGCGCGACAGGTGATGCCGTAGGTGCACAGCCCGTGCAGGATCGGGCGCGGGAACCCGGCCGCCTTGGCGATGCGCGGGTCAGAGTGCAACGGATTGCGGTCGCCGCTGAGGCGGTAGATCAGCGCCTGGTCGGGCTTGGTCGGGATGTCGAGGGTCAGGTCCGGCGCCCGGGTCGGCACCTCGTGCGGCTCGGGCGCCCCTTCGGAAGGGCCGCCGAAGCCGCCGTCGCCGCGGGCGAAGGTCGAGCCGGTCAGGGTGGCGATCTTCTCGCCGGTCTTCGCATCCTTGAGGACGGTCTCGTTGTAGATCACCGCGCCCTTGTCGCCCTTGTCGTAGGCGCCGATGATGCGCCCCTCGGCGAGGATCGAGGCCTCCGTCGGGAAAGTCTTGTGGAACTCGACCTTCTGCTCGCCGTGGACGACCAGCAGGAAGTTGATGCCCATCTTCCCGATGCTGGGTCCAGCGCCCCAGGCGACCGTGGTGGCCATTGTCGGCACCGCCTTCAGGCCGCTTTCGTAGACGAACGGCAGCTCCTGCTCGTTCATGGGGTCGTTCCCCATGCCGATGCCGAGCGCGTAGAGCATGGTTTCCTTCTCGGTCCAGGAGAAGGCCTGCGGTTCGCTGGTCAGCGACAGGATCTCGGGGTAGGCGATCGGCATGGGGCGGCTCCCGGGGCGTCCTCTTGCGGGACAGGTTTCTTGCCGTGATTGAACCGCCTTCCGCCCGGGAAGCGCAAGACGGGTCGTTGCATTGCCGCCCAAGTCGGGATCGGCTAGAAGCGCCGGCTCGACCTTCCCGCGCGGCCGCCCGTTGGCCCGCCTCCACAAGAGACTAGAATGGCCACCACCCAAGCTCCTGCGGCCGCCCCGGTGACCGGCGCGCTCCAGTTCTACTCCCAGCCCGAGCCCCTGAGCCGCGAGGCGCACGGCGGCCTGGCCGTTCACCAGCTGGAGCGTCCGTTCGCGTTCGCCGCCGGCGGCCATGTCGTGCCGCTGACGGTGGCCGAGTTCGGCTTCGCCGCGGTCAGCTACCCGATCATCTTCGGCGGCGGCGAGCACATGCCGCTGGCCGTGATGGGCATCAACGCCGGCGAGAACATGTTCATCAACGAAGGGACCTACGTGGTGGGGGCCTATGTGCCGGCCTACACCCGCCGCTATCCGTTCGTGCTGGCCGCCGACGAGAACCAGAGCCGCCTGGTGGTCTGCATCGAGCGCACGGCCGAGATCTTCTGCGACAAGAGCAAGGCCGGCAGCCAGCCGCTGTTCAAGGACGACGGCGAGCCGTCGGAATACACCGCCAACGCGATCAAGTTCTGCGAGGACTTCGAGACCGAGCGCCGCCGCACCGAGGCCTTCGTCAAGATGCTCAAGGACATGGACCTGTTCCACATCCGCGAGGCGACCTACCAGCAGCCGAACCCGGACGGCACCTTCACCCCGGTGAAGCTGGCCGAGTACTTCGCGGTCTCGGAAGAGAAGCTCAACGCCCTGCCGGCCGACAAGCTGGTCGAGCTGCGCGACACCGGCGCCCTCGAGAAGATCTACAACCACCTGACCTCGCTGGTCGGCTGGGACCGCCTGATCGCCATCGCCACGGAGCAGGCGATGCTGCGTCAGCTGAAGGCCGCCGCCGCCAACGGCTGAGGCCGACGGAACGGGAAACCAGGGGCCCCGCCGGCGACGGCGGGGCCTTTTCGCGTTCAGCGCGCGAACACGCTCCGCGTCAGGCAGGAGAAGACCAGCCGGCCGGCCTCGTCGAGCAGGTCGTGCTGGGCGATCACGATGCCCTTGTCGTCGCCGACCGGATCCTTGCCCATGATCGTCATCCGGCCGCGCAGCAACTCGCCGGCCGGCGGGTTGCGCGCCCAGCGCAGGGCGTCGACGCCGAGGCGCTTGGTCATCGGCCAGTCGGCGCTGGCCTGGTCCTCAAGCCGGGACCACAGCGCGAAGACCATGGCCTCCGGCGCGCCGCGTCCGGTGTCCCAGCCCGGGGCGAAGGCCCTGGCGAAGGCTTCGAGCGCGGCGGGATCGATGGCGGCGGCGCCCAGGCTCACCACCTGGCCGATGTGGATCTCGTCGAAGCTGGAGGGCACGGTTCAGGGCTCCGGCGAGATGCGGACGAGAAGCTTGCCGTCGTGGGCGCCGGTGAACAGCAGCTTCACCGCGTCGGCCGCGTTCTCCAGGCCGTCGACCACGTGGGCCTTCCACTTCATCTGACCGCTCATCACCGCCGGGGCCAGTTCGGAGATCGCCTCCATGGCGCGGGGAATGAAGTCGATCACGATGAAGCCGCGGATCATCAGCCGGTGCATCAGGACGCGGCCGAAGTCGGTCGGGCCGCTGGCCACGCCCTCGCTGTTGTAGCCACTGATCATGCCGCACAGGGCGACACGGCCGAAGTTGTTCATCCGGCTGATGACGGCGTCCATGATGGCCCCGCCGACGTTCTCGAAGTCGACGTCGATGCCGTTCGGGCAGAGCCGGTCGAGGGCGGCGCCGACGTCCTCGTTCTTGTAGTCGATGGCCCCGTCGAAGCCGAGCTCGCCGGTCAGCCAGGCGCACTTCTCCGGACCGCCGGCGATGCCGATGACCCGCGCGCCGCGCATCTTCGCCAGCTGGCCGGCGATCGAGCCCACCGCCCCGGCTGCGGCGGAGACCACGACGGTCTCTCCGGGCTTCGGCTGGCCGAAGTCGTTGATGCCGTACCAGGCGGTCAGGCCCGTGGCGCCGAGCACGCTCATGAAGGCGGTCAGCGGCACGCCCGGCAGCACGGGCACGGGGCTGAGGGCGCCCTCGTGGCCGATGGTGTAGCTCTGCCACCCGGACAGGCCGGCGTTGACCAGCGTCCCGACCGGAAAGCGGTCCGACCGGCTCTCCTCGACCACCCCGAGCGTGCCGCCGCGCATGACCTCGTTCAGCCCCACGGGCGGCAGGTACTGGTCCTGGTCGCTCATCCAGATGCGGTTGGTCGGGTCCAGCGACAGGTAGATGTTGCGGATCAGGACTTCCCCGTCCTGCAGCGCCGGGATCGGCGTCTCGACCAGCTCCAGATCGCCGGGGGCGATCTCGCCCACGGGCCGCTTCCTCAGAATCCACTGGCGATTGACCGGCATCCGCACCTCCCTTTTCGGCTACGATCATGGCGCGGACCTTGGGGAAGTCGAGGGGGTCTTCGCGGGGCTGGCCGCAGGGGCCCCGCCCGCCATATAGACGTGGCATGAGCCGTTTCCTCGCCGCCCTGCTGGCACTCCTCCTGCTGCTTCCGCCGGCAGCCGCCCTGGCCGCGCCCGTCGACACCGGACACCTTGAGGCGGAACTGGTCGCCCAGGAGCAGGGTGCGGTCCCCGGCGGCACGGTCTACGTGGCGCTGCGCCAGAAGATCGACAAGGGCTGGCACACCTACTGGCGCAACCCCGGCGACTCCGGCGAGCCGACGAAGATCGCCTGGACCCTGCCGCCGGGCTGGCAGGCGGGCGAGATCGTCTGGCCGACGCCGGCGCGGATGCCGATCGGGCCGCTCCTCAACTACGGCTATTCCGGCGAGGTGCTGCTGCCGGTCCCGATCCAGGTTCCGGCCGCCGCCAAGGCGGGGACCACCGCGACCCTCAGGGCCCGGGCCGACTTCCTCGTCTGCGAGCAGACCTGCGTGCCCGAGTCCGCGGACCTCGTCCTCGACCTTCCGATCGTGGCCGACGCGCCGAAACCGGACCCTGCCTGGGGCGCGAGGATCGCCGCCACCCTCGCCGCGGCGCCCACGCCCGCGGGCCTGAAGGCCGTCTGGACGATCGAGGGCCAGACGGTGAGGCTGGCGGTCACCGGCGCGCCGCTGACGGGCGCGGACATCGCCCAGGCCTACTTCTTCCCGTTCGAGCCGACGCTGGTGAACCACGCCGCGCCGCAGCCCATCGAGCGGGGCGCCGAGGGGCTGACCCTGACCCTTCCCGGCGGCGATGCGGTCCTGTCCGGACAGGTTCCCGGGACCATCGCCGGGGTGCTGTCCCTGGGCGGGCGGGCCTGGGAAGTCTCGGCTACGTCCGGCGCGCCCCCGGCCGGCGCGACCGGGGGCGGCACGCTGCCTCCGGCGGCCATCACGGCCCACGCCGAGGCGGGCGCGAGCAAGGCCGCGACGCTGGGCCTGCCGCTCGCGCTGGCGTTCGCCTTCCTCGGCGGCCTGATTCTCAACCTCATGCCCTGCGTCTTCCCGGTCCTGTCGATGAAGGCCACAGCGCTGGCGGGGCATGCCCACGAGGCGAAGGCCGCGCGCGCGCAGGGGATCGCCTATGGCCTCGGAGTGCTGACGACCTTCCTCGCCCTCGCCGGGGCGCTGATCGCCCTCAAGGCGGCGGGCCAGGCGATCGGCTGGGGCTTCCAGCTCCAGTCGCCGGTGATGGTGACGGTGCTGGCGCTGGTCATGCTGCTGGTGGCGCTGAACCTGTCCGGCGTGTTCGAGACCGGCGCCGCGTTGCAGGGCGCGGGGGCCGGGCTGACTTCGCCGCGCGGCCTGGCCGGCAGCTTCCTGACCGGCGTACTGGCGGTGGTGGTGGCGGCGCCCTGCACCGCGCCGTTCATGGCCTCGGCGATGGGCTACGCCCTGACCCAGAGCGCGGGGGCGTCCCTGCTGGTGTTCGCGGCGCTGGGACTGGGTCTCGCGGCGCCGTTCGTGATCCTGTCGTTCGCGCCGGCCCTGCTGCGGCGGCTGCCGCGGCCGGGGGCGTGGATGGAGACCCTGCGCAGGGTGCTGGCCTTCCCGATGTACGGGGCGGTGGCCTGGCTCGTCTGGGTGCTGGCCCAGCAGACCGGGCCGATGGGCCTCGCCCGGGCGCTCGCGGCCGGCGTTCTGGCGGCCTTCGCGGCCTGGCTGTGGGGGCTGGCCCAGCGCGGAGGAGCCGGTCGCGCCGGGCGCGCGATCGCCGTCCTGGCTGCGGCCGGGGCCTTCGCCCTGGTCGGCCTCGTCGCCCTGGAGAAGCCGGCCAGCGCCGCCGCGGAGTCCGGGGAGGCGGCAGAGGTTCCGTACCAGGCCTGGACGCCCGAGAAGGTCGCGGCCCTGCGCGCGGAGGGACGGCCCGTGTTCGTCAACTTCACCGCCGCCTGGTGCGTCACCTGCCAGGTCAACGAGCACACCGCCCTGAGTTCGCGCGCCGTCGCCGACGCCCTGGCGCGAAACAACGCGGTGTACCTGAAGGGCGACTGGACCAATCGGGACGCGGCGATCGCCGCCGCCCTGGCCGAGCATGGCCGCGCCGGCGTGCCGCTCTATCTCGTGTACGGCGCGGACGGTTCGCCGCCGGAGGTCCTGCCCCAGCTTCTCAGCCCCGGCATGGTGACCGAGGCGCTGGACCGGGCGGGCAGGCGCTAGAGGCCGGTGGTTCCGCTGGTTACGGTCGGCGGGGTGACGATGACCTCGACGTTGTCGCGCAGCAGCCAGACCATCTCGTTGATCGCGCGGTCGCGGGCCTTGGGATCGGCGGCCGATTCGAGCTCGCCGAGCCGTACCGGCAGGTCCTGGGCGATGCCGCGCAGGATGCACTTCAGGTCGCCGTCCGTGCCGCGCGCGGCGAGCGTCCGGTGTCCCTCCATGTCGAGGTCGGCGAGGCGGGCGATGTCGGTCTTGAACTCGGCGAAGCCCGGCAGCGCGCCGGTTTGGCCCTTCCAGCCTTCGGCCCGGCCCCTCAGGGCGCCGGCGCGGGCGACGATGTCGGCGAACAGGGGCTCTGAAGCGAGCGGGGACGGCGCGGCGCTGACCGCGACGGCGGGCCGGAGTGTCGCAGGCTCTTGCGGCGCGGCGGCGGCGAGCCAGATGATGGCCGAGAGGGCGACCGGGTCGCAGGACATGACTTCGCCTCGAACAAGCGCGAGCGTTAGCCGATTGGTAGGCGGCTCGGGGTAAACGGCGCCTTATCGCCGGAGTGTGAATGACCGATCTCGCCGCCGCCTGGACCGCCTTCGAAACCGCCGCCCGCCGGGACGGCGAGACGCGGATCGTCGACAGGTTCGCCGTCGAGGCGGACCGTCTGCAGCGGCTGAGCCTCGAGGCCGCGGGCCTGACCGTGGACCTGTCGAAGCAGCCCTGGAGCGCCGCCGGCGTGGCGGCCGGGCTGGCGCTGGTCGAGGCCGCCGGCCTCGCCGACCGCCGCCGCCGCCTGTTCGCGGGCGAGATCGCCAACGTCACCGAGCAACGCGCCGCCCTGCACATGGCGCTGCGAGCGCCGGCGGGCGCCAGCTACAGCGCCGTCGGCAAGCCGGTGTCGGCGGGGGTCGAGGCCGTCCGCGCGGCGATGCGCGCGTTCGTCATGGACGTGCGCGGCGGCAAGGTGCGCGGCGCCACCGGCAAGCTGTTCCGCGATGTCCTGCATATCGGCATCGGCGGCAGCGACCTCGGCCCGCGCATGGTCTGGCGGGCGCTGAAGCCGCTGCATACGGCGCTGGACGTGCGGTTCGTCGGCAACGTCGATCCGTCCGACATCGCCTCGGCCATGGCAGCGCTGGACCCGGAAACCACCCTGGTCGTGGTCGTCTCCAAGACCTTTACCACCCAGGAGACCATGGCCAACGCGGCGGCGGCCCGGGACTGGCTGCGGGCGGCGCTGGGCGAGGCGGGCGATTCCCACCTGGTCGCGGCCTCGACCAACCTCGAGGCCTGCGCCGCCTTCGGCATCCCGGAGAGCCGAGTGTTCGGCTTCGAGGACTGGGTCGGCGGGCGCTACTCGATCTGGTCGGCGGTGGGCCTTTCCGTGGCCATCGGCCTGGGCTGGGACGTCTTCGAGGGCCTGCTGGCCGGCGCGGCGCGGATGGACGACCATTTCCGCAGCGCCCCGCCCGAGCGGAACGCCCCGGTGATGCTGGCCCTGGCGCATGTCTTCAACCGCAACGGTCTGGGCCGGCCCGTGCGGGTGGTCGAGCCCTATTCCGAGCGGCTGGGCCTGCTGGCGGCCTATCTGCAGCAGCTGGAGATGGAGTCGAACGGCAAGCGGGTCACCGAGACCGGCGAGCCGGTCGCTCGCGCGACCTCCACCGCCGTGTTCGGCAACGCCGGCACCAATGACCAGCACGCCTTCTTCCAGATGCTGCACCAGGGCACGGACGTGATCCCGGTCGACTTCGTGGCCGTGGCGCGCAGCAGCGAAGGCCCGCCGCGCCAGCACGCCATGCTGCTGGCCAACGCCGTCGCCCAGGCCGAGGCCCTGATCACCGGCAGCGCCAACGCCGCCGAGCCGCACCGCCACTTCCCGGGCGATCGCCCGTCCAGCTTCATCCTGCTGGACCGGCTGACGCCCCAGGCCCTGGGCGCCCTGCTGGCCCTGTACGAGCACAAGGTGTTCGTCGAAGGCGTCCTCTGGGGCGTCGACAGTTTCGACCAGTGGGGCGTCGAGCTGGGCAAGACCCTGGCGGGCCGGGTGCTGGCCGAGCTGGAGGGCGGCGCGGCCGGAAGCCATGACCCGTCGACGAGCGCGCTGATCGCGCGGCTCAGGCGCTAGCGGTGCGCGGGTTTCTCCGCTATAGCCCCGCCCCGATGACCCGCGCCGCGCACCATCACCACGGTTGCCACCACGCCTTCCCTCGCGGGACGGAACGGGTTCGCGCGGCCTAGAGCCAAGGCGCACTCCCTCCGACCCCGCCCGTCGCGGATGGGGTCAGACGGCTCCATCCGGCCCCATAAGTCCGAATGCAGAGCTCGACGATGACCGACCAGACCTTCCGCCCCGAAGCCCGCGCCCCGCGCGGTTTCGCCGACAAGCGCGCTGCGACCCTGCGCGCCGAGCGCCGCATCGTCGAGGCCGTCTCCCGGGTCTACGAGCAGTGGGGCTTCGAGCCGCTCGACACCGGGGCCTTCGAGTACGCCGACGCCCTGGGCAAGTTCCTGCCCGACAGCGACCGGCCGAACGAGGGCGTGTTCGCGCTGCAGGACGATGACGAGCAGTGGATGGCGCTGCGCTACGACCTGACCGCGCCGCTGGCCCGGTTCGCCGCGCAGAACTGGGAGACCCTGCCCAAGCCGTTCCGCCGCTACGCCTTCGGGCCGGTGTGGCGCAATGAGAAGCCGGGCCCGGGCCGCTTCCGCGAGTTCATCCAGTGCGACGCCGACACGGTGGGCTCGGCCCGGCCGGAAGCCGACGCCGAGATCATCGCCATGGCCGCCGCGGGTCTGCAGGCGGCGGGCCTCGCCCCGGGCCAGGCGGTGCTGAAGTTCTCGAACCGCAAGATCCTCGACGGCGTCCTGGAGGCCGCCGGCGTCGCCGAGGGCCGCCAGAAGCTGACCGTGCTGCGGGCTCTCGACAAGCTCGACCGGCTCGGTCGCGAGGGCGTCAGCGACCTGCTCGGCAAGGGCAGGCTGGACGAGTCGGGCGCATTCACGCCGGGGGCGGAGCTGTCCGCCGCCTCGGCCGGCCTGGTGCTCGACTTCCTCGACATGGCGGTCGCCGGCGCGCCGCTGGACCGGCTGGCGGACGCCGCCTTCGCCAGGGCGGAGGTCGCGCTGGAAGGCTTCCGCGAACTGGAGGCCATCGTCGGGGCGCTCAAGGGCCTCGGGGTCGGCGAGGACCAGGCGCGGTTCGATCCGTCGATCGTCCGCGGGCTTGAGTACTACACCGGCGCGGTGTTCGAGGCCGACCTGCAGATCGAGACCACGGACGAGAAGGGCAATCCGGTCCGCTTCGGCTCGATCGGCGGCGGCGGCCGCTACGACGACCTGGTGGCGCGGTTCACCGGCGAGCGGACGCCGGCGACCGGCTTCAGCTTCGGCGTCTCCCGACTGGCCGCGGCATTGAGGGCGGCCGGGCGCGAGGACGGCGGCGAGAACCGCGGCCCGGTGGTGGTCATCGCCTTCGACCAGGCCCGCATGGCCGACTATTTCGCCGTCGCCGCCGAGCTGCGAGCGGGCGGGATCGCCGCCGAGGTCTACCTCGGGACCTCGGGCATGAAGGCCCAGATGAAGTACGCCGACCGCCGCCTGTCGCCGGCCGCCGTGATCATCGGCGAGGACGAGTTCGCGGCCGGGACGGCGACGGTGAAGGACCTCGACCTCGGCCGCGAGATGTCGAAGGCGGTGACCGACAACGCCGCCTGGAAGGCCGAGCGGCCGGGCCAGCAGACGGTCGCGCGCGGGGACCTCGTCGCCGTCGTCCGCAGGATCGTGGAGGCCGCCCGATGAGACTGGAGCCGCCGATCCCGCAGGCGGCGCTGGCCGCCATCCGCGCGCCGCTGGCCGAGGCCAGGGCGACGCCGGTCGAGGCCCCGGTGCTGCTGCCGCTGGCCCTGCTGCTGGAGCTGTCGGGCGAGGCGATGCGGCCGCGCCTGTTCGTGGTCCAGGCCGAGGGCGGCGAGGAGCTGGCCCTGCGCCCGGACTTCACCATCCCCGTGGCCCGCGCCCACATCGAGTCCGGCCGGGCCGAGGGGCGCTGGTTCTACGAGGGCAAGGCCTTCCGCGCCGCACCGGCCGGATCCCCGCGCGCCGAGGAGTTCCTGCAGATCGGCGTGGAGCTGTTCGGGGAGGGCGACGCGGCGGCCGCGGACGCCGAGATCGCGGCCCTGGCCTGGCGGTCGGCGGCGGCGGGCGGGCGCGATGACCTGACCCTGACCTTCGGCGACATCGCCCTGTTCGGCGCCTTCGTCGACAGCCTGGGGCTGGCCCCGGCGCTGGGCGCGCGCCTCAAGCGCCTCTTCACCCGCCCGCGTCTGCTGGCGAGCGAACTGGAGCGCGCCGAGGCCGGCGCCGCGCCCGAGCGCATCGTCAACCCGCTCGAAGGCGTCGCCGAGGCGCACGGGCCGGACGCGCTCCGGCAGCTGTGGGCCATCGCCGGCATCGAGCCGGTGGGTTCGCGGCCGCCGGAGGAGATCGTGCGCCGGCTGGCCGAGCGGGCCGAGGCGTCGCGCACGCCCAGCCTGTCGCCGGCCGAAGCGGCCCGGGTGCGCGGCTTCCTGGCCGTGAGCGGCGCG
>CALKHU010000041.1 GCA_937991555.1 uncultured Caulobacter sp.
TCGCCACGGCGATGATCCTGGCCCCGCCGGTGACGAGCAGCCGCCTGGTGATCGACGAGGGTGCCCCGCAGGAGATCCGCGGGGCGGAGGCCGACACCGCGATCTGATGATCCCTTTCAGCAGATCGCCTTTGGCCGGAGGGCCCGGCGGCGGCTGGGCGCTATCTCATTCAGCAAACGCACCGGGCGGAGCGCGTATTGACGCCTACTCCGCCTTCAAGAAGCGGGGAGCCTCGACTGTCGCTGAATAGCCGGCCTCCGCCATGTCGGCGATGAAGGTCCTCCACAGCGCGGCGCGGCGTGGAGGCAGTCGGTCGTTGCAGCCTGTGCCATCATGGAATGAAGCGGATGCGTCGCTTCCGTCGGGTGCGGTCTGCACGAGGATGCTCCACGACCAGTCGCGAGAGTGGAATGATTGCGACAGGAGCGGGCTGTCTGACGCCCGCTGCGGCTGGAAATAGCCGTAGCCCCTTTCGTCGGCATAGCGCCTGATCCTTGCCTGGAAGGCAGGTATCCGTTCGATTGGTACGACGAAGGTGGTGTTCCGGTCGAGGCCGTCGCAAACCTCCATTTCGATGGCTGTCGACGTCGTCGACACGGCAAGAGTGCTTGTCACAAGCAGAAGCGCCAGCGCCGAGCCGCGCATCAGCCGAACCGCCACGCTTCCTGCGCAGCGCGGCGGAGGGCGTTCGACTTGTGGATGGTCTCGTCGTACTCGGCGTCCGGCGTACTGTCGGCGACGATGCCGCCACCGGCCTGGACGTAGAGCATGCCGTCCTTGACCAGCCCCGTGCGCAGCACGATGCAGGTGTCGACCGAGCCGTCGGCGCCGAAATAGCCGACCGCGCCGGCGTAGCCGACGCCGCGCTTCTCGATCTCGAGCTCGTCGATGATCTCCATCGCCCGCACCTTGGGCGCGCCGGAGACGGTGCCGGCGGGCAGGGCGGCCATCAGCACGTCGACGGGATCGAGCCCCTCGGGCGCGTCGCCCTCGACGTTCGAGACGATGTGCATGACGTGGCTGTAGCGCTCGATCACGAAGCTCTCGGTCACGCGCACGGACGGCGTGCGGCGACCCGCGGCCTGCGGGGCGTTGCGGCCCGGATCGCGCAGGCGGGCCACGCGGCCGACGTCGTTGCGGCCGAGGTCGAGCAGCATCAGGTGCTCGGCCCGCTCCTTGGGATCGGCCAGCAGCTCCTGCTCAAGCGCCAGGTCCTCCTCCGGCGTGGCGCCGCGCGGCCGGGTGCCGGCGATCGGGCGGATGGTGACCTTGCCGTCGCGCAGGCGGACCAGGATCTCGGGGCTCGAGCCGACCAGCTGGAAGTCGCCGAAGTCGAGATAGAACAGGAACGGCGAGGGATTGGTCCGGCGCAGCGAGCGGTACAGCGCGAACGGATCGCGTTCGAACTTCGCGCGGAAGCGGTGCGCGACCACGGCCTGGAAGATGTCGCCGGCGCCGATGTAGTCCTTGGTCTTCTCGACCACCACCGCGTAGTCGGCCCGGCTCACCGGAGTGGTGAAGGTCACCTCCGACGGCTGCCCCGGCGAGGGCGGGGTCAGCGGGCCGCGCAGGTCGGCGAGCACGGCGTCCAGACGCGCATTGGCGGCGTCCCAGGCGTCCTTCGCCGAAACCCCGTTGGCCGGCCGGACCGGCGTGACCAGCACGATCTCCTGGGCGATGGCGTCGAACACGGCCACGATCGAGGGGCGGGTCATCACCGCGTCGGGCAGGCCGAGCGGGTCCGGGTTCACGTCCGGCAGGTGCTCGGCCAGCCGGATCATGTCGTAGCCGAGCGTGCCGTAGATCCCCGCGGCCGGGGGCGGCAGGCCGGCGGGCAGCTCGATGCGCGAGGCGGCGATCAGATCCCGCAGGCTGTCGAGCGCGCCGCCGGGCTGCGCCACGAAGTCACCCGCCGCGACGGCCGCTTCTCCGGTCGCGATCTCGGCCGCATCGCCGCGGCAGCGCCAGACCAGATCCGGCTTCATCGCCACGATGGAATACCGGCCGCGCCAGGCGCCGCCCTCGACCGACTCGAACAGGAAGGCGTACGGGCGGCCCCGGGCGATCTTGAGGTAGGCGGAGACGGGCGTCTCCAGGTCGTCGATCAGGCGGGTCCAGACGACCTGGGGCCGCCCGGAGTTCCACGCCTGCTCGAAGGCCTCGAAGGTCGGCTCGGCAGCCACTACTTGCCCTTCGGCTTGGCCGCCGGCTCCGGTGCCGGACCGCCGATGGCGGTCCGCGCGTTGGCCAGGTTGCTCTGCGCCTTGGTCTTCGAGACGCCCCAGGTCTGGATGGACCCGCCGATATCCTGGAAGATCTGCTCGCTGAACTGGGTCTGCTGCTGACGGGCGGCGACCGCGATCTGCTGAACATCGCCGGCGCGCAGGCCGGTCACGGTGGCCACGGCGACGCCGCCCTGGGTTCCGGCGATGTAGACCTCGCCCTTGCGGGCGGCGAAGGTGGCGCCGAGGAAGTCGCGGCCCAGGGCCTCCTGCTCCCGCGCGGTCGCCCGCGACAGGCCGGTGATCGACTTGACCGGCGCGCCGGCGGAGGCGGCGACGGCGGCGATCGACTCGCCCTTGCGAATGCGGGCCTCCAGCGCCGCGGCGCGGGCGCGGACCGCCTCCTGCACCTTCTGGATGGTCAGGGTGCGCACGGCGAAGGGGCGCAGCTGGTCCATCGGGGGCAGGGCGCGGGGCACGACGCGGTCGACCCGGACGATGAAGTACTCGCCTTCGCCGTCCTGGAGGATCTCGCTGTCCTGGCCCGGGTTGGCCTCGAACGCCGCCTTCAGCAGGGCCTGGCTCAGGCCCGCGACCGGCTTGCCGTCCTCGCCGACGCCCTCGGCGGACACCGGAGCGACGGCGACGGTCTGCAGGCCGGCCTTCTGGGCGGCCGCGGTCATCTCGGCGCCGGCGGCGCGGGCGTCCTCGTAGGCCTTGGACGCGTCGGACACCTTCTTGTCGGCCATGGCGGCGCGCACCTTGGCTTCGATGTCGGCGCGGTGCTCGTCCAGCGTCGCGGTGCGGCCCGCGACCACGGTCTCCACCTTAACGACGGCCAGGCCGAAACCGCCCTTGACCACGTCCGCGCCGCCCTGGGGCAGCGAGAAAGCCTTGCCGGCGATGACCGGATCGAAGAAGGCGGAGCGGGCCTTGTTCTCGAAGATGATCGGCTTGATGCCCATCCGGCCCGCGACCACGCGGGCGTCGGCGCCGCCGTTCAGCTCCTTGGCGATGGCGGCGGCCTGGGCCGCGTCCTTGGCGGGGATCTGCACGACGGTGCGGGTTTCGGCCTGCGACAGGGAGTCCTTCTCGAAGTCGAAGCGACGCTGCACCTCGGCCGGATCGGCCGTGACCTGAGATTCGAACGCCTTGCGCGAGAACCGCACCACGGTGAGGGCGCGGAACTCCGGACGCATCAGACGGTCGGCGTTGCTCTTCACGAAGGCCTGGATCTCGGCCTCGGTCGGCGTCGGCAGCGGGCCCAGGCTCTGGGGCGTGACGACGAAGTAGGTGACGTCCCGCTGCTCGAGCGCGATGGCGCCCCCCAGCGAGGCGTAGGCGAGCGGGGCCTTGAGGCCGTCGGCGGCGGCGCGCACGAACTGGAAGCGCGCCATGCCGTCGCTCATGCCCTTCTCGAACATGGCCGGCGTCAGCTCGTTCTGGCCGAGCACGCTGGCGTAGCGCTCCTGGCTGAACTCGCCGGTGAGCGGGTCAAAGAAGTCCGGCGTCTTGCGGAGCTCGTCCTGCAGCATCTTCTTGGGCGAACGAACGCCGAGGCGCTTGATCAGCTCGGCGAAGGCCTCGGCCCGCAGCATCTCGGCCAGCATCTGCCGGTCCAGACCGCGCTCCACGGCCATCTCGACGGAGATCGGCTGGCCGGCCTGCTGCGTCATCTGGCGGACGGTGCGCTGGTAGGCCAGCTTGAACTCCTGCTGCGACACCTCGCGCGACCCCGCCTTGACGACGTTGGGACCCGTGCCGCCGAAGAACAGGCTGGAGAAGAAGTCCGTGGTGCCGACCAGCAGGAAGGCGAGCATCAGGACGAAGACCAGGGCTACGGCGAAGGGCGACTTCGCGAAGCTGCGGAAACCGGCGAGCATGGGAGACTTGAACCCTGTTGAAGCGCGGGGGCGAGTGACGCCGCTCCGGCGGTATAGTGGACGGGAAGGAGACCCCGCAAGCGCGGCGCCCGGCGGGACGCGGGTTTGCCGTCGCCATGTGGCGCGTGACAGGCGCGGCCGGTTCGCGTAGGGCGCGGCCGTGAGATGAACCGCGCACGGATGTCCTGATGAACACCCCTCGCCCCCTGATCGCCGGAAACTGGAAGATGAACGGCCTCGAGGCCGCGCTGGACGAAGCCCGCGCCGTGGCGGCGGCGGTCGACGCCCATCCCGCGGCGGCGCGGGTCGCGCTCTGCCCGCCGTCGACCCTGATCCACCGGATGGCGGAGGCGCTCGGCGGCACGGGGGTCGCCGTCGGCGGTCAGGATTGCCGCGCCGAGGCCTCGGGGGCGTTCACCGGCGACGTCGCCGCCGAGATGCTGGCCGACTGCGGCGCGACCATGGTCATTCTCGGCCATTCCGAGCGCCGAGCCGGCTATGGCGAGACAGACGCCCTGGTGGCCGACAAGACCCGCGCCGCCCTGCGCGCCGGGCTGGAGCCGATCGTCTGCGTCGGCGAGACCCTGGCCGAGCGCGAAGCCGGCCGGACGCTGGAGGTCGTCACGGGCCAGGTGCGCGGCTCGCTGCCGGACGAGCTGGCCGGCAAGGCCTTCGCCGTCGCCTACGAGCCGGTGTGGGCGATCGGCACCGGGCTCACCCCGACGCTCGAACAGATCGAGGAGGTCCACGTCGCGATCCGGGCCGTGCTCGAGGCGCGGTTCGGCGCCGCGGGCGCGGGCGTGCCGATTCTCTACGGCGGTTCGGTGAAGCCCTCCAATGCGGCGGAGATCCTCAGGGTGAAGGACGTCGGCGGCGCCCTGGTCGGCGGCGCCTCGCTGAAGGCGGCCGATTTCTTCGGCATCATCGCCGGGGCATAGGCGCTCCGCCTCCCCCGCACGGGGGAGGGACTCCTACAGCAGAAGCCCCCACAGGCGGCAGTCGCGGCGTTCGCCGTCGCGATCGATGTGACCCTTCAGGTAGCCCTCCTGCTCGAAGCCGAGCTTGAGAAGAAGCTTTTCGGACGCGTTGTTTCCCACATGGGTCCGGGCCCAGAGTCGCCGGATGCCCTGGGTCGCGGCGTAGCCCATCACCGCCTGCATGGCCTCGTAGGCGAAGCCCTGGCCCCAGGCCGGCCGCGCCAGGATGAAGCCGACCTCGGCGCGGTGATGGCGCCAGTCGATGTCCGACAGATCGACGCTGCCGAGATAGACGCCGTCGTCCCGGCGGCGCACGGACCAGTAGAGGGCCTCGTCCCGTTCCATCTCGCCGACCTGGCTCTCGACGAAGGCGAGGGTCAGGTCCGGATCCTCCAGGGCGGCGGTGTCCATGTGCGCCATGACCTCCGGATCGGCCATGACCGGGAAGATCAGCGGCGCGTCCTCGGCGGTGACCGGCTTCAGGATCAGACGTTCGGTCTCGAGAATCATGGCTTGCGAAACCCCTGGTCGTCCCCAGCTATGGCGTGACCCCCCAACGAGTGCTAGAGGGGCGCCTTCGTTTCGACCGGGCGCCCGCGGCGGCGCCCAACGGACCCTGATCGATGCTTCTGAACATCCTGCTCGTCTTCCACATCATCATCGCCGTGCTGCTCACCATCACCGTACTGATGCAGCAGTCCGAGGGCGGCGCGCTCGGCATGGGCGGCGGGCCCTCGGGCTTCATGACCGCGCGCGGGGCTGGCAATCTGCTGACGCGGATCACCTGGGTCCTGTTCAGCCTGTTCCTGGTGCTCAGCATCGGCCTGACCATCCTGGCCGCCAGCCAGCGCAGCGCCAGCACCTGGATAGCGCCGTCGATGGCGAACCCCAGTTGCTGCTCGACGGGGTCCGTTCGGCCCGGGTCGCCTACTTCGGCCACGGCCAATGGAGCGATGGCTGGGATGGCGGGGTGGGGCGCCTGCCCGA
>CALKHU010000042.1 GCA_937991555.1 uncultured Caulobacter sp.
TGGCGCGCATCATGAAGGCCGGCATGTCGGCGCCGAAGCCGACCACGCGGCGGTCATCGTCGTCACGGTCGCGGCCGCGGCCGCCCCGGTCCTCGCGCGCCGGCTTGCGATCGCGCGGACGCTCCTCGCGGGCCTGGCGCTCTTCGCGCGGTTCGCGACGCGGCCGTTCCGGCCGGTCCGCGCGCTCGGGGCGCTCAACGCGTTCGGGCCGTTCGACGACCTCCGCCGCCGTCTCCACAGCCTCGGGCGCAGACGCGGCAACCGGCTCGGTGCGGGCCGGACGGCGCTCGCGGCGCGGCTTGTCGACCGGCGCGTCCGGAACCGAAATGGCCTCCATCCCCACCACCGAGGTCTCCGACGCCGGACGGCCGCGGCCCGGGCGATCACGGTCGCGGCGGCTGCGCTCGCGGTCCTTCTTGGCCGCGTCCTTGTGGCGTTGTTCGGTCTTCAGCGTCGACCAGTCGATGCCCTCGAACGTGGCTTCCTGCGGCGCCTTGCCGATCAGCTTCAGCACCTTGTCGAGGTTCTTGTCGTCGGCCGGGGTGACGATCATGAAGGCCTCGCCCGTCCGGCCGGCGCGTCCGGTGCGGCCGATGCGGTGGACATAGTCGTCGGCGTGGTGCGGAACGTCGTAGTTGAACACGTGGCTCACGGCCGGGATGTCGAGACCGCGGGCCGCCACGTCGGAGGCGCAGAGCAGCTTCAGTTCGCCCCGCCGGAAGCTCTCCAGCGTCTTCATGCGGGTCGCCTGGTCGAGGTCGCCGTGGATGGCCCCGGCGTCGTAGCCGTGGGTCCGCAGCGACTTGGCGACGATGTCGACCTCGCTCTTGCGGTTGCAGAAGACGATGCCGTTCGAGATCTCGCTGCGGTCGATCAGGCTGCGCAGCGCGGTGCGCTTGGCCTTCGGGTCGCTGGACGGGATGCGGGCGAGGTACTGGGTGATGGTGTCGGCGGTGGTGGCCGGGCGGGCCACCTCGATCCGAGTCGGATCCTTCAGGAACTGCTTGGTCAGCCGGGTGATTTCCGGCGGCATGGTGGCGCTGAAGAACAGCGTCTGGCGCTTGGGCGGCGTCAGCTTGAAGATGCGCTCGATGTCGGGGATGAAGCCCATGTCGAGCATCCGGTCGGCCTCGTCGACGACCATCAGCTGCACGCCGGTCAGCAGAATCTTGCTGCGGTCGAACAGGTCGAGCAGGCGGCCTGGCGTCGCGATCAGCACGTCGACGCCCTTGTCCAGCGCGGCGACCTGGTCGCCCATCGACACGCCGCCGATGAGCAGGGCCCAGGACAGCCGGGTGCCCTTGGCGTACTTCTCGAAGCTGCTGGCGACCTGGTCGGCCAGTTCCCGGGTCGGGGCCAGGACGAGGGCGCGCGGCATGCGCGCCCGGGCCCGGCCGGCCGACAGACGGTCGATCATCGGCAGGGTGAAGGCGGCCGTCTTGCCGGTGCCGGTCTGGGCGATGCCGAGGACGTCGCGGCCGGCGAGGGCCACCGGAATGGCCTGTTCCTGGATCGGGGTGGCGGTCGTGTAGCCGGTATCGGCCACTGCCTGCAGTGTGGAGGCGCTGAGCCCCAGCTGGGAAAATTCGGTCATGTCTCGCTTAAATCGAAAGCGCCGAGCCGCCCGGATCTTGGGCGAGCGGGCGGCGCGGATTCGCCAGACCTGCCCGGAGCTTGCGCCGGATACATAGGCGCAAACCCTCAAAAGTCAATCAAAGCCTTGCCCGGCTTGGGTCGCGGAGGCTTCGGGCTTCTCCTCGGCGGACCGGCGGGGCAGGGCGTTCGGCATCCGGGCCAGCAGCGGCTTCTCGATCCAGACGTGGAACAGCAGCCCGCCGCCGAGGGAGGCGAGGGCGACGAGCCCGAACAGCAGCCCCGGCGCGGTCTTGAGGCCCGGCGCCAGGGCGAGGGCGGCGGAGGCGGCCGCGTACACGATCGGCGCGTGGATCAGGTAGATCGCGTAGGAGGCCTCGCCCAGGAAGGCCAGCCAGCGCGGCGTCTTCAGCCGTCCCCGCCGCTCCAGCTCGGCCGCGCCGAGGATCGCCGCGGCGGCGCCGATGCCGAACATCCAGTTGGCCAGGATGCCGTTCAGCGGCAGCTTCATCAACGGGATGGCCCAGGTCGCCGCGAACAGCAGCACGCCGCCCGCCAGCAGCGCGGCCGGCGCCCGCACCGGCCCCCGCTCGAACAGAAGCAGGGCGCCGGCGCCGAACGCGAACAGCAGGTGCTGGCTGGTGAAGAAGAAACGGATCCAGTCCTCGCGGACCAGCGGAGTCCAGGGCAGGGCGGCCGACAGCGCCATCCAGGCCGCGCCGACGGCGAGACCCAGCCTCGGCCGCCACAGGACGAGGGCGAACACGGCGTAGAAGAGGGCCTCGTGCCGCAGCGTCCAGACCACGCTCAGCACCGGGTCGAAGGTCGCCGGAACCAGTGTCGCCGCCGACAGCACGTCCAGGGCGCCGAAACCGACGCCGTTGTTCAGCGGCGGCCACAGCAAGGTAGCCGGAACCACGATCGCCAGCGCCGCCCACAGCGGCGGGTAGATGCGCCGCGCGCGCTTCCAGGCGAAGGTCGCCACCCGGCCCGGCGCGCCGATGTCGCGTCGCGTCGCCAGCAGGATGACAAACCCGCTCAGCACGAAGAAGAAGTGCACGCCCGAGAAGCCCATCCGGAACGCCGGGACCACCGCATGGTCGAGGTATTGCGGCAGGTTCAGCGTCAGCTCGACATGGAACAGCAGCACCGCCAGCGCCGCGAAGGCGCGGCCGGCCTGCAGCGTGTCGAGGGCCGGAGATGGCGACTTCGCGGTCATGGGCCGGCCGCCAATGGCCGCGACGGGCCGCGACGTCAAGAACAACGCGTGGGATGAGTCGCCGCGCGCGCGAGGCCTGATGACAGGATGGCGACAGTTGTGTGATGAATAGCGGCGGAAGCGGAGCGTTTGGGGACCGGCCATGTCCGTGAGCATCCTCGTCAGTGCGACGGTCGTCGCCATCCTGACCTCGTCCACGCCGGGCGGCGATGTGCTCAGGCCGGCGTTCAGCAACACCATCATCAGCACCTATCCGAACGGGCTGCAGACCCGCCTCTGGCTGCACCCCGACGGGACCTACGACGCCCAGAGGGCCAACGGCCAGCGCACCCAGGGCGTCTGGAAGATCAAGGACCAGGCCGTCTGCATGACGCAGAAGCGGCCGTTCTACGTGCCTCTGTCCTTCTGCACCGACATCCCCCCCGGCGGCGGGGTCGGGACCAGCTGGAGGGCCCGCGGCCTGAAGGGCGAGCCGGTGATCCACACGCTCGTCGCCGGGGGCATGCCCCGGTCCTGACCCCATCGGACGGGGTTAACGGAACGCCGATCTTCTGGTTAACCTTCCCGCGCCCGCTTGAAGGCGGGCCCAACAAGACAATCGGGTGGGAACCTCAGATGCGACTTCTTGCAAGCGTGGCGATCGCCGCGGCGATGATGGCTGGTCCGGCGCTGGCCGATGACCCCATGGCCTCGACCTACGGCAACACGGTGGTCATCGTGTACGGCGACGGCACGACGGTGAAGCTGTTCGTCAACGCCGACGGCACCTACACCGGCTCCAGCCCGATGGGCGAAAGCGCCGGGTCGTGGACGGCGTCCGGCGGACAGACCTGCTTCACCCAGACCGCGCCCCAGGCCGCGCCGCCCTCCTGTTCGCCGACGGTGAGCAAGAACGTCGGCGACAGCTGGACGGGCACGGGCCAGGGCGGCGCCCCGGTGACGATCAGCATCCAGGCCGGCCGCTAGAACCTGACGGGTTCAGGGGGTGCCCTCTGAATCCTCAGGCGCCGACCTTCGGAATCCAGAGCACGGTTCAGCCATCGGACGCTTCCGTCTGATGCCATCGTGCTCTGACCCGGCCCGGACCTGCCTCAGGCCGCGTCGTTGGCCAGGCGGGGGGCGGTCTTCGGGCCGCCCTTCAGGGCCTCGACGAAGGACTCGCGCCAGGCGGAAATGTCGTCCGTCAGGACGCCGTCCATCAGCTTGTCCCAGCGCCGCCGCCGCTCTGCGTAGCCCATCGACAGCGCCCGCTGGATCGCGCCCGAGACCTCGTCCCGGTCATAGGGATTGACGATCAGGGCCGAACTCATCTGCGCGGCCGCCCCGGCGAACCGGGACAGGATCAGCACGCCCGGGTCCTCGGGGTCCTGGGAGGCGACGTATTCCTTGGCGACCAGGTTCATGCCGTCGCGCAGCGGCGTCACCAGTCCCACGCTGGCGGCGCGATAGATGCCGGCCAGTTCGTCCTGCCGGTAGCCGCTGTTGACGTAGCGCAGCGGCACCCAGTCCATCGTCCCGAAGGCGCCGTTGACGCGCCCGGCGATCGCGTCGAGGCGGCTGCGGAGGTCCTGGTAGGCCTCGACCGCGTCACGGCTGAGCGTCGCGATCTGGAGCATGAACACCTTCTCGCGCTGGGCCTCGTTGTCGGCGAGGAACTGCTCGTAGGCGAGGAAGCGCTCTTCCAGGCCCTTGGAGTAGTCGAGCCGGTCGACGCCGACGACCATCTTCCGGCCGGCGAGGGACTCGGTCATCCGGGCGAAGGCGTCCTGCCCCGCGGCCGAGCGCGCGCCCTCGACGAAGTCCTCGGCCTTGATCCCGATCGGGAACACCCCCAGCCGGACCCGTCGGCCGAACGCCGTGACGAAGCCGTTCCGGTCGGCCGGCGGCGCGCCGATCTCGTTGGCCAGGTAGCCGTTCAGGGCGGTCAGGTTGTCCTGCGTCTGGAAGCCGATCAGGTCGTAGTGGAACAGGGCTTCGACCAGCTTGCGATGCCCGGGCAGGGTGGCGAGCAGGGTCCGCGCCGGCCACGGGATGTGCAGGAAGAAGCCGATCCGGTTCCTGACGCCCAGCGCCCGCAGGTCCCGGGCCAGCGGGGCCAGATGGTAGTCGTGCACCCAGATCAGGTCATCGGGCTGGACCAGGGCCGCCAGGGCCTGGGCGAACCGCGCGTTGACCCGCGCATAGCCGGCGTCGAACGACCGCTCGTAGGCGGTCAGGTCGATGCGGTCGTGGAACAGCGGCCAAAGCGTCCGGTTGGCGTAGCCGTTGTAGTATTCCTCGACGTCCTGCTCCTCGAGGTCGACACGCGCCAGCGTCACGTCCCCGACCCGCTCCATGGCGATCTGGCCGGTGTAGGTCGGCGTCGTCTCGCCGCTCCATCCGAACCACACCCCCTGGTGCTCGCGCAGCGCGGCGGCGATGCCGGCCGCGAGTCCGCCGACCGATCCCGCGCCCGCCTCGCGGGGCAGGTTGACGCGGTTGGACACGACGATCAGGCGGCTCATCTCAGATACTCCTCCAGCCAGTCCTGCACGGCGTCGGGATCGCCCAGCCGGTACAGGGCGGATGTCGGACGCGGCGCGCCGACCAGCACGCCCCAGCCCTGGTAGTCGAGCACCGCCTCGAAGGCGTGCTCGTCGGTCAGGTCGTCGCCGACGGCGACCGGCACGGCGTCCCGGAAGGCCGGATCGGCCATGAAGGCCCGCACGCTGTCGCCCTTGTCCGGGCCCGGCGTGCGCAGTTCGACGACCATGTGGCCTTCCTGCACGCCGAGTTCATGGACGGCGGCCAGGCGGTGGGCGATGTCGAGGCAGGCGTCGCCCGCCGGCGGGTGGCCGCGGTAGTGCAGGGCGACGGACTGCGGCTTGCTCTCGACCAGCAGGCCGCGCTGCCCCCTGGCGAAACTGGCCAGCGTCTCCTCGACCCGGCCCAGCGCCGGGTGCGCGGGGACCCGTTCGAGGCGACCGTCAGGCATGCGGCGTTCGAGGCCGTGTACGCCCGCCACGGCGGTGACGGCGCCTTCGAGGATCCTGTCGATGTCGGCGATGGGGCGGCCGCTCAGCACGGCCACGCGGCCGTCGAGCCGCCCCAGCAGTTCGCGGAGCAGGGCGGTGCGGCGCGGCGACGGCCCCACCGCCTCCGGCGTCGGCTCAATGGCCGCGAGCGTGCCGTCGAGATCAAGAAACAGCGCCGTCCGTTCCGGCGCGGGCAGGGGCGGCCGCGTCTCCATGGCGGGAGACGGCCGGTCAATACGGATCTGCAGCATTCAGGGCCCCATTCGTACTCGGCCCGCGCCGTGGACCGACGCGAGCATGCAGGAGGAACCCGCGACAACGCGTAGCGTTCCGCTCAAATAACTTTGACCGGATTGTGATCGACCAGGCGGCCTTCGGTCTCGCGCCAGAACATCATTGCGATCAGGCGCAACGCTGTACTGGCGCTGTCCTGCCCAATTCTGTCTTCGGGCGGCGTCTGTTTGTCTAGATGTCGACGTCGGCCGCCGCGAATTCGGCGTTCTCCTGGATGAACCGGAAGCGCAGTTCCGGCTTCCGCCCCATCAGGGTTTCAACCAGATCCTCCACATGCCCCTCGTCCCGGGGCAGCGTGACTCGGGCCAGGGTGCGCCTGGCCGGATCCATGGTGGTTTCCTTCAGCTGCGCCGGCATCATCTCGCCCAGGCCCTTGAAGCGGCCGATCTCGGGCTTCTTGCCCTTGAACTCGGTGGCCAGCAGTTCGTCCTTGTGGGCGTCGTCGCGGGCGTACAGCGACTTGCCGCCGTGGCTGATGCGATAGAGCGGCGGCATGGCCAGGAACAGCCGGCCGCCGCGGATCAGGTCCGGCATGGTGCGGTAGAAGAAGGTGATCAGCAGGCTGGCGATGTGGGCGCCGTCGACGTCGGCGTCCGTCATGATGATGATCCGCTCGTAGCGGAGGTCTTCCTCGCGGTACTTGCTCCCCCCCTGGACGCCGAGGGCCAGCATCAGGTCGGCCAGCTCCTTGTTGCCCATCAGCTTGTCGCCGGTGGCGCTGGCGACGTTCAGGATCTTGCCGCGCAGGGGCAGGATCGCCTGGGTCCTGCGGTCGCGCGCCTGCTTGGCGGATCCGCCGGCCGAGTCGCCCTCGACCAGGAACAGCTCGCTGCCGTCGGTGGCGTTGCCGGAGCAGTCTGCCAGCTTGCCCGGCAGCCGCAGCTTGCGCGTCGCCGAGGCGCGGGCGACCTCCTTGTCCTTGCGGCGCTTCAGACGCTCCTCGGCGCGCTCGATGACGAAGTCGAGCAGACCGCGCGCCGCCTTGGGCGAGGCGGTCAGCCAGTGGTCGAACGGGTCGCGCAGGGCCGTCTCCACCAGCCGCTGGGCGTCGCTGGACGACAGCCGTTCCTTGGTCTGGCCCTGGAACTCCGGATTGCGGATGAAGACGCTGATCAGCGCGCCCGCCTGGGCGATCACGTCGTCGGCGGTGATGATCCCGGCCCGCTTCTCGCCGACGAGTTCGGCGTAGGCCTTCAGCCCCTTGGTGATGGCCGCGCGGAAACCGGCCTCGTGCGTACCGCCCTCGGGGGTCGGCACGGTGTTGCAGTAGGACTGCATGAACCCGTCGGCCTCGCCGAAGCCCTGCGGCGTCCAGGTCACGGCCCACTCGACGGCGCCGGTCTCGCCCTTGCGCTCGATGCGGCCGCTGAAGGCGTCGGGCGTCACCGTCGTCACGCCGCGCGTGCGCTCGGCGAGGAAGTCGGCCAGGCCGTTTGGGAAATGGAACGTCGCCTCGGCCGGGGTCTGGTCGTGGATCCGCGAGGGATCGCAGGACCATCTGATCTGCACGCCGCGGAACAGATAAGCCTTGGATCGCGCCATCCGGTACAGCCGCGCCGGCTTGAACACGGCGTTGTCGCCGAAGATCTGCGGGTCGGGCAGGAATCGGACCTGGGTCCCCTTTTTCCGCGACGGACCGACCCGCTCCAGCCCGCCGACCGGCTTGCCGCGCTCGAAGGCCTGGCGATGCTCGAAGCCGTCGCGCCAGACGGTGACCTCGAGCCTTTCCGACAGCGCGTTCACGACCGAGGCGCCGACCCCGTGCAGGCCGCCGGACGTCTCGTAGGCCTTGCCGCTGAACTTCCCGCCGGCGTGCAGGACGGTCATGATGACCTCCAGCGCCGACTTGCCCGGGTGCTTGGGGTGCGGGTCGACCGGCATGCCGCGACCGTCGTCCTTCACCGACAGGAACCCGTCGGCGTCCAGGCTGACCTCGATGACCTTGGCGTGGCCGGCCACCGCCTCGTCCATCGAGTTGTCGAGAATCTCCGCGAACAGGTGATGCAGCGCCCGCTCGTCGGTGCCGCCGATGTACATGCCCGGCCGCATGCGAACCGGCTCGAGGCCTTCCAGCACCTCGATGGCGCTGGCGTCATAGTCCCCGGACGGCTTGGCCGCGGCGCGCTCGGCGGCCTTGGCCGAACTCAGCGCCTTCGGATCGGCGCGCGGCTCATGCGCGGTCGCCAGCGGCGCCGCCGGCGCCGGCTTCAGCGCGTCGTCGTCGAGGCCGAAGAGATCAGGTTCGCGGGAAGCGGGGGTAGGGGACGTCATTACGCGGCAGTCTCGAACGATTCGGGAACGGCGCGGTATGCGGCGCCATGCGCCGGCGGGGAAGAGGCATTGCGTGACCAATCGCCTGCCGTCCTTCGACACGCCCGTTGCGCGGGCTGCTCAGGATGACGGGACTTGGGACATCCCCAAAAGTCATGCTGAGCAGCGCCGAAGGCGCGTGTCGAAGCACGCAGTGACGAAGACTACTCCGCCGCCTTCGCCGTCTTCGCCGGAGCCTTCTTCTTGGCCGCCGGCGTCTTCTTCGCCGCAGCCGGCTTCTTCTCCGCCTTGGCCTTCGGCGCGGCCGCCTTCTTCGCCGGCTTCTTCTTGCCGCCGCCGCCGCTGGCCGCGCGGGCGGCGATCAGCGCCACGGCCTCATCCAGCGTCACGTCCTGCGGATCCTTGCCGCGCGGGACGTTGGCGTTGGTGGCGCCGTGCTTGATGTAGGGGCCGAAGCGGCCGGACAGGATCCGGACCGGCTGGCCGTCCTCGGGGTGATTCCCCAGTTCCTTCAGCGCCGCCGCCTGGGCCCGCCCGCCGCGTCCGCCCGCCCGCTTCTCGGCCAGCACGGCCACGGCGCGGTTCAGGCCGACCTCGAAGACCTCGTCGATGCTCTCCAGGTTGGCGTAGGTGCCGTCGTGCAGAACGAACGGGCCGTAGCGGCCCAGCCCGGCGGTGATCGGCTTGCCGTCCTCCGGATGGTCGCCCACGGTCCGCGGCAGCTCCAGCAGCCGCAGCGCCTTCTCGATGTCCATGGCCGCCGGCGGCCAGCCCTTCGGCAGGCTCGAACGCCGCGGCTTGTCGCCGTCGCGCGGCGTCTCCTCGACGTAGTGCCCGAAGCGTCCGTTCTTCAGCCAGACCGGCTGGCCGGTGCGCGGATTGACGCCCAGCTCGCGGTCGCCGCCGGCGTCGGCGTCGCCGTTCTCGTCGTTCTGGGCGATCGGCCGCGTGAACCGGCACTCCGGATAGTTCGAGCAGCCGATGAAGGCCCCGAACTTGCCGGTCTTCAGGCTCAGCCGGCCCGTCCCGCAGGTCGGGCAGAGGCGCGGGTCGGACCCGTCGGCCTTGGCCGGGAAGATGTGCGGCCCGAGCGCCTCGTTGAGCGCGTCGAGCACGTTCGTCACGCGCAGCTCGGCGATCTCGCCGACGGCCGCGTGGAACTCCTTCCAGAACTCGCGCAGGAAGGCCTTCCAGTCGAGCTGCCCGTCGCTCACCAGGTCGAGCTTCTCCTCCAGCGAGGCGGTGAAGTCGTACTCGACGTAGCGCTTGAAGAACTCTTCCAGGAAGGCGGTGACCAGGCGGCCCTTGTCCTCAGGAACGAAGCGCTGCTTGTCCATGCGGACGTAGGCGCGGTCGCGCAGGACGGTCAGGATCGAGGCGTAGGTCGAGGGCCGGCCGATGCCGAGCTCCTCCATCTTCTTGACCAGGCTCGCTTCCGAGTAGCGCGGCGGCGGCTCGGTGAAGTGCTGGTCCGACCGGGCCCGCAGCACCCTGGCCTCGGCGCCCTCGACCACGACCGGAAGCTTTCCGGCGAAATCGGCGTCGTCCCCGCCTTCGACCGGCTTCGCGGCCGGGTCGGGCTCGTCGCGGCCTTCCTCGTAGACGGCGAGATAGCCCGGGAACAGAACCACCTGTCCGGTCGCCCGCAGGCCGGTCCGGCCGTCGCCGCTCTCGAGGTCGACGGTCGTCCGCTCGATCCGGGCCGCCTCCATCTGCGAGGCGATCATTCGCTTCCAGATCAGCTCGTAGAGCCGCCCGAGATCGCTCTCCAGCCGCAGTTTGCCCGGATTGCGCTCCAGCGAGGTCGGGCGGATCGCCTCGTGGGCTTCCTGGGCGTTCTTGGCCTTGGTCTTGTACAGGCGCGGCGTCTCGGGAACGTAGTCCTTGCCGTACATGCCGCCGATGACCCGGCGCGCCTCGTCGAGCGCTTCGGGGGTCGTCGAGACCCCGTCGGTCCGCATGTAGGTGATCAGGCCGACCGTCTCGCCGCCGATATCGATCCCTTCGTACAGCTTCTGCGCCGCCTGCATCGTGCGCTGGGCGGAGAAGCCGAGCTTGCGGGCGGCTTCCTGTTGCAGGGTCGAGGTGGTGAACGGCGGCGGCGGCGTGCGCCGGGCGGGCTTCTTCTCGACGGAGCTCACCTTGAAGCTCGCCGCCAGGACCGCCTCGCGGGCGGCCGTGGCCGACGATTCGTCGCCGAGGTCGAACTTGGTGAGCTTGCGGCCCTCGTGCTTGACCAGCCGGGCCAGGAACGGGTCCGAACCGGCCGAGACGTCGGCCTCGACGGTCCAGTATTCCTGGGTCCGGAAGCGCTCGATCTCCAGCTCGCGGTCGACGATGAGCCGCAGGGCCACCGACTGCACGCGGCCGGCGGAGCGGCTGCCCGGCAGCTTGCGCCAAAGCACCGGCGACAGGGTGAAGCCGACCAGGTAGTCGAGCGCCCGACGGGCGAGGTAGGCCTCGACCAGCTCCATGTCGATGTCGCGCGGATTGGCGATCGCCTCGAGCACGGCGCCCTTGGTGATGGCGTTGAACGTCGCCCGTTTCACGGCGACGTCCTTCAGCGCCTTCTTCTTCTGAAGCACCTCGAGCAGGTGCCAGCTGATCGCCTCGCCCTCGCGATCCGGGTCGGTGGCGAGATAGAGGGTGTCGGCGTTCTTCACCGCCTCGACGATGTCGCTGACCCGCTTGGCCGACTTGGCGTCGACCTCCCAGCTCATCGCGAAGTCGTCGTCCGGCTTCACCGAGCCATCCTTGGACGGCAGGTCGCGGACGTGGCCGTAGGAGGCGAGAACCTTGTAGTCCGAGCCCAGGTACTTGTTGATGGTCTTGGCCTTGGCCGGGCTCTCGACGACGACGACGTTCATGCGGTTCCGATGCGGTCTACGGCGGTGTCGGGCTGGGCTCTCGCCCCCCGAGCGAGCGCGGAAAGTGGGCGCGGGGCAGGGGGAATGTCAACGGAGGGGCTGGGGAAGGCGGTGGTTTCGCCACTTTCGCAGCGCACGGAGGCTGCTGCGCACAGGTACGCGGCGCAGTGGGCGGGGAAGATGCCGGACTGCCAGGTACTGGATTGTAAGGGGAGGGTGTCGGCCGACCGGCGCCCGATACGGGGGGCTGGGGGGGCTGTTCAGGATCCGGACCGGAGCGATCGACCGACCCTGGCAATATCGAAGGCCGATATGGCCGCCCCAAGCCGACAATGTGTCCATTCGGCGGCGATGGCGGACGGAGCGCGGCGCCCCGGGGGTGGGTCCCGTACCGTGGTTTGCGGAACACAGCGGTCGGCGAAAGTGTGGCGCCGACATTATGGCGCGTTGCGCGCCGATTTCTCCGGCGGGATAGTCGGGATCGAGGGCGGCCCGTCGGGTCGTCAGGGGCGTGGGGCCCCGCGGCGCCTCCAGGACCAGTGCGGTCCTGCGCGGTTGAGTTGAGGCGAAGAAGGCGGTCCCCCGGGGCCGCCTTTCTGCGTTTGGGGGCGGTCGCGCCTTCGGCTGCCGCTCAGCCGTCGCAGACCTGTCCGTCCGCGGTGAACTGCGCCCGACCTGCCAACGAAAGCTCGACGAGCGCCGCATAGACGGCGGCGGGCGGCGCGCCGGTCGCGCGCACCAGGTCGTCGGGATGAACCGGAGCCGGAGACAGCAGCGCCGCGACCCTGTCCTGCAGCGCCGGATCCGGCCCGTCGGGAAGCGGACCGCTCCAGCGCCGGCGTTCCGGCTCCCGCAGGCCGCCGAGGCCCTCCAGCACGCGCAGGACGTCGTCCACGCCCTCGCAGACCGCCGCGCCCTGGCGTAGCAGGTCGTTGGCGCCGCGCGCCCTCGGATCGAGCGGAGAGCCGGGGACGGCCAGCACCTCGCGGCCCTGTTCGGCGGCCAGCCGGGCGGTGATCAGCGATCCGGACTTCAGCTCCGCCTCGACCACGACGATGGCCCGCGACAGGCCGCTGATGAGCCGGTTGCGGCGGGGGAAGTCCCGCGCCTGGGCGCGGTGGTCGGGCGGGCTTTCGGAGACGACCGCGCCGGCCTCGACGATACGGGCGTGGAGATCTGCGTGGTCGGGGGGGTAGATGTCGCCGACGCCGCCGCCCAGCACGGCGACCGTGCCGCCGCCGGTGGCCAGCGCGCCCTCGTGCGCCGCGCCGTCGATTCCCCGCGCCATGCCAGAGACGACGACCTGTCCGGCCTTGCCCAGGTCGACGGCCAGCGCCCGCGCGAACCGCTGTCCCGCGGCGGAGGCGACCCGCGCGCGGACGATCGCCACCGCCGGCCGCGCGGGCAGCGTGGCGTCCCCCAGCACCCAGATCAGCGGCGGCGGCGGGTCGAGCGCGGCCAGCAGCGGCGGAAAGCCCGGCTCGCAGGACAGCAGCAGCGTGGCGCGGAGGCGGTCCCCGGCTTCCAGCTCGGCCAGGGCGGCCGCGGGTGCCTGGGGCCGAGGCGCCGCT
>CALKHU010000043.1 GCA_937991555.1 uncultured Caulobacter sp.
GTCGCCCGGCAGGGCGTCAAAAGCGGCGCGCATGGCCGCATACCAGCCGCCGACCTTGTCCTCGGTCGTGCGCGCGCCGATCCGGCCGCACAGGACCAGCCGGTCCCGCGCCCGGGTGAGTCCGACGTAGAGCAGCCGCCACGCCTCCTGCTCCTCGCGCTCGGCGCGGCGCCGGCGGGCGTCGGCGCTGGCCGCGCAGTCGTCGTCCTTGCGGGCGCACCACAGGAAGCCGCCCGCCTCGGTCTCCAGCAGCGGCGAGCCGCGCGCGGTGCGGGTCACCGTCGTCTCGGGCAGGAAGACGATCGGCGCCTCCAGGCCCTTGGCGCCGTGCGCGGTCATCACCCGCACCTCGGCGCCGGCGCCCTCCATCTCGCGCTTCACGGAGATGTCGAGACCGGCGAAGGCGTGGGCCAGCGTCTCGAGGTCGCGCACGCCCTGCGCCTCGGCGGCGAGGGCGCGGGCGAGGAACTCGTCGATCACGTCGCCAGCCTCGCCGCCCAGGCGGGTCAGCATGCAGGCCCGCAGCGAGCGCCCGCCGGGCCCCTGCAGGCCGAGCATGCGGCTGTAGAAGTCGAACGGCGACCGGCCCGGCGCCAGGTCGCGCGCGCAGGCCAGCACGGTCAGGGCCGCCGACCAGGCCGGCCGCTCGCCGGCCCGCCTCTGGAGCACGGTCCACAGGGTGTCGGGCTTGCGGTCCCGGGCCAGGGCGTAGAGGTCGTCGTCGTCGAGGCCGCAGAACGGCGACTTCAGCAGGGCGGCCAGCGTCAGGTCGTCGTCCGGGAACTGGACGAAGCGGGCCAGGGCCATCAGGTCGTCGAAGGCGATGTGGGCCGACAGGGTCAGGCGATCCGCCCCGGCCACCGGCACGCCGCCCTGTTTCAGGGCCCGGATGATCTCCTCGAACAGCACCCGCCGGCGCCGGACCAGGACGATGACGTCGCCGTAGCCGGCCGGCCGCCAGTCGCCCCGGCCCCCGTCCGCCCGCCGGAGCTCCTTGTCGAAGACGGCGTCCCCGCGCTTGACGAGCGCCTTGATCTCGGCGGCGATGCGGCGGGCCAGCCGCCGGTTGGCCGAGGTCTCGGCCTCCTCGTCCAGGGGGGCGTCCCAGGCCTCGCGCTCCTCGCCGGGCTGGTCCCTGAACAGCGGCCACAGGTCGACGCAGCCCGGATCCGCGGCGCGGAAGGGCCGGTGAACGACGACGTTGCCCGTCTCCGGCAGCACGCCGAGGTCGACCATGCCGCCCGCGAGCAGGCCGTCGACGAAGCTCAGCACCTGCGGCGTCGAGCGGTAGGAGACCGCCAGGGTGGGCGCCACCGGCCGGCGGCCGGCGGCCTCGATGTCGGCGATGTAGCGCTGCGTCTCGGCCAGCATCCGCTGGGGATCGGCGCCCTGGAAGCTGTAGATCGACTGCTTTTCGTCCCCGACCACGAACAGGGTGCGCTCGACCTCGCCGCGCACCCCGGCGCCCGACCAGAAGTCGCCGGTCAGCCGGCGCACGATGTCCCACTGCTCGGGGGCGGTGTCCTGGGCCTCGTCCACCAGGATGTGGTCGATGCCCTCGTCCAGCTTGTAGAGCACCCAGGCTGCGTCCGGCCGCTCGGCGACGAGCCTGCGGGTGCTGGCGATGAGATCGGCGAAGTCGAGGGCGCCGCGCGCGGCCTTGGCGGTCTCGTAGGCGTCGGCGTAGACGCTGGCCAGCGCGAGCACGAGCACGGTGTCCTGCGCCACGCGGGCGGCCCTGGCCCGGTCGAGCGCCGCGCTGATCCGCGCCTGCTCCGCCTCGAGCCAGTCCTTCAGCGGCTCGCCGATCGCCTTGGTGAAGATGCGCGAACGGGCGCGCGGCTCTCCCTTGTCGGTGTAAAGGATGCCCAGCACCAGCGCTTCACGGGCCTGACCGGCGGCCGCGGCCTCGACGATCTCCGAACACCGATGGCCCTTGGCGACGTCGTTGGCGTTGCTGCTGGCGAGACAGGCCGCCATCAGCCGCCGCCAGGCCTCGCGATCGAGGGCGGGGGGCGTCAGGGCCTCGCGGAGGATCTTCTCCGGGTCCTCGAGACCCTGCAGGCCGCAGGCGTCGGCGATGGCCGCCGGCAACCCGCCGAGACCGCCGCAGCGGTCGACATAGGCGGCGATGGCCTCGCGCTTCGCCTCGAAGGCCGCGAACATCTGCTGGAAGCTGCCATGGTCGAGGGCGACCGAGAGCCGCGAGTAGGCGTCGGTGACCAGGTCCCCGCCTTCGAAGGCCCGCCGGGCGACCTCGTCCCGGGCCTCTCCCGCGATCAGCGCCGCGGCGGGATCGTCCATCACCGAGAAGGTCGGCGACACGCCGGCCTCGATCGGAAACCGTCGCAGCAGGCGCTCGCAGAAGGCGTGGATGGTCTGGATCTTCAGCCCGCCCGGCGTCTCCAGCGCCTTGGCGAACAGCGTCCGGGCCTTCGACAGCCCGAGCGCGTCGCGCGGCGCGTCCTCGCCCTCGAGCCGGGCCAGTTCCGCCTGCAGCGCGGCGTCCTCCATCACCGACCAGCCGCCCAGCACGTCGAACAGCCGGCGCTGCATCTCGGCCGCCGCGGCCTTGGTGTAGGTCACGCAGAGGATCTGGGCCGGCCGGACGTCGCGCAGCAGCAGGCGCGCGACGCGGTCGATCAGGGTCTTGGTCTTGCCCGACCCGGCGTTGGCCGTGACGAAGGCGTCGAGGCGCGGGTCGGCGGCCAGGCTCTGGTCGCGGTCATGGAGGCTCATTCGCCGCCCTCCGCGTCCTCGGAGCCGGTCGACCACTCGAAGACCCGGGCCAGGTGATCGTAGTCGCTGGCGTAGGTCTTCACGAACTGCGGCGCGGTGCGCGAGCGGTAGCCGCGCGCGGGATCCTGGTAGAGGGCGAGCAGCCGGCGGACGCCCTCCCAGGCCCTGCCCGCCGCTTCCTCCGCCTCGGCGCCGGCGGCCTTGCGCACGATGACCTCGCCCGGCGGCTGCCGGCCGGTGACCTTCAGATAGGTCAGGTCGCCGGCGTGGGCCTTGAGGTCGCCGAAGCCGCCCGCCAGCAGCATGGCGAGCGTCAGGGTCAACTGGGGCGAGAAGCCGGTGTCGATCTGCTTCAGCGACGGCGCGCCGCCGGTCTTGAAGTCAAGGACATGGCCGAGGCCGTCGGGCGTGATCTCGATCCGGTCGGCCTTGGCGGTCAGGGTGAACAGCCGCCCGCCGGCCTCGACAGGCAGTTCGCCGGACCGCTCGACGAACACCCGGCGGCCGTCGGCCCGGCGCTCGCGCTCCAGCGCCGTCGCCCACTGCGCCGCCTCGCGGGCCAGCGCCCGTTCGCGGGCCAGCGCCGCGCGGGGCAACCCCTGCCGGACGAGGGCGTCGAGATAGAGGCGCTCGAACAGCGCCGGGGCCTCCTGCGGCTCGCCGTCCCGCCAGGCGGCGGCGAAGTCCTCGAAGGCGGCGTGGATGGCGGTGCCCCGCGCCCGCGACTCGACCGGTTCGTCCGGCCGGTCGAGGGGAAACAGCTTGAGGATGTCGCGCGCCCAGACCGAATAGGGGTCGCGGGTCAGGGCCTCGATCCGGGTGACCGCGAACCGGTCCGGCCGCTCGTCCACCGGCGGCCTGGGCTCGGGTCGCTCCACAGGCCGGTAGACGTCCGGCGCGTCGAGCGCGCGGGCCCAGTCCAGCGCCTCCGGCCGCCCGGGCAGGTCCACGCCGGCGCCCCGCGCCAGGGTTCGCAGCCGCCAGAGCCAGCGCGATTCGACCGCCGGCGCGCCCTCCCGCCGCAGGCTGTGGACCAGCACGACCTCGGGAGCGCAGGCGGCCTGGGCGAAGTCGTGGGCGGTCAGGCCGAGGCGACGTTCGGGCGAGGGCAGTCCGAGCCGCTCGCGCATCGGCCGTGACAGGAACGGGTCGATCGTCGCGCCCCGCGGCCAGACCCCGTCCTCGAGGCCGGCCAGGACCAGGCGGTCGGCGCGCAGCAAGCGGGCCTCCAGGGCGCCGAGGATGCGGACCCGCGGATGCACGGCCCCGACCCGCAGCGTCTCGCCGTCCATCAGCTTGACGATCAGTTCGGCGAACGCCCGCGGCGAGACCGGAGGCAAGGCCGCGCCGTCGGCGATCAGCGCGGCCAGCAGGCCGGCCGCGCACTCCCCGTCCGGCCCGTTCCAGACGTCCGGTCCGCCGAGCGCCTCCAGCGCCAGCACGAGGCCGCGGGCGGCCTCGTCCGCGCCGCCCGGTCCGTCGGCGAAGGCGAGGCCGAGGATGTCGAGCCCGGTCAGCAGGTCCTCGACCAGCGCCCGGCCGTCCGGGATGTCGTCGAGCCGGGCCAGCAGGGCGTCGCGATCGCCGGGCCGGGCGCCGCGAAGGCGGCGATTGAGCCGGTCCTTCGGGTGCGGGACCTCCAGCGACGCGAGGGCGGCGGCGAGGGCGTCCGGCTCGCGGTCGAGGCGGACCAGCGGATGCTTGAGGATGGCCAGCAGCAGCACGGGCGACAGCGGGTCGACGGCCTGGTCCGCGACCAGCCGGATCAGCACCCCGATCGGGAACCCGGACAGGGAGGATCCGGCCGAGGAGTCGGCGACCACGCCGAACCGCGCCAGCCGCGCGCTGACCCGGCGGGCGAGGGCGAGGTCCGGCGTCACCAGGGCGCAGGTGGCGTCCGGCCGCTCCAGCGTCTCGCGCAGCAGCAGGGCGCAGACGTCGGCGGCCTCCTCCTCGTGGCGCGCGGCGACCACGGACAGACCGGCCAGGCCCTCGGCCAGGGGGTCGGCCCCGCCCGCCGCCCCGGCGCGGAGGGTCTTCAGAACATCGCGCCAGTCGGCGGTGGCCTCGGCCGGACGCAGCGCCTCGTTGATCAGCCGCCGGCGCCAGCGGCCGCGGCTGTCGGCGTCCGGCAGCCAGTCGCGGACATCGCCGCGCGGGACGCCGGCGTGAACCTCCAGAAGCCGCCTCATCATGCCCTGCGGATGCTGGTCCTGGACATCGCGCCAGGCCTTGTCGGCCAGGTCCTTGTCGAGGCCCGGCAGGACCACCAGGCCCTTCGGCGCCTCGGCGATCGCCTTCAGCAGCCGGGCGGTCGCCGGCGCGGCGCCGGTCGAGCCGGCGGCGATCAGCGGATGTCTGGGCGGATGCCGCGTCCACTGCGCGGTCAGGGCGTCCAGCAGCCGGACGCGCCGGTCCGACACGTCGATCAGCCCCATCTCGGCCAGCCGCGCGGGCCACGCCTCGAGCGCGATGCGCAGGACATCGGCCGACCGCTTCCAGTGGGCGGCCATGTCGAGGTCGACGAGGCCGTCCAGGCGCTTCAGCGGATCGCGGACCTCCTCGATCTGCAGGTCGTCGAGAAAGGTCGCCAGGGCGTCGGCCATCTCGAGCGCGCCCGCCGCCTCCAGGCGCCGGCCGAGGCCAGCGTGCCCGGTGACCAGCCGCGCCAGTTCGAAGCGGCGGGTCCGGGGATCGATGGCCGGCGGGATGTCGAGGGACAGGTCGCCCGGCTCGAACGGCGGCTCGCCCTCGTCGAGGTCGCCGATGGCCCGGATCTGGGGGAGCAGGGTCGCCCGACCGCCGGCGGCCCCGACAAAGGCCTCGGCCAGGAAGCGGGCGCCCCGCCGCGTCGGCAC